>DATFQN010000084.1:0-6868 GCA_035264165.1 Gaiellaceae bacterium
CGAGGCCGAGTCCGGCGACGAGCATTCCAGGCAGCACGTCGCGGAGGTAGCTGCCGCTCTCGCCGACATGGGCGAGCAGCGTCATCCCTGCCGCGGCGACCAAGAAGGCGCCGACGAGTGGGCCGCGGACGCCGTGCTTGCCGACGATGTGGCCGGACGCGTGCGCACCGACTCCTGCCGCCAGCGCGAGCGGGACGAACGCGAGGCCGGTCGAGAGCGGCCCCCATCCGAGGACGTTCTGGAGGTAGAGCGAGCTGAGGAGGAAGAGGCCGAAGATCGACCCGGCTGTCGCGAGCATCAGGAAGAGCCCACCGCCGACGGCGCGATCGGCCAGCCGCTCGATCCTCAGGAGCGGTGTGTCGGTGCGGCGCTCGAGAGCTGCGAAGGCCGCGAGGCCGGCGAGACCACCGAGGCCGAACAGGTGAGTCTGGGCGGAAGTCCAACCAGCACCGTCGGCCTGCGTGATCGCGAACACGATCGCGCCGAGGCTCGTGGTGGCGAGTAGGGCGCCGCGGAGGTCGAGACCCTTCCACCGCGGCTTGCGAGTGTCGGCCGGGATGATCTTCAGTGCGGCGATCGCGAGTGCTGCGGCGACGGGAAGGTTGACGTAGAAGATCATCCGCCAGTCGGTGAACTCGGTCAGGACGCCTCCGACGAGGACGCCGATCGCAGCACCTGCGCCGCCGACTGCCCCCCAGGCGGCGAGCGCCTTCGCCCGCTGCTTGCCCTGGAAGGCGGACATGATGATCGCGAGCGCGGCGGGAGAGAGCATGGCTGCGCCGAGACCCTGACCTGCTCGAGCGGCGAAGAGTGCACCGGCCGTGCCGGCCATCGCCGAGGCGAACGAGGACGAGGTGAAGATGCCGAGGCCGGTCAGGAACATTCGGCGCCGCCCGAGCAGATCTGCTGCGCGGCCCCCGAAGAGGAGCAGGCTTCCGAAGATGAGCGAGTAGCTCGTGATCGTCCAGCTGATGTCGGAACCAGTCAGATGAAGGTCGCCGGCGAGGCTCGGCAGGGCGATGTTCACAGCCGTGATGTCGAGGATCACCATCAGCTGGGCGATGAGCAAGACGAACAGAAGCACGCCGCTCTTCTTGCCGCCGGCGTCGTTCGGAAGCGCGGTGCCGTGCCGGTGACGTCGGCCGTGAACCGGCTGCGGTGTTGCGGTGGCTGACCTTCTCGTGTGATGCAGCATCTCTTCGTCCCTCTCTATTTTGGACATTGTTGTCTGAGTTAATAAATCAGACACACCTGTCCGATGTCAAGCCCGGCCCGTTCGTGCGTGTTGGCTCGAGCGACTCGCCGAGGTAGCGCCGACGGCTACCGCCGCGCGTAAGGAACAAGGCGCGAGCGGGTTGTGGGAGCACCTACCCACGACGAGGAGGTCACCATGCTCCGCTCCACGCTCTCCACCACTCTCGCGGTCGCAGTCGCAGCCGGTGCGAGCTGCCTGGCCGCGACCAGCGCGCCTGCGTCCGCGCCCACGAAGCCGCCGGTCCTGACAAGCACGCAAACACCGCCGCCGCCGCTCCCTCCCAGCGTGACCACGCCGGAGACGATCGACCTCGACCTGTTCGCCCGCGGCCTCGTCGGCAGGCTGAACGGTCACGTCGTCGGCTTCTCGTACGCCATCGCCCGGAACGGCGCAGTCGTGCGGAGCGGCGGCGGCGGCTTCCGCCGTCTCCACCAGGACGGCGGCGAGGCGCGCTTCACGGCCGACACGATGGCGCAGGCGGCGAGCGCGTCGAAGACGATCACGGCCGCGGCGCTGATCAAGGCGCTCGACGAACGCGGTCTCTCGGTCGACACGAAGATCGACAAGTACCTTCCGCGCTGCTGGAAGAAGGGCCCGAGCGTCAGAGGGCTGACCTTCCGCGACCTGCTCGGGCACCACAGCCTGCTCCCGCAGGGCACGAACTGCTCGGACGACCCGCTCGCGTGCATCCTCGCGATCGTCGCCAAGGGTCATCCCGCCCTGCGCGACAAGGACGGCGAGGTGCGGTACGAGTACAACAACACGGTGTACGGGCTGATGCGCGTGCTCCTGCCGTTCGTCCGCGCCCGCATCGAGATGCAGCTCGCGTTCGGCTTCTCGCGTTCCTACTGCTCGAGCCACACCGACGAGCTGAACGAGATCGTCTCCACCCGCTTCCGCGATTACGTGTTCCAGCACGTGCTGGGCCCGATCGGCGTCCAGGCGAGCTTCTATCCGCAGGGCGACGGCGTGGAGGACTACGCGCTCGACTACAACAACGCCGATCGCAGCCAGCCCGGCAGCGGGCCTCGGGAGGACTTCTACCTCCACGCGGGCGCCGGCTATCTGGCCATCTCGGCCAAGGCGTACGCCCGCTTTCTGTCGGCCCTCGACGCCGGTCTGATCGTGCGGAAGGCGCTCGCGAATGCGATGAAGGGCGTGCCCGGAGATCGGATGGGCTTCGACACGTCGATCACGGGCGAGCTCGGCGAGTACGTCTGGAAGAACGGCGGCTGCCCGAGCAGCAACGGGACGAAGCCTGGATGCTCGACCCTCGCCGTCGTCTTCCCGAACGGCATGCAGGCGTACGTCGCGATCAACTCCAGCAACAACACGTACAAGCCGCTCTACGGAGGTCTGGACGAGGTCGTCCGCGACGCGTTCGACGAAGCACTGAAGTAGCAGGCGACGGACGGCGAAGGGCCGGTCACCGCCGGCCCTTCGCCTCCACCCGGCGTCCGTGCGAGTGCGACTGAGCGACGGGCGGCGTCTCGTCCATCCCCTGCGACGGGTCGCTTTGCGCCGCAAGGCGCTCGTGCACGCTCGCGATCGTCAACTCAAAACACTGTGGCTCTCAGGTATTTCGCCGCAGTCGGCGCCGCCGTACCGTCGGCAGCAGTTCACCGACACGGAGGAAGAGCAAAATGGCCGCAAGGAAGACGTTCATGAACAAGGCGCTCGCGCTCCTCGCAATAGTCGGCGCCACCGTAATGTTGCTGCCGGGCGGTTCGGCTCCGGCCACGGCGGCCGGGACGGCCGACACGCCGGAGTCGATCGGGCAACGCTTCGTGCCCGCGGATCCGGTCTCGAGCGGGGGCGTCGTCGGCGCGTTCAGCGCGTTGTCGCAGAAGGCGGACGCGCTCGCGTTCGCGCGCAACGGCACGCCGGGCCCGACGAGTTGCAAGCACATCGAGGGGATCGCCCGCAAGGACGGCGCCGACGGGACGCCGTATCTCATCTACAGCAAGTCCGGGTTGGTCCCGTCCGGCTGCTTCGGCGACGACGAGCCCGGCTACCTGATCGTCGCGCGTATGGGCTCGCGCGAGCACACCGGCGAGCGGATGCGGACGAACCTGCTCCCGTTCGACAACGCGGCGGACTGGACGAACCTCGCGATCGACAAGGCGGTGACGGCGATCCCGATGGACGGCGCGCACGGCGTCCCTGCGTACAGGCACCCCGGCGGGATGCAGATCCTCGGCGACGTGCTCGCGGTCGGAACCGAGAATCCGTTCGCCGGCGAGAAAGCCCGCGCGACGATCCTCTTCTTCGACATCTCGGATCCCGAGGACCCGAAGTTTCTCACTCGGTTCGATCCACTCGACCCGGACACGCAGAACAACGACTACAACAAGGGGTTCGGTGCCGACCCGGTCGGCCTGACTGCGATCAGGGCCGAGGACGGTGCGTGCTGCCGCTACCTGATGGTCGTCGCCGGCGGCCCCGCGAACAAGGACGTCCGCTTCTTCCGGTCGCGTCCCGACCCCGGCGAGACGACGACGACGCTGAACTCGCCGTCGCTCGAGTGGGATCTCGCCGGTCGCTACACCGAGCCCGAGCTCGAGGCCTGTCCCGGAGTCGGGGATTGGCCGGAGGGATCGGGTCCGTTCAACACGGGTCAGCACCAGATGTTCAACTTCGTGCGCGAGGGCGGCATCGACGGCGCGCTGTACATGATCGGCGGCCGCCGGACCGGGGCGATCATCAACCCGTTCTCGGACGAGAAGCTGGACCTGTACGAGGTCCACCTGTTGGCGTCCGGCGACCCGACGACGTGCCCGCTCACCCGCGTCACGTCGAAGACGATGAACGAGGGGTCGTGGGGCGGCTCCACCTACACGGGCAGCTTCTCCGCCGGCTCGAGCACGTATGTGACGCCGAGCGGCGAGCTCGTCGTCTACATCTCGAATCACGACGCGAGCGGCGACCGCATCTTCGGCGGCGAGTACCGGGTCCGCAGCTTCGTGCGCGCGAACAGCCCGACACTGCGACCGTCGGCCGCGTTCGGCGGTCCGTACGCAGTCGACGAAGGGTCGAGCGTCACCCTCACCGGCCAGGCGCGGGCGCCGATCACGAAGGCGTTCATCCAGCTCTTCTACGACCGGAACGTCGGCCTCGACGCAGGGGGCCCTCCGCAGTTCCCGATCGAGTTCGACACCCGTGACGCGGACAAATTCGATTCGCTCGACCACCTCGGTGCACCTGCGAGCGACATCAACGAGGCGGCGAGCTCGTGGCGCTGGTTCGCGCCGCCGGGCTGCACGATCTCCGCGAACGACTATTCGCGCATCACGTCGTCCGGCAGTGACGAGTACCCGGGCCCGGACACGATCCAACTGCGCGGGACAGGTCGGTTCGAGGAGGCTCTTGATCTCGAGCACCTTCCCGTGTACCGGCCGGCCGGCGCGCCGTACCCGGTCTCTCCGGTTCCGGCCGGCGTGACGCCGACGATCAAGGACTACGGCGACGACGTCGGCGGTGTGACGTTCTACGCCGTCTACCGTGACGAGAACGGGAGCCTCGTCCGCGACCACACGGGTTGCGAGGGCTACTACGCCAAGCACTTCACGATCGGGTGGGATCTCGACGCGAACGGGTCGTTCGAGTCGGACGGCGACTCGGCCGGCTTCAGCGCCGCGACGCTCGACGGCCCGACGACGGCCACGGTGAAGGCGCGGGCGAAGCACCCCACGGACACCTCGCTCGTCGGCACCGGCGCGACCGTATCGTTGCCCGTGCAGGTCCGGAACGTGCCGCCGCAGATCGTCTCCGCCTCCGTCAGGGACAGCCTCGGCCACGACCTCGACGGCGGCGCCACACCGACGATCGTCGGCCTCCCGGTCACCGTGGCTGCGTCGTTCACGGATCCCGGCGTCGCTGACACCCAGTCGGCGTCGATCGACTGGGGCGACGGCTCGCCGCTCGACACCTCGTTCACGTCGTTCTCGGACGCGTACGGCGGCGCGGCCGGCGAGATCAGCGACAGCCACATGTACTCCATGCCCGGCACGCGAACCATCACCGTCACGGTCACCGACGACGACGGCGGTGCGACGACGCGGCAGTTCACGGTGACCGTGCTCTCGCTCGTCGACGCGATCGAGGGCGTCGCCGACACCCTGACGCAGCTCATCCAGTCGGCCACGAGCACGCGCGTCGCCTCGGCGCTTCGCGCCGCGCGTGACGACCTGATCGGCAACCTCGGCGGCACGCCGCCGACGAACGGCGCAACCGACAAGCTCGACGCCGACGACCCGTCGGCCGCGATCACGAAGCTGAAGGCGGCCATCTCGGACCTGCTTACGGCCGAGTCTCGCGGCGCCGGCGACCTGAGCTCGACGAAGGACCTGGTCGGGCTCGTCGCCGAGGCAATCGCCACCGTGACGTACCGGGACGCCGAGGGCGCGATCCCGTCGCCGACCCCGGGTCAGGCGAAGACGCTGGCAACGATCGCGGACCTGATCACGACCGGTCACGATCAGCTCGCAGCCAAGCAGTACCTGAGCGCATGCGACAGCTTCCGCGCCGCGACCGAGAAGGCGCTCCGCCTCGGCTGAGACCGAGCCCCGCGGAGTACGTCCATCCACGAAGGGCGGCGCAGCCCGCCGCCCTTCGTGCTCTCTCGTCGTACTAGCCACCCCTCAGCCGCGTCGCCCGTCCGCCGCGCCGCCCAGACACGGCGACGTACTGGACTAATCTCTGCGAGTTGATGAGTAGCAGCGGCGCGAGCGCACACAGTCCAGCCCCTCCCGAACGAAGCGATTTCATCCGCGAGATCGTCGCCGCCGACGTCCGTGAAGGCCGGGTCTCGGCGGTCGTGACGCGCTTCCCGCCCGAGCCGAACGGTTACCTCCACATCGGCCATCCCAAGTCGATCGCGCTCAACTTCGGGATCGCCCAGGAGTTCGGCGGGCGCTGCCACCTGCGCTTCGACGACACGAACCCGATCAAGGAAGAGCAGGAGTACATCGACTCCATCCAGCAGGACATCCGCTGGCTCGGCTTCGACTGGGGCGAGCATCTCTACTACGCGTCGGACTACTTCCATCAGCTCTACGACTGGGCCGTCCACCTGATCAAGGCCGGCGAGGCCTACGTCGACGACCTCTCCGCCGACGAGATCCGCGAGCACCGCGGCACCTTCAGCGAGCCTGGCAAGAACAGCCCCTGGCGCGACCGTTCGATCGATGAGAATCTCGACCTGTTCGAGCGCATGCGCGCGGGTGAGTTTCCGGACGGCGCCAGAGTGCTCAGGGCCAGGATCGACATGGCTTCGCCCAACATCAACATGCGCGACCCGGTGCTGTACCGGATCCTGCACGCGACTCACCCGCGGACCGGCGACGAGTGGTGCATCTATCCGCTGTACGACTTCGCCCACGGTCAGTCGGACGCCATCGAGGGCATCACCCACTCCCTCTGCACGCTCGAGTTCGAGGATCACCGGCCGCTCTACGACTGGCTGATCGAGAACCTGCCGGTGCCTTCGCGCCCGCGCCAGTACGAGTTCGCCCGCCTCAATCTCACGTACACCGTCCTCTCGAAGCGGGTCCTGGCTCGACTCGTGAGCGAGGGCTCCGTCCGAGGCTGGGACGATCCGCGGATGCCCACCGT
>DATFQN010000085.1:0-3904 GCA_035264165.1 Gaiellaceae bacterium
CTCGGCGCCTCGCTGCTGCTGCCGGCCATGCAGTCGCTCATCCACGGCAACTTCGACGGGAAGATGCAGCGCAAGGCCTACGCCCTCGTCGGTGCGTCCGCCGCGATCGCAGCCGCCGTCGGGCCGCTCGTCGGAGGCTTCATCACGACGTACCTCTCGTGGCGCGTCGCGTTCTTCGGCGAGGTCGTGATCATCGCCATCGTCCTCTCGGGGATCAAGCTCGTCCACGACGTTCCGTACACCGGCGCCCGCGGCGTCGACGTGGTCGGCGCGACTCTCTCCGCGCTCGGGATGGGCGGCGTCGTGCTCGGGATCCTCGTCTGGCAGGAGGGCGGCGAGGCAGTGGGCGCGCTGATCGCGGTCGGCTTCGTCGCGCTCGGCTCGCTCGTCTGGTGGCTGCGCAAGCGCAAGCGCGAGGGAAAGCCCGCGCTCCTCGATGCCGGCCTCTTCGCGTCCAGGTACTTCCGGCTGGGCATCTCGTCGCAGACGCTGCAGCAGATCGCCCTCGGCGGGCTGATGATCGCGCTCCCGATCTTCCTGCAGATGGTGCTCGAGTACAACGCGCTGGAGGCCGGGGTCACCCTCGCGCCGCTCTCGCTCACGATGTTCGCCGTCGCGCTGCTGGCCGGGAAGAGGGCCGGCAAGCGCAGCCCGAGCAAGATCATCCGCGCCGGCTTCGCCCTGCTCGTGATCGGCGTCGCGGTGCTGATCCCGATCGTGCCGCGCGCCGACTCCGGTTGGGCGATGGCGATCCCGCTGATGATCGCCGGCGCGGGCCTCGGGCTGCTCGTCTCGCAGCTCAACAACTACACGCTCGCCCCGATCGAGGAAGAGCGCGTGAGCGAGGCAGCGGGCGTCAACTCGGCCGGCGGCTCCTTCGGTCTCTCGTTCGGCCTCGCGTTCTCCGGCGCGATCATGCTCGGCGCGCTCTCGCTCGTCTTCACCCACAAGGCCGATTCGAGCACTGTGCTCTCACCGGCCCAGCAGGAGACCGTTGCCACGCAGCTCGAGGACAACGCCGAGGTGATGACCAACACACAGCTCGAGGAGCTCCTCGCGGGCAAGCCGCAGGCGGTCCAGGACGAGATCATCGAGATCAACACGGACTCGCGGCCGATCGCGCTTCAGATCGCGCTGCTGGTCCCGCTCCTTGCCGGGCTGCTCGGCCTCTTCAACGGCGTGCGGATGACACGACTTCCGGATCTGGAGCCGTCGGCCGGGGCCGAGACGCTGCTCGCCGGCTGAGCGGGCGCGCTCTTGTCGCGCTGACTGCGCCTTCATAGACTGGACGCCTGGCCACCTGCCCGTCCTCGCGAAGCGCGGGCGAACGAAGCTGGCTCTCAGACGGAGAAGCTGACCGGAAGCGTCGCGAGCCAGACGACGGTCGAGACGAACACGAGGAGACCGAGGCCGAGCAGCACCCGGCGCAGCCGCAGCGTTTGCAGCTTGGTGCTGATGCCGGCGAAGAACAGTGCGGCAGCGAAGAGGACGACCGCGAGCACATAGTTGGTCGCGCGCTGGACGTTCGCCCGCGCCTGCGACGAGTACACCTCGGCCTCGGCGTTGAGGCGCTCGGCCTCTGCTCGCGCTGCGACCTTGTACTGAGGCATCGCGAATGGCGTCAACGGCGCCGTCGGGTTCTTCAGCGGCTTCGTCGCCACCCACGCCTCGACGGCCGGCTTGAACTCCGCGCGAAACCGCCGGAAGTAGAACTCGTCGAGCGCCGTCTCCTTCTCAGCGTAGGCGCTCGTCCACGCCATAAAGGTCGCGACGTCGACCTGCGACTGCGCGTTCGCGAGGCTGTCGGCTTTCGCGGACTCGACGCGTAGCGCCGACCCGCGGCTGAAGGCCTTCGCCTGCTCGCCGTTCCAGCGGCTTCCCTGGTACCCGCTCCACGCGGTGCCCACCGTCGCCAGCGCCAGCAGCACCGTCGCCATCGCCTCGAACCGCTCGACGTGACCGCTCGTCGTCGAGCGCATGGTCGGGGCCGCAAGCCGTCGCTCCGCCGCTCGCTCGAGCGGCCGGGCGTCACGCCGATTCTTTCGACGTGATCCTGCTGTCGTGCGCGGCGGCGGCGAGCGCCTCGTAGTCCCGGTCGTTGAGGTCGGCGTACGCGGTGGCGAAGTCGGCGACTGCACGCTCGAACCGATCGCTCGTGCCGAGGTACGACGCGATCGCGATCCGGTCGCCCGACCGCGCGTGCGCGCGCGCGAGCGTCCACCCGCAGACGCCTGCGTAGAAGCTGAGGCCGGCCGGAGAGATGGCCTCGAAGTCCACCGACCCCTTCCAGTCCCAGAGCTGGCGGACGTAGAAGTCGCGCGGCTGCCCGTCCAGGCCCGCCTTCACGTGCACCCAGCCGAGGAAGATGTCGCTGGCGGCTTGCATGAGCCGCTGGCCGTCGACCACGCGCTGGCCGTTGTTCTTGAACCGGCTCCGGCCGAGGTACGGCTCGAGCGCCGACGGCCCCACCTCCTTCGCCTGGAGAAACAGCGGGTCGTTCGTGTCGCGGCCGAGCAACAGCACGATCCAGCACCGCGTGCCGACGCTGCCGACGCCGACGACCTTGCGCGCGATGTGGGCGTAACGAAAGCTCTCGAGCAGCGTTCGCCGGTCGGCCTGGAGCGTCCCGCGATATTCCCGCAACATCTCGCGCAGCTCCTCCGTCACGTCGCGCGCCTCGTCCTCCGGCAGCAACTCCTCGATCGGCACGATCAGCGGTGGGTCGGACACGATCCTCGGCTCGCCGTCGACCTCGTGCGTCAGCTTCGCGAACGCCTTCATGCTGTCCTTGGTCTGAGCCTTCTTCGCGCCGCGGGCGAGCGTCTTCGCGATCTTCTTGTCGTTCTGGCGCCGGAGTTGCGCCTCGATCTGCGTGAGGTCCACGCGTGAGTACCAGACCGCGAGGTTCGTCATCGAGGCGAAGTCCTGCATCGCCTTTCGATACGCCCGGACGACGCCGAGGACGATCGCCTTGCGATCGCCGTCACCCACGCCTCGGTACCGGGCGGCGATCTCGAAGCTCGTTACGAGACGCTTCACGTCCCATTCGAACGGGCCCGGGTGCGTTTCGTCGAAGTCGTTGACGTCGAACACCATCTCCCGCTCGGGCGAGGCGAACAAGCCGAAGTTGGCGAGGTGGGCATCGCCGCAGAGCTGGACGTGCAGGCCCGACCGAGGCGTGGGCGAGAGGTCATGGGCCATCAAGACGGCGGAGCCGCGGTAGAAGGTGAACGGCGAGACGAGCATGCGCTCGTACCGGATCGGGACGAGCTCCGCCGCGCGGTTCGGCGAGTCCGCGTCGAGCAGCGCGACCGCATCGCGGCCCGAGGGCTCGAGCTCGGCGTGGCTCGAGCGCGGCACCTCGGCGCGCGCGGCACGACCTCGGGCGGCGCGCTCGGCGGGCGTGAAGTGCTCGACCTTCCTCTGGCGCGGGACGCCGCTCTTCAGCGCGCCGCGCGTGCGCTTCTCTTCCGCCTTGACGCTCATTCCGTCCTCCTCTGCCGTTGACACGGCGCGTCCAGGTCGGCGCCGGGAGTGCCCTGACGGCGACGATAGAGCGCGCCCACGCGGCGAACGTCATCCCGGCGAGATGAGAGCGCGCGGGTCGTCGGCCCGAGCTCAGGGCCGGCTAGGCTGATCGCGTCCTGACGCACGCCGGTTGTACGCTTGGCCTCGAGATGAAGGGACCGAGGGGCCGCGCCCGCGATCGCCTGCTCGAGCTCGACGAGGTCGAGCGGCGACTGAAGCCGGTCGGGCGCCGGTACCTGGGCGTCCGCGAGATCCCGCTCGACGCGCTCGTCGGCACAGACAGCCGCGCCAGCTCGTTCACCCGCGACTTCCGCCCGCTTCACGCCTTCAGCCGCGACCGCCTGCGCTCGCTCGAGGCCGCGTTCGCCGACGGCGG
>DATFQN010000086.1:0-2890 GCA_035264165.1 Gaiellaceae bacterium
TCAGCGAAGGCAGCGGCAGCTTCCCAGCCGCTGCCGCCGCCGTTCGCCGCGGCGGGCCTGCTCAACCTGCCTCAGGCGTCGCCATGGACCCCTCCCTCGGTGCTTAGGCTCTCGTGAGCCTCGCTCGACTCGATCTACCCAGGCGTCGGGCGATCAAACGAAGAGGAGCCTCATGTGTGCGAGACCTCACGGAAACCGAACCGTGCGCTAAGACGCGGTAATTCCTAGCGCGGATCTGTTAGCTCGGCGATGCGGCGAGGAATCCCTTGGTTCTTCCTCACCACGTGGTAGCCGTCTCGCCGTGCGACGACCTGCTCGACGTCTGAGATTTCATGGCCGGGAACGATCGCGAAGTGGGTGGCATCGGCGCGGAGCTCTTCGTACGCGGCCGGGCTCATCGAGATCTTGTCGACACACTTGCCGTCGCCGCACTCGCACACCAGCACCAGCTCGTCCGTGATCGTCGCGAACGACTGATTGAGGTCCTCTATGCGCTCGTTCGCCTCACGGAAGACCGCTTCATTGAGCCCGATGCGCCGTTCGCGTTCGTCCATCGTCCCGCACAACTTACTCCTCGGAAGCAGCCGTTTGTCCCTGTCCCTCGACGGCCCTTCGCTCATCGAGGGCCTCGGCCACCTCGCCGGCGTGGCCGACCTTCTCGACGATCACGTAGCCGTCGCGCTTCTCGACTACGACGGCCGCCCCGTGCGCTGCGTCCTCGTGGCCAGGGACGTTGAAGAAATGGCGGGAGTCGGCCCGGATTTCCTCGTACTGCCTTAGCTCGAGCGGGACGATCTCCGAACACGCCGGATCAGCGCACTCACAGATGAAGGGGACCGCCTCCTCGATGCCGTAAATTCCGGCCGCAGCACCGATCTGCTCGTTCGCTTCCCGGAAGGTCGCGTCGTTCCGGGCGATCCGCTTCTCGGTCAGCCGGTCCATGTAGTCAGTTCCTTGCCTGTCGCCGCCGGCTCGTAAACATGGAGGCACACCACTACAGCGAGCGGTAGATCGCGATTAGGCGGTCGGCGCCTTTGTCTGCGTCGTGCACGTGCTCCACGTACGCGCGGGACGCGGCGCCGATCCGGCGCCGCTCGTCGGCCGAGGCCGCGAGCTCGGCGATCCGCTCGCGCAACGTCTCCTTCGTAACCGCGACGATGGGAACCTCGACGCCCAGCCCGCTCTCCGTCTCGCGTACCGCCTCCTCGCGCAGGTAGCCGAGCACCGGCTTCCCGAGCGCCATCGCCTCGAGCGCGAAGACTCCGTACCACCCGGCGTTGAGCTGATCGACGACGATGTCGGCGCGTTCGTAGTGGCGCCGCGCCTCGTCGTGGCGCAACCCCTCGACGATGTCCAGGTCGACGTAGAGCCCTTCGCAAGCGGCGATAACGTGCTCTGTGCCCTTGCGGCTTCGCGACGACGGCGCGTGCAGCACGACGGGCCGCCGACGATCCTCCGACGGCACCGGCGTGTAGTCGCGCAGGTCGAGCCCGGGCGGCACGACGTGCGCGTCCGGCACCCAGCGAAGCGCGTCGTAGGAGCCGACAATCCGCGCATCCGCGCCCCGCGCGTAGGCGAGCTGCTCGGGCGCCTTGCCGCGGATGTCCGAGCCAAGGAAATGCAGGACGGACTTCCTCCGCGCCGCTTTCAGCAGCGGCCACTGCACGCGTCGCGGGACGAGCGTCCACCCGAAGTAGAAGTGGAAGATGTCCGTTTTTGGCAGCAGGCGCAGGAACGCCGGCCACTGCACCGCCTGCCGGCCCCAGAAGCCGGCGGGCCGGTCGAGCGACCAATCCGCCTCCGGATGGAGCTTCTGCCGCTCGACGACGACGAGCTTCGCGTCGACGCCCTTCCGCCGCAGCGCCTGCACGTTCGTCCAGGGGATCCCCGCCACGTTCAGCGGGGTGTGGATGACTCTCACCTCGCGTTCCTGGGGCGAGGCGGCGGCGGAGCCGGGCTCCGGCCGGCGGGAGCCGCTGCCGGCCAGGGGCGCGAGGCTACCCGGAGGGGTCGTCCCACTCGACCTGGTCGAAGTAGCGCAGCGCCCGCCGAGTCGGCCGCACCCGCTCCCGATACGACGCCAGCTCCTCGGCCGAGATCTCGCCCAATGCGTGCTTGACGCCGAGCCAGGGGAGGTTCAGATCCTCCTGGTAGACGATCGTCGAGATCCGGGGATTGATCTCGATCACCTTGTCGCCGACGAGCTGGATGTTGAAGAAGTGATCGAGCGCCAGCGCGTCGACGATCTTCGCCGCGACGTCCATCAGCCAGTCGTCGTCGAGCGTCGCGAAGTACATCGCGAGGCCCGCGCGCATCGATTCGCGTGTCTTCGGGTGTCCCAGCACGATCCGGCCGCCTTCGGCGATCCCGTCGATCGTCCGCTCGAGGCCTCCCGCCAGCTCCATCACGAGCAGCGGCGTCTGGTCGTCGCCGAGCAGCTCGACAAGCTCCTCCAGGCGCAGCGCCTCCGCGACGCCGGGACGGTTCTTCAACAGCTGCTCGCGGCGGTCGGCGGCCGCAGAGAGGATCCGGAACCCGCGCGAGCCGGACGAGAAGGCAGGCTTGACGGCGACGTCCTCGTCCGGGTAGCCGAGCTCCCGTGCCGCGCCGGCCACCGCCTGACCGCCGACGACGCGCCGCCACTTCGGCCCCGGCGCGCCGATCTCGTCGAGGAGCGCATAGCTCTCGGCCTTGTCGTTCGAGCGGCGCACCGCCTCCGGCGAGGAGACCATCACGGCGACGCCCTCGAACCGGCTCTTTGCCTCGGCGAGGCCGAGCAGGTCGAAGGACGACTGCGGCAGGATCGCGTCGACCTCCTCGCTCCGCGCCACCTCGAGCATCGCGTCGGCGAACCCGGGGTCAGACCCCGGCGGAACGAGATGGAACCCGT
>DATFQN010000087.1:0-8688 GCA_035264165.1 Gaiellaceae bacterium
AGCGGGCCGCGCCCGGAGGCGGCGCTCGACGAGACGGAGATGCGCGAGGCGCTCGCGGACGTGATCTCACGCCTGCCCGAGCGCGAGAAGCTCGTGATCACGCTCTATTACTACGAGGAGCTGACGCTACGCGAGATCGGCGAGGTGCTGGGCGTAACCGAGTCGCGGGTCTCGCAGCTGCACACGAAGGCGATCCTGCGCCTGAAGGCTCGCCTTTCCGGCGCCGCCCAGCGGGCCGAAGCCGAGGCGTAGGTGCGGGCCCGCAAGCCGAACGACGTCTCGGCCTACGAAAGAGACCTGGCGATGATCACGATCGGTGGGCCGCAGCCCCTCCAGGGTCCGATCGAGATCAGCAGGTACAACCCCGACTGGCCGGCGTGGTATGCGGCTGAAGAAGCGCGGATCCGCTCAATCCTGGGCGACCGTGCGCTGCGGATCGAGCACGTGGGCTCGACCGCCGTGACCGGACTGCCGGCGAAGCCGCTGATCGACATCGTCATGGAGGTGCGCGACACGGCGGCAGAGCCGGAGTACGTGCCCGACCTGGAGGCGGCGGGATACATCCTCCGACTCCGCGAGCCCGAGTGGTACGAGCACCGCCTACTCAAAGGGCCGGATCGAGACATCAACGTTCACGTCTTTCCGGCCGGGTGCGTGGAGGTCGAGCGAATGCTGCTCTTCCGAGACTGGCTTCGGGCGAATGCCGACGATCGAGAGCTCTACGCCCGCGTCAAGCGCGAGCTCGCAGCATGCGACTGGCGATACATGCAGCAGTACGCCGACAGCAAGGCCGCCGTGGTGGGAGAGATCATGGCTCGCGCAACGAGCGCGGGCTCCCCTCCGGCTTAGGCGGTTATTTCCGGCGATAACATCGAACCTCCAACAACCGAGGAGGACCTGTTCGCATGCCGCCAGTCGAGTCCGGAAAGATCCGCAACGTCGCCGTCACGGGCCACCGCGGGACAGGGAAGACGTCGCTCGTCGAAGCGATGCTCTTCCAGGCCGGCGCGGTCAACCGGCTCGGCTCGATCGAGCAGGGCTCGACCGTCACCGACTGGGACGAGGACGAGCAGCGCCGGCAGATGACCATCTCCGCCGCGCTCGCCCACCTCGACTGGCAGGGACGCAAGATCAACCTTGTGGACGCGCCCGGCGAGCCGAGCTTCCAGGGCGAGATGGTTTCGGCGATCCGGGTCGTCGAGGGCGCGCTGATCGTCGTCTCGGCCGTGATGGGCGTCGAGGTGCAGACGAGTCGGGTGTGGGCGCGCGCCGAGGAGCTCGGCCTGTCTCGCGTCTTCTTCGTGAACATGCTCGACCGTGAGCGCGCCGACTTCTTTCGCGTGCTGAACGCGCTGCAGAGCTCGCTCTCGCCGCGCGCCGTCGCGATCCACCTTCCGATCGGGGCCGAGCACGAGCTGACCGGCATCGTCGATCTGCTCCACATGAAGGCCTACATGAGCCCGGAGGGGGCGAAGGAGGCCGCCCCGGGCGAGATCCCGGCGGAGCTGGCCGACCAGGTCGCGGAGTACCGCGAGAAGCTCCTCGACTCCGTCGTCGAGACGGACGAGGGCCTGATGGAGCGCTATCTCGAGGGACAAGTTCTCTCCGACGACGAGGTCGCGCATGCGCTCAAGGACGCCGTGACGCGCGGCGAGATCTTCCCCGTCGCGTGCGGCGTGGCGACGAAGAATCTGGGCACGACTGCCGTCCTCGACCTGCTCGTCGAGGGAGTGCCTTCCCCGGCGAAGAAGGACTTCGACGTGCACGTGGACGGAGCAGGCAGCGCAGCGTTCGTCTTCAAGACCGTCGCCGACCCCTTCGCCGGCCGGATCAACGTCTTCCGCGTGATCGACGGCACGGTCGGCTCCGACTCCACGCTCGTGAACACCCGCACGCACAACAAAGAGCGCGTGGGCCAGCTGCTGACGCTCCAGGGCAAGGAGCACGAGCAGGCCGACCAGTTCGGCGCGGGCGACATCGGCGCGGTGGCGAAGCTGAAGGACGTCCTCACCGGCGATCTGCTCCTCGACGCCGAGCGCGAAGCCGAGCCGCCGAAGATCGATTTCCCCGAGCCGGTGATGAGCTTCGCCATCGCGCCCAAGGCGAAGGGAGACGAGGAGAAGCTCGGCAGCGCACTCCGGCGACTGTCGGAGGAGGACCCGACGCTCGTCCTGCGCCGCGACCAGCAGACCGGCGAGCAGCTGCTCTCGGGGCTCTCCCAGATGCACGTCGAGGTCGCCGTCGAGCGCGTCAAGAATCGCTTCGGTGTCGAGGTCGACCTGCGGCCGCCGCGCGTCCCGTACCTCGAGACGATCCGGAAGGAGGCGAAGGGGCACGGCCGCTACAAGAAGCAGACGGGCGGCCGCGGCCAGTTCGGCGACGCCCACATCGTCCTCGAGCCGATCGAGGGTCACACCGGCTACGAGTTCGTCGACAAGATCGTCGGCGGCGTGATTCCGCAGGGCTTCCGGCCCGCAGTCGACAAGGGGATCCAGGAGGCGATGGCGCACGGCGAGCTCGCGGGCGCGCCCGTGCAGGGCATCCGCGTGCGGCTCGTCGACGGCTCCTACCACTCGGTCGACTCGTCGGAGATGGCGTTCAAGATCGCCGGCTCGATGGCCTTCAAGCAGGCCTACGAGCAGGCCGACCCCGTGCTGCTCGAGCCGATCATGGAGGTCGACGTCACCGTCCCCGACGATGCCGTCGGTTCGGTCAACGGCGACCTGAACTCACGGCGCGGTCGCCTGCTCGGGATGGAGCCGGTCGGCGGCGGCCTGACGATGATCAAGGCCGAGGTACCGATGGCCGAGATACTGACCTACTCCCAGTCGCTGACGTCCATGACCGGCGGCCGCGGCGACTACCACATGGCCTTCGCGCGCTACGAGGAAGTCCCTTCGCACGTGGCGCAGAAGGTCATGGCCGAGGCGCAGAAGGAGCAGGAGGAGGCGAAGGTGTGAGACACCGCCTGACGCATCGCGGCGCGGAGAAACGCGGAGAGCGAGAGCGGCAGGTGGGGCTCGACGCAGACGATGACGCGGGGCGCTGGCTCGCCCAAAACGACCCGCCGCCCGAGCCCGAGCCGCCGCGCTCGGCAGCGAAGTCGAAGAACCTTCACCGCTGGCGCCGGCGTTCAGGGTCCTAGGTCGACGCCGCGCGGCGCAGCGCGCCGATGTAGACACCGAGTACGACCAGCGGCCCTCCCAGGAGCAGCCCCAGCGTGAGCGGCTCGTCATCGAGCCAGATCGAGAGCGCGAGGGTGAACACGGGAATGAGTACGAATTCGTACGCCGCGCGCGAGGCTTCCCAATAGCGCAGAACGACGAGGTAAAGCACGAACACGAGCACAGAGCCGACGGGGACGAGGTAACCGATCGCAAACCACGTTTCACCGCGTCGAGGAAGCTCGAACGCTTCGCCGGCGAGGAGCGCGCCGCCCAGGAGCAGCAGGGCGCCTGTTGCCATTCCAACGGCATTCATCACGACGGGGTTGACCGGCGGAAAGCGCCGGACGAGGATGGCCGCCTCCGCAAAACAGAATGCGGCCGCGAGCACAGCGGCGAGCGACAACGCTGGGACGTCCTCGTCGAGGGTCGCCTGCGACATGACGGCGATTCCGGCAAGTGCGAGGACGCCGCCCACGAGCGCGGCGAGCCGCAGCCGTTCCTGCCGTTGGAGCACCGCCAGGAACAGCGTCGCGAGTGGGACGATCGCGAGCAGCGTCTGGCCGAGGCCGGCATGGATGTGCACGAGCCCGTAGTAGGCGAGCGCGAAAGCCCCGCCGATCCCCAGCGTGCCGTAGAGCAACGCGCCCGCCAGCGCCGCACCCCGCGGGAGGCGGAGACGCAGGATCACGACGACGGCAGCGAGCAGCGCTGCGGCGAGCGCGAAGCGAAGACCCGCTCCCCAGAGCGGATCGAGCTCGCGATTACTGAACCGAATCGCGACCGCGTTGCCTCCCGCCAGGACGGACATCCCGAAGAAGGCGGCCGTCGCCCTCTGTTCGTCGCTCACGAGCGAACACTACGAGGGGCCCAGGGCGGGGCGGAAGGCTTGCGCCGCCCGCCCCGACATGCCTAGACCGTGGCCGTCTCCGGCTGCTCTCCGCCGGCCTTCAACCGCGTGATCAGATCGGAGACGTCTGCGAGCTCCTGCTCCAGGTCGCGCTGGTACTCCTCGAGGCGCTCGAGAACCTTCCCGCGGTCGTACCAGCCGCGGCCGATGCCGTAGCCGCGGCGGAACCCGCGTCGATGTCGTCTGTGGTGCATGCGTTCACCTCCTCTCCCCGTATCTCGTCAGGAACGCGTCGGTGCGCCCTTGCGCATCGCGCAGGGCGCGCGCCCACTCGTCGAGGAGCGCGCGCCCCTCGTCGGTGAGCTGGTAGATCCGCTTACTCGGGCCCGGGGCGTCGTCGTCCCACTTGGAGCTGACGATTCCCTCCTCCTCGAGGAAGCGGAGGAAGCGGTAGAGGTTGCCCATGTCCACGCGCTCGTCGGTCAGCTCCGGAAGCTGCTCGAGGAGCTCATAGCCGTGTACCGGCCGCTCGCGCAGGAGGAGGAGCACCGCCGGCTCGGCGAAGCGCTCCACCCGCGCCCGAACGTCGTACTCACCGGGCGCGATCCGGCGCCGGACCCGTGTTGCGCGACGGTGCCGCCTCATACCTGTAAAAGACACATGTACGAAGCCAGCATACCGATCGGCACCCAGGGGAGGCTGGGCTAACATCGGCCGTCATGCAGATCAGCAGCCAGGCCGTCGCGAGGACGTGCGCAATCTGCGATCGGAGCCTCCTCACAGGAGAGCGCGCGACTCGCTACGCGCCACAGGGTGGCCAGTTCGTCGACGTGTGCCCGCTCTGCCAGGAAATCGCGGTCGAGTACGGCTGGGTCAAGGAGGGCACGCCGACGACGCCGACGGTCCCGGTGCAGCGCCGTCGCCGCGGTAATTGGCTCTCCCAGATCTTTGCCCCGGTGCGCTCGCAGACCGAGGAGACCGTGGCGTCGGAGCCGATCCTGCGGCGGCTCAGCGAGCCCGAGCTCGCCATGGTCGAGGCCGCCGACATCTTCAACGCGAGCGATTACCGGCGGACGATCGGCGGCGTGGCGAAGAGCCTCGGAGAGCCGCGGGCGAGCATCCTCCAGCTGTCCGGCGTCAACCAGGAGCTCGTGATCACGATCGCCTGGGACATCACCTGGTACCAGTACCGCGTCTCTGCCGAGTCGGCACAGCCCGTGCGGCTCGAGGCCCGCGGCCACGAGCTCGGCGAGCTCGACGGTCTCTTCCAGAACTGGAACGGCCGCGTCGACTCCGAAGGCCGCGTAGTGCCCGACATCGCACGCATCTAGCGGCTTCCGCTTTCATCCCTAGACTGCGATGTAGAGGTCTCGATGATCTACTGCGTCATCCCGCCCGAGCTCGAGGACGAGCTCTACGAGAAGCTCACCGAGTACTACAAGGACAATCCGAACGTGACGGTGATCGTCGATCGCCGTACGGGGCCGGACCGGCGGAAGGGCAAAACGGCCGGGGGCAAGCGCGAGACGCGGGATCGGCGCCGGTCGCGGGCGCCTGGCACGTTCCTTCCGACCGACGCGCCGGACTAGAACCGACAGGTTCGGGCGCCCGTAGTTACCGGTACGAGGCGCGGCGCCTGCGCGCGGGGCGGCGTACTACGCAGCGCGGCGCCCGCCTCCTCCTCTCGTGACTACACTCGCCGCATGGCGATCCTCGGCACGAAAACCCACCAGAACTACATCGCCGGCGAGTGGTGCGACGCCGCCTCCGGCGAGACCTTCGAGTCCACCAGCCCGGCGAACGGCGACGCGATCGGGGCCTTCCCGCGCTCCGGCGAGGAGGATGTGAACCGCGCTGTCGCCGCGGCTAAAGCCGCCTACGAGGAATGGCGGCTCGTCCCGGCGCCGAAGCGCGGCGAGATCCTCTTCCGCTTCGGGCAGCTGCTGGCCGAGCAGAAGGAGGAGCTCGCGCAGCTGATGTCGCGCGAGATGGGCAAGGTGCTCGCGGAGGCGCGCGGCGACGTCCAGGAAGCGATCGACATGAGCTTCTACATGGGCGGCGAGGGCCGGCGCCTTCATGGCCAGACGACACCGTCGGAGCTCCGGGACAAGTTCCAGATGAGCGTGCGGACGCCGATCGGGATCGTCGGCGTGATCACGCCGTGGAACTTTCCGATCGCGATCCCTTCGTGGAAGACGCTGCCGGCGCTCGTCGCCGGTAACACGATCGTGTTCAAGCCGGCGACGGATACGCCGACCCTGGGGCAGCGCTACGTCGAGTTGTTCGTCGAGGCCGGCCTCCCCGCAGGCGTGCTGAACATCGTCCACGGCGGGGGTGGGGAGGTAGGCGAGGCGCTCGTGCGGCACCCAGATGTGCGGGTGATCTCGCTGACGGGGTCGCGGGAGACCGGCGTCGCGGTGCTGAAGGCCGCGGCCGAGGGGCTGAAGCACGTCCACCTCGAGCTCGGCGGCAAGAACGCGATCATCGTCCTCAACGACGCCGATCTCGATCTCGCCGTCGAGGGCATCGTCTGGTCGGCGTTCGGGACCTCGGGCCAGCGCTGCACGGCCGCGAGCCGCGTGATCGTCCAGCGCAGCGTCTATGAAGAGCTCCAGCGCAAGCTCGTCGCGGCCGCTGAGGCGTTGCGCCTTGGCGTCGGCTGGGACGACGACACCGATGTCGGGCCGGTGATCAACCAGCGTGCGCTCGAGAAGATCCACTCGTACACGGGGATCGGCAAGGACGAGGGAGCGAAGCTGCTCACCGGCGGCGAGGTCGCTTCCGACAACGGCCTCGGGAAGGGCTTCTACTACCGTCCGACGATCTTCGCGGACGTCGAGCCGGGGATGCGGATCGCGCAGGAGGAGATCTTCGGCCCGACCACGGCGCTGATTCCGGTCGACTCGTTCGACGAGGCGATCGCCGCGGCGAACGGCGTCAAGTACGGCCTCTCGTCCTCGATCTTCACACGCGACGTGAACAAGGCGTTCCGGGCGATGCGCGACCTCGACACGGGGATCACGTACATCAACGCGGGCACGATCGGCGCCGAGGTGCACCTGCCTTTCGGCGGGACGAAGGACACCGGCAACGGGCACCGCGAGGCAGGCCAGGCCGCGCTCGACGTTTTCACCGAGTGGAAGTCGATCTACGTCGACTACTCGGGCCGCCTCCAGAAGGCCCAGATCGACACCGCCGAGTAGTAGTGCAGATCTATCGAATCCCGTTTTCGACGAACGTCGAGCGGGTGGCTCTCGTCGCGGGGCACAAGGGACTCGAGATCGAGTGGATCGAGGTCGAGCCCGACGATCGCGGGGAAGTCGAGCGCGTCAGCGGACAGCCGCTCGTACCGGTTTTGGTCGACGGCAGCCGCGTGGTCGCCGACTCGACCGAGATCATCAGGTACCTGGAGGAGAATTACCCGGAGCCGCGGCTCTTTCCCGCCGATCGGGCGCGGCGCGCGGAGCTCGAGATCTTCCTCGACTGGTTCAACCGTGTCTGGAAGCGACCGCCGAACGAGATCGACAGCGAGCGGAGCAAGGAGACCCCGGACGAGGCGCGCATCGCGGAGCTTGGACGCGAGCTGGCCGGAGCACTCCAGGTCTTCGAGAGCCTGCTCGAGGGCCGCGACTACCTCTTCGGTGATTTCTCGGCCGCTGACTGCGCGGCATTCCCGTTCCTCAAGTACGCGCTGCTCCACGACGAGCGCGATACCGAGCCGTTTCATCTGATCCTGCGCGAGTTCCAGGACCTCGGGGGCCGGTTCCCGAACGTCGAAGGCTGGATCCGGCGCGTCGACGAACACCCGCGCGCCTAGGCGGACACCTCCGAGCCGGCGTGGTGCGTCGCGGGGTCAGACCCCTGCGCGCGTCTGTGACTTTCTGTTCACAGCTCGGCCATGCCCATCGGCTTGGCAACGCCAAGCCTCCGGCTGGCCGTGACACTCCCGCGACGAAATTGTTCCTGCGCCGTCACGGGGTCTGACCCCGTGACGAGGCGCGTTCGCTGTGGACTGCTGCTCCGCGTACCACGCGGTCGATGCGGCCGGGTCGCGCGCACGGAAGGAGACACCGCCGATGCCGATCATGCGCAACGGTGCGGCGAAACCTACGTGTACGTGAGGATGTGAAAGAGCTCGACGTCGAGCCCGTTGGCGGTGCACCGCACGAGCTTGCAGATGCCGTCCTGCTCCTCGAATCGGAGCACGAGCGCGTCCATCACGTCCTCCGCAGCGTCGAGCTGATCGAGTCGGAAGACGAGCGACGATGTCTGCTCCCCGGCGACGAAGAGCAGCCGGCCTTCGACATTGTTGGCCCGGCCGAAATCGTGCCCCTCCTGGAGGGTGAACTCCCAGTTCTGGCGGTGCTCGACCCAGGTCTCGATGGTCTCGGCACGCGCGGCGAGCTCGTCCTCTACGTCGACCGGTACAGGTGCGTCGTCCCGCTCTTCGGGCGTGGGTCTCGGGAGTACTTCGAGTGTTGGCATGACGCCTGGATTCCCACTAAACGCCGCCGAGAAACCGGCTGATCGTGCAATACGACCGGAAGCCGAGCCGCGGGTAGAGCGCTTCGCCCTCTGCCGTCGATTGAAGGATGGCCGCGACGTAGCCCGCGTCCCGCGCGGCCAGCATCGGGGCGACGGTCAGCGCGGACCCCACGCCGCGCCGCCGGGCTC
>DATFQN010000088.1:0-8779 GCA_035264165.1 Gaiellaceae bacterium
AGTGCTCCACCGCGATCGACCACAGCGTCTCACCCGGCCGCACCCGGTAGGGCTCACCCGCGCCGGCTCCCTCCGAAACTCGCGCGAGGACGCTCCACGCGAGGACGGTGACGAGAAACGCAACGAGCACGAGTCGAGCGAACATGTGTTCGCCATCCTACCGAACACCTGTTCGACGCGTCAAGCAGAAAGTGTGACGAGTTCGGGACGAATTTCCCCCGCCTCTACCTCCAGCACCAGCATCGAACGCACCGGGGAACCGCGACGCTCGGTCGGGCTCCCGGGGTTCAGG
This sequence comes from Gaiellaceae bacterium, assembly GCA_035264165.1. Lineage (GTDB taxonomy): Bacteria > Actinomycetota > Thermoleophilia > Gaiellales > Gaiellaceae > JACDAN01. The sequence continues at coordinate 293 of DATFQN010000088.1, forward strand.
ATCCAAACAGGACCGAGCTGCGAGACGTCCGGCAGGTGCGTGTGGCCGTAGACGACGGCCTGACATCCTGGGAACGCCGCCGCGAGCCGCTCGCCGCGCCCCGCCGCCGGGCCGGGCACGTGAACCATTCCGATCCGGGCGCCGCCGACCTCGACGACCCGACGCTCGGGCAACGTGGTGCGCAAAGCCGGCTCGTCCATGTTCCCCGCCACCGCCTCGACATCCGCGAACCGCGAGAGCTCCTTCAAGACTCCCGCCGCGACGAAGTCGCCCGCGTGCAGGATCACATCAGCCACCTCCAGCCGCCGCACGCACTCCGCCGGCAGCCGCCGCGACCCACGCGGCATGTGCGTGTCGGCGATGACGGCGATCGACGTCAGGCCACGCCGTCCAGGAACCGCCCGTTCCGGTACACGAGCTCCCCGTCGGCGTAGACCTCGCTGCCCGACCGCAGATCGCAGACCATGTCCCAGTGGAGCGCAGAGACGTTCTCGCCGCCGGTTCCGACGATCGAGCGGCCGAGCGCCAGGTGGACGCTGCCGCCGATCTTCTCGTCCAGGAGCACGCTGCCGGTGTGGTCGGTGACGGCGTCGTTCAACCCGAAGGCGAACTCCCCGACGCGCCGCGCACCGTCGTCCAAGTCGATCATCTCGCGAAGGAAGTCTTCGCCACGAGCGGCCGTCGCCTCCACGACTTCCCCGCCCTCGAAACGAAGCTGCACGTCGTCGATGTGCCGTCCCCGAATCACCGCGGGGAAGTTGAACCGGATCGTCCCGTTGACGCTCGTCTCCACGGGGCCGGTGAAGATCTCGCCGTCGGGAAGGTTCGTCTTGCCGCTGGAGCGGATCCACGTCCTCCCGCCCACGTCGAAGCTCAAGTCCGTGTCCGCGGCGACCACGCGCAGCTCCGAGACGCCGTCGAGGTGCGAGCCGATTCGCTCGAGGCGCGCGCCGAACGCCTTCCATTCCGCCACGGGATCATCCGCCTCCAGGAACGCGGCGCGATGCAGGAACGCCTCGAACTCCCCCAGGGACATCTGCGCCTCCTGCGCCGCAGCCTCGCTCGGGTAGGCGCAGAGCACCCAGCGAAACTCGCCCGCGTGGGACCGCTCCAGATACCGAGCCTGGTACGGCTCGCGCGCCTTGAGCCGGCGCGCCATCTTCGCGGGGTCGACTCCGCTCAGGTGCTTGGTGTTCTCGGGCCCGTCGAGCGCGATCCAGACGTCCCCGTGCTCGAGGTTCCAGCCGACGTCGAGAGGCAGCCATTCGACCTGCTCGTCACTACCTTCTGCGAGGAGGGTCTCTACCGCCTCGTCGACGACGAGCTGAGCCGCCGGGTGCGCGCCGGCGCCGAGCGCCGCCCGGTAGAGCTCGAGGATCAGAGGCGTCGTCGTCGGATGTCCCTCGATCCGGACGAGGTCGCCCGGCCGGATCTCCGTGGAGTAGCCCACGAGCACCTCGGCGAGCTTCCGGAGGCCGTGATCAGCCACGCGCGAGGGCCGCGTCCGCCAGGAACCGGCCCGCCTTCCACACCAGCTCGCCGTCCGCGTAGACCTCGCCCTCCCCGCGGAGGTCGCAGATGAGGTCCCAGTGGAGGTCGGACGTGTTCTGCGTGCCCGCCTCCTCGAAGCCGCCGCCGAGCGCGACGTGCATCGTCCCGCCGATCTTCTCGTCGAAGAGGATGTCGCGTGTGAAGCGATCGATCTCGTAGTTGAGGCCGAAGGCGACCTCGCCCAATACCGCGGCGCCCTCGTCGGTGGCAAGCAGCGCCCGCAGGTATTCCTCCCCCGACGTCGCCTCCGCCGCCACGACGCGTCCGCGCTCGAAGCGCAGACGGACGTTCTCGACCTCGCGGCCCTGGAAGATCGAAGGGAACGCGAAGTAGATGTCGCCCTCGGTCCCCGTCTCCACCGGACTCGTGAAGACCTCGCCGTCGGGCATGTTGTGCCTCCCTGCCGAGGGGAGCCAATGCCGGCCCTCGACCTCGACGCGGAGGTCGGTGTCGGGGCCGACGATGCGCAGCTCGCGGACACCCACGAGCTCGTCGGCCCGCCCCTTCAGCTCCTCCGCAACCGACTCCCAGTGGGCGATCGGGTCTTCGTCGCCCGCGACGTGGCAGGCCCCGTAGACGAAATCCTCGTACTCCGCCAGCGCCATCTCCGCGTCCTGCGCATGCGATTGGGTGGGAAAGAGGGTCCCGCAGAGCTCGAGGTCGCCGGTCGCGACCCGCTGCCAGCGCCTGTTCACCATCCGGTAGTGCGCGGAGAGTTGAACGCGGCGGCGATCGGGCGGAACGCGCGTCAGAGCACGCGTGTTGCCCGACGTCCAGATCATTGCCCAGCAATCGACAGCCTCTGTCTGCACACGCTCGCTGTCGGAGATGAACGCGAGCTGCTCGTCGCTGCCCTCGGCGAAGAGGATCTCGTCGAGCCCGCCCGGCCTGACCTGCAGGTACGGGAGCGCGCCGCACCGGATGGCGGCGCGGTACATGGCCGCGGCGAGCGGCAACGCCGATGCTTCCCCCTCGATGCGCATCGTCTGGCCTTCGCGCGCGCGGAGAGAGTATCCCGTGATCAGCTCCGCGAGCCGCTCCGCGCGCGGGTCGCGCATCAGCGCTTGTTTTTCGACCCGACCGCGAACGGCTTGGAGACCAGCACCGCTTGCCTGGCCGGATTCATCTCCGCGCGCAGCCTGATCGCGAACACGTACCTGCCGGGAGCAAGCTTCTTCCGCGGGAAGCGGATGAAGGCTCCGGAGCGCGCGCGGGACTTCCCGCGGGCCGAGAAGACGGGCTTCGGCGCCCGCCGCCTCCCGACTGCGGCCGCAAGCTTCTTGCGAGCTGCCGCCGACAGCCGCGGGCCCTTGAGGCGGTACATCGCCGCGTGGAACGTCGCGGCCTCCTCCGAGGCGGCGGCGAAAGACCAGGTGGTGTCGGAGGCCGAGCGCCGACGCTCGCTGAACCGCGCCGTCGCCCCCACGACCTTGAGCGTGTGCCGCCACCTCGTGGGGCGCCGGTTGCAGCGCGCGAGGCCGCGTCCGAGGGCGGACTGGACGGCCGCGAACGACGGACGTCGCGTCCTGTCGGCCCGGATCAGCCCGGCCTGCCAGCGGTCGAGGTCGGGCTCGTCGACCAGGCCGTAGTAGAGCATCGAGCGAATCGAGGCATCGCAGGCGTAGTACGGGATCAGACCGGCGTAGTTGTCTGCCTGGAAGCGCTCGTCCGCGAGCCGCGTCACAGATTCCCGACCGTAGTAAGCGTGCATGGAGCTCGGCGGAATGTTCACCTGCCAGCCCACCTCGTTGAGGCGGACGCGCAACGGAGGGAGCGCCGCCTTGAAAACCGGTTTGCCGGCCTCTGCGAAAGTCGGCTGCCCCGTGCGGTTGAAGGCGTCCCAGACCGCCTGCTTGATACGGCCTAGGTTGGACGTGCCTGCGTTCGGCCAGCGGTAGCCGACGCGGTAGCCGTCGGTGTAGGAGTTCGGGTGCGGGTGGAAGGCGAGCTCGTCCATGATCGGCTTCTTCCGACCGCTCGCGCGGTACGCGACCCCGAGCTCCTTGATGCACCGGACCGGGGAAGTGGACGCATTCACCGCCGCCAGGGCGTTGTCGTTGCCGCGCGGCGACAGCGACACCCCGATCACCGTGATCGCTGCGTCCACCGCCTTCAGCGCGTCGTACGCCTGCGCGAGCACCCGCTCGTACGCGCTGCAGGAGAGGTTCTTGCCGCTGAACGAGAACTGCGGCTGCCAGAAGCGAGGCTGGTTCGGCTCGTTGCCGACGCCGATCTCCTTGACCTGCGGGTAGGTGCGCGCGACCTGGGCGGTGAAGCGGACGAAGTCGGTTCTCGCGGCGGCGGAGGTCGAGAGCGCCCGCGCCCGGGTCGGCGAGATCAGGATCATCACGCGAATCCCCGCGGCATTGGCATTGGCCAGGTACCGGTCGAGCTGCTCCTTGTCGACGATCGTCGTCGGGCGGTCCGGGTCCCACCCGAGGGTGATCCGGTTCTCCTGCAGGCCGGCCTCGCGCATCTGCCCGAGAAACCAGACACCGCCGTCACTCATGAGCTTCCCGCCGTCGTCGGCGACGCCGACCGTCAGATCGGCCGAGGCGGCGCTCGTCGCGACCAGCGCGGCGGCGAGGCAGGCGAGTGCGGTGAACGTGCGCTTCATGCGAGACCCCGTGTGTGCTGCAGGACTGCGTCAAGGAGAGTATCGCCTCCGAACCGGACCGGATCGTCCGTCCGCAACCCCGTTTCCTCCTGGACATGGGCGATCTCGGCGCGGGCCTCGTCCTCCCCGAGCGCCCCGGTGTGCAGGGCGACCGCGACGACCGTCGCCGGGCGCAGCGGCAGCGAGGCGCGCTCGTGCAGCTCGATCAGCTCCGGCAACGGCGGAAGCGGGTGGTCCGGATAGCCCTCGGTGTGCGTTGCTCGCGCCTTGTGGACGAGGACATAGGCATGCGGCGCGGCGCCGTGCATCAGGCCCATCGTGACCCCGGAATACGCCGGATGCACGAGCGATCCCTGCCCCTCGACCCACAGGAGCTCCCCGCCGCGTGCCGCGCCTTCGACCACGAGCCGCTCCGCCGCTCCTGCGAGGAAGTCGGAGATCACGGCGTCGATCGCAATGCCCCAGCCTGCGATCCAGATCCCCGTTTGGCCCGTGGGCACGAAGACTGACCGGATCCCGCGGCGCTGCGCGGCGCGGTCGAGCTCGACGGCCACGGTTTTCTTGCCGATCGCGCAGTCCGACCCGACGGTGAGCACGATCGTCGCCGGCACCTGGAGGTTCTCGCCCGTCGGGACGCTCAGGTCTGCGGGCGGCTTGCGCAGGTCGCGCAGCTCGACCCCGTGCTCGGCGGCGAGCGCTGCGAGCTCCGCATCTTCGCTGATGAATTCGTGCAGGCCGCTCTCGAGGTCTAGTCCCGCGCGGATCGAGTCCTTCAGCAGCTTGCGCCAGGCGGGCGGGAAGCGGCCGCCCTGGGTCGCGACGCCGACCGCAGCGGTGGTGGGCTGATAGGCGACGGCTTCCTCGACGGTGGCCACGATCGGGATCCATTCGTAGCTCTCCCCTGCCCTCGTCGAGTCGAGGATCGCGACGACGGGGTACGGGCCGTAGTGGACGATGCCGCGCATCGTCTTGCCGTAGTGCTCGTCGCCCGATTTGCCCTCAGCGAGGACTAGATACCGCTTCTGTGACTCCAAGGCCAGGGGATTCGGAGGGCAGTTGGACGCCGTCTACGAGCTCGACGCCCGGCCATGGATCCTCACGCAGGAGGATGTTCCCATCGAGGTCGATGTGGTCGAAGAGGCTGGCGATCGACGCGCCGGCGGCGATCCCCAGGCCTGACTCGACCATGCAGCCGAGCATCGCGCCGAGGCCGAGCGCCCGGGCTGCGTGGACCATCCGGATCGCCTCCCGGATGCCGCCCGACTTCGCGAGCTTGACGTTGATGCCGTGCGCGATCCGCGCGCACTGGGCGACGTCGTCGAGTGTGTGGCAGTTCTCGTCGACGTAGATCGGGATCGGAGACCGGCGCTTCAGCTCCTCGCTCATCGCCTCGGCCGGCAGCGGCTGCTCGCAGTACTCGACGCCGAGCCCGGCGAGACGAGGCAGCGCGTCGAGTGCCTCTGCCTCGTCGCTCCAGCCCTCGTTCACGTCGACGCGGATCGGGCCCTGCCAGACCTGACGGACAGCGGCGACGCGGTCGAGATCGTGGCCGTCGCCGCCGCCGAGCTTGAGCTTCAGACTCTGGAAGCCGGTGACGGCCTCCGCCTTGCGGGCCGTTTCGTCCGGGTCGGCGATGCCGATCGTCCACGAGCTCGGCGGTCCCGATCGCCGCAAGCCGAGCAGGCGCCACACGGGCAGACCCGTGACCTTGCCGCAGAAGTCGTGGAGCGCCGCGTCGATCGCGGCGCGCGCTGCGTACTCGCGCCGCGGCAGCCGTCCCACGATCTGGTCGAGGGCAAAAGCGTCTTCGCCGAGGGCATCCGTCGCCTCTTCCACGTAGGCGAGGGCAGACTCCGCCGACTCGTCGTACCGCTCGATCGGCGCCGCCTCGCCGTAGCCCGTGACGCCCTCGTGCTCGAGCTCGACCCAGACGACCTCGGCCGTCTCGGTCGTCTCGCGGGCAATCACGAACGGCTCGGCGAGCGGGAGGGCTTCGATCCGCGCAGAAAGCCGCACGGGCACGACTTTAGTGAACGCTGGCCCTCGTCCGAGGGACGTCCTTGCGGCTCCGAGCCGTCGATTATCGGGCGTGGGGATGGAATGCATCGACCTGCGGGACTTCCTCGGCGAGACGCTGGAGCTCCTCGGCGAGGGGATCCCGGACCGCGTTGTCTTCACCTGTCAGTTGATCGAGACGCCGCCGGCCCACGTCGATCCCGCCCAGCTCCGCCAACTGCTCGCGTCCTTGATTGCAACGGCCTGTGCCGCAGGCGACGAGGTTCGGCTCCGCACCGGCACCGTCGTCGGCAAGTCCGGACCGCATGCGTTCCTCGAAGTGAGCCGGCCCGACACGGGCAACCGGATCATCGTCCCGATCCCGGTCTTCCGACGGGAAATGCGCCTGGCAGGAATCGAACCTGTGGAACGCTCCCGCCACGCCTAACCGCAGGAACGAGCGGTATGTGATCGCCGGCCGCTCGAAGGCGGTCACAATCGCTCTTTATGGCGAAATACGTGGTGAACGAAGGCGCATTGGCGCGGGCGCGGCGGTTGATCCGTGGGCGCCAATACGTTCTCAACAGCGACTGGGGCGAGGTGCAACCGAACGCCGAGGCCGAGAACGCGTTTCTCGCGTCACACCCGTGGAGCGAGTATGGCGACTGGCACCTCGGACTCACCGAAGGCGCTGCAGATGAGACGAAGGCGCGATATGCGTTCGTGTACGGCGACTTCCGCCGACTTCACCGCACCGGGCTGATCGCCTGCCATTACCGCGCCGCTGAGTGGCGGCACAAGGAGATCGAGCTCGCGGCTCATGATCTGTTGCAGCTCCTCGACCGAGCGAGCTCCTGACGCCAACGTCGGACGTTGGATCGGGTGTCGTCTGAGCTGAACGACGATGCGCCGCTCTTGAAGCGTTTCGCCCAGAGGCGTACGCTCGCAGTTGGTCTGGCGAACGCGGCTACCTAGGCCACCAAGGGACTCCACTTGGGGCCGTTCCGGGTTCGCCGAATAGGCGTTTCCCCGGCCTCCTTGTGGAGCCGCTGAGGCTGGGGGCCGCGCCACCTCTCCCCGGCACGCGGCCCCTCACCCTCTTAGTTACCCACTTCTGACCTATGCGCTTCTCTGAAGTACCGCTTTCAAGAGCGCCGACTCTCGGCCCGCCAAGCCTCACGATTCGGCTCAACGAAGCGGATTATGCGCCTGGCAGGAATCGAACAGGCCCGTAATCGCGCTTTTTTTGACGCTGAGGTAGGCACGGGGTAGGCACCGTGCGAGGGCGTCTGAGCCTGATTCGGCTCCTTAGCCACATACCGCCACCACGGAGTTGAAGCCGAGGGTGGAGCGGCATACGATCGGCGCTTCCCCGTTCAATCGGTGCCGCTAGCCCCCCACGAAAAGGACTGCGGTGGATCCGGCCTTCGACGCCGTACAACCGGCCGACGGAAGGAGCGCAGATGGCAGACGGGGTCGTACATCGGTTCGCAGGCGGGACGAAGGTGCAGTACGACATCCCTCGCGGCGGTGCATCCGAACGGCGGCAGGGACCTACCGGACGGCCAGATCTTCCATGCTGCCGGCCCTTCCCAAGAGGGCTGGACGATCGTGGCGATTCAAGACTCGCGGCAGAGCTGGGAGCGCTTCCGGGACGAAAAGCTCATGCCCCGTCTGGAAGGCGGCATCGAAGTCGGCTTCCCATCGCCGCCTCAGGAGACGACGTTCGAAGTCGAGAACCAGCAGACGGCCTAACGCGCGTCGGGCTGCGAGCACAGAAAGAGCCCCGGCGACGGCGGCTCTTTCTGTCGGCGCCCGCAGGAACGCTAAACCGCTAACGGCAGTTCAGCCAGTAGCCGGTCCAGGCCTGTTTTCAACAACCAGCACCGGCGCTTGATCGGCGTCGTCGTCTCGAACGGCAACCACGAGAAGGTTCCTGTCTCGTCCTAACGGGATAGTGTCGCCGGGGCTCCAGTTCGGTACGGCCGCCTCAAACGCTCGCGGCTCGGCCGGCGTCCCGTCTTCGTGCTCCAGCCTGAACATGAAAGCCATTCGGTCCTCCCATCTGTCGGCTGGGACCGAACGGCACGGTGAGCCTATCGCGCGGGCTGAAGAGGCCCTCCTCCGGCGAGGTCCCCGTCACTCCTTCGGTGGCCTAGATGGACTCTCGGAGTGCGTTCGCGGCGGCCTGTAGACGATCGCTGACCTCGGTGAGTTCCTTCGCGGCGAGATCAATGCGCTCTTGCTGCGTGTCCGCGCGGTCCCTCATCGTGCTGAGCTGTTTTGCCATCTCCTCAACAGCCCGAGTGAGATCCGCCAGTTGG
>DATFQN010000089.1:0-28937 GCA_035264165.1 Gaiellaceae bacterium
GTCGGCGACAAGTCCGTCTCGGTGACGCTCGAGCCGGGCACCTACACGTACCAGTGCGACCCGCATGCCGCGAATGGCATGAAGGGCACGTTCACCGTCTCCTAGCCTCACAATCCGGTGCATGAGCACCACGCTCGAAGCGCCGGCGGAGGTCGAGGTCGAAGAGCTCGAGGACGTCGAGGAGCGCGACCGCCCGTGGCTCGTGATCGTCTGGAACGACCCGATCAACCTGATGTCGTACGTGACGCTCGTCTTCCAGAAGCTCTTCGGTTACAGCCACGCGCACGCGACGAAGCTGATGCTCCAGGTGCACTACGAGGGCAAGTCCATCGTCTCGAGCGGGAATCGCGAGAAGGCCGAGCTCGACGTCGCTCGTCTGCACGCCTACGGACTTTGGGCGACGATGCAGCGCGACTGATGGAGGAGAGGCGCTTCCGGCGGATGCCCGGCGGCCGGATCGAGCTTCGGTTGCCGGCCCACGAGCGCGAGCTGCTCGTCGAGCTCACCGCCGAGCTCAGCACGATGCTGGACGAGCAGGGCGACCCGGCTCTGCGGCGGCTCTTCCCAGCCGCGCACGAGGATGCCGAGCTCGAGCGGGAGTTCCGGGAGCTCACGCACGGCCAGCTGAGAACGGGCCGCGAACAGGCCCTCCAGCTGCTGGCCGACACCGCCGGTCGGGACGAGCTGTCGGCGGAAGAAGCCGACGCGTGGTTGCGGGCGTTGAACGACGCCCGACTCGTCCTCGGGACGAAGCTGGACGTCACCGACGATCTCGACTGGGCCTCGTTCGATCCCGAGGGCCCGCAGGCCGTCGAGCTCTCGGTGTACGCCTACCTCTCCTGGCTTCAGGAACAGCTCGTGGAGGCGGCGGCCTAGGCGAGCTCGAGGTGCCGGACGGGGACGTCCGCTTCCTCGACGGCCTTGCGCAGCGCCTCGTCCTCGAGCCACGTCGACTCCTCGTCCTTGCGCGTGACCACGATCACCTCGTCCGGCTGAAACGTCCGGAGCGCGTCGTCGACGTCCTGCGCCGCGTCGGTGTTCTGGCTCGTCGGATCCACCTCGACAGATGCCTGGCCCAGGACCGCCTCGGCAGCGGTCTGCGCAGCCAGATCGGCCTCGGCGCGCGCGTCGTCCTCGGCGCCGGTGAGCCAGGCGAGGCGCGAGACCTTCGCCGCCGGAGCGACGATGCGGACCTGGTCCGCGTCTGCAAGCTCCTTGCGCAGCTCCGACTCGTCGACGACGGTGGTCGTCACGACCAACACGCGCTTCCCGGCCACGGCCTCGAGTCTTACAGACGCCCCGCCTCGACGATCCGCTGGAGGAACTGGCGGGTGCGCGCCTCCTTGGGCGCGGAGAAGATCTGCTCGGGCGGGCCCTGCTCGAGGATCACGCCGGCGTCGAGGAAGCAGATCGACGACGGCGCCGAGCTTTCGCGCCGTGAGGTCATCGATCGACTTCGCGTTGGCGATCGTTCGCCGGCTGGCCGGGAGTGACGAGCTCGAGGGAGCCTTGTCGCAGGAGGCCTCGGTCGTCGTCGTGCCGCCGCCGGCCGTCTCTTCGTCGTCGTTGCCGCAGGCTGCGGCGGCGAGGGCGAGCACCAACAGGAGGAGCGCCGGCAGGGCCTTCCGCATCAGCGTCAACCCCTATCGCGGCAACCGAACGACGGAGAAGAGCAGGGCGAGCAGGAACGCGAGCCCCGCGACGGCCGCAAGGGACGCCTGCAGACTCGTCAGTTGCGCCACGCCTCCCACCGCGGCCGGGCCGACGAGGAAGCCGAGGTACATCAGCGTGGTGACGGAGCCGATCAGCGTCGCCCGCTCGCGGACCGGTGCGGCTTTGCCCACGAGGCCGATGATGATCGGAGCGAATACCGAGCAGCCCGCGCCCGCGGCCAGGATTCCGGCAAGTGCCAGACCGACGGTCGGAGCAGCCACGGCAACCGCTGATCCGACCCCCGCGAGCAAGGCGCCGAGCACCAGGAGCCGCCGCTCGGAGGAGCGCTCGAGCAATCGCTGGGCGACGAGACGACCCACGGTCATCGAGGCGGCAAACGCCGCCGGGCCCAGTGAGCTCACGGCGGGTGAGGCGTCGAGTGTGCGCTCGAGGTGGACCGAGCTCCAGTTCTGCCACGCGCTCTCGATCCAGAACGCGAGTGCGCCCAGGCCGCCCAGGACGAGGACCCACACGGGAACCCGCTGCAGCAGCCGCGGCGGCGAGACTCCGGTCTCGAGCTCTCCCTGCAAGCGGGACGGCTCGCGGACGGCGGCCGCGGTCACGAGGACCGCTACCGCGGCAACGCCGAGCGCCACCGGAGGACCGGCGCCGGCGGCCTGCAGGATCCCGGCGCCGACGGCGCCGAGAACGACGGCGCCCGAGAAGCTCGCGTGGGCGAGGTTCAGAAGCGGCCGGCCCGACCGGATCTCCTCGCGGACGGCGTCGGCGTTGATCGCGACGTCCATCGCCCCGGAGGCGGCGCCCAGCAGCAACGCGGCAACGTAGAGCTGCGCCGGCGAGCCGGCGAGGCCAGGCAGGAAGCCGGCCACACCGAAGGCGGCGACCGACAGGGCCGTGACCCGCGGGCCGAGCCGGTCGATGAGCACTCCGGTTCCCCGCATCGAGACGAGCGCGCCGAAACCGACGAGCACCAGTGCGAGACCCAGCTGGCCGTCATCGACCGCCGCGCGCCGCTGGATCGCCGGAAGCGCTGCGCCCCAGGCGCCCCAGAATACGCCGAGGGCGCTGAAGCCGAGGAGTATCCTCGCCCTACGCATTCACCCGCCGGAGAGGAAAGGACGCCATGAGTCTCATTGCCCGTCTCGACGACGCCCGTCGCCGACGCAATATCCTCGAGCATCCCTTCTACACGCGCTGGGAGCGAGGCGAGCTGACGCGGAGTGAGCTCGCCGTCTATGCGGGTGAGTACCGCCACGCCGTCGTCGCCCTCGCCGACGTTGCCGAGTCGGCCGCGCCGCTCGCCGGCCACGAGCACGCGGACGAGGAGCGGAGCCATCTCGCCCTCTGGGACGAGTTCGCGGCAGCGCTGGACGCGGAGGAGCGCGCGCCGAGCGCGGAGACCGAGCGTTGCGCGGCGGCGTGGACGTCCGCGGCCGACCCGCTCGAGGCGCTCGCGATCCTGTATACGATCGAGGCCGGGCAGCCCGAGGTTTCGCGGACGAAGCTCGAGGGCCTCGTCGAGCACTACGGCTTCGACGAAAGCGGCGCCGGAACCGCGTACTTCCGCCTCCACGCCCAGCTCGACCACGAGCACGCCGCGCAGTCGCGTGAGGTGCTCGAGCGGCTCGCGACGCCCGCGGACGAAGACCGTCTCGTCAAGGCAGCGGAGCGCGCACTGGACGGAAACTGGGCTCTTCTGGACGGGGTCTCGGACTAAACGCAAGTTCTGGACCGCACGCGCATCAACTTCCAGTAGCCGAGGCCCGACGTCCGGGTCCGGGAGGCCGGGTGCGGCGTGGCTCCCGTGGCCCGGGCGACCGGCCCCGGCTATGGTCGCGGCATGAAGGGCGCGCTCGCGCTTGCGGTCCTGGCTGTCTTACTCGAAGGTGGCCTGGCGGGCGCGGCCTCGCCGCGCTGGCGTACGGCGGCTCCCGTTCCAGCGGCGAGGACGGAGGTCGCCGCCGCGCTCTTCGGCAAGGAGATCGCCGTCGTCGGCGGCTTCGTCGCGAGCGGCGCGAACTCGAAGCGCGCCGATGCGTACTCCCCCGTCCGCAACCGCTGGCGCCGGTTGCCCGATCTTCCCGTCTCCGTCGACCATGCGATGGCTGCGGGACGAGGCGCGGAGGTCTACGTCGTCGGCGGCTACGGCGCCGGCTCGGTCGCACTGCCGACCGCATTGGTTCTGCGCGGCGGCCGTTGGGTCACGCTCCCACCGATGCCCGCGCCTCGGGCCGCTGCCGGCGCGGCGGTCGTCCGCGACAAGCTCTACGTGGTGGGCGGGGTAGAGGCCCCCGGCCGGCTGGCGCGCGACGGCTTCGCGCTCGACCTGAAGAACCTCCGCTGGTCGTTGATCGCCGGCCCGCGGCCACGCGAGCACCTCGGCACCGCCGCACTCGGCGGCCGCGTCTACGCCGTCGCCGGGCGCACCTCCGGGCTCGACTCGAACCTCGACATCGTCGAGGCCTACGAACCGGCGGGGAACCGCTGGCGCGCGATCGCGCGAGTCCCGGGGGAGCGCGGCGGAACCGCCGCGGCCGCCGTCGCCGGACGGCTCCTCTCGGTCGGGGGCGAGGAGCCCGGCGCGACGATCCGGACCGTGTTCGCCTACAACCCGGAAATGCGCCGCTGGAAGAGGCTGCCGAACCTGCCGCGACCACGGCACGGCCTCGGCCTCGTCGGGTACCGCGGCCGCGCCTACGCCCTCGCCGGCGGGCCGCAGCCGGGCCTCAGCGTCAGCACGTCGAACCAGGTTCTACGTTTCGGGCGTTAGGCCCGTCGCGACCATCCTCCGCCCGTCACGGCGGTAGACCACGTCGATGGAATCGTGCTTGCGGTACGTCCCCGCGGCGCCCAGGAAGATGCTCGTCCACCGTGCCGCGCCGAGCTTTCCCTCGTGGTGCAGCTCGCGGCTGAAGACGAGCGTCCGGCCCTGGACGCGGTAGTCGCGGCCCGCCTCCTGTGGCACGCCGTTGACGAAGACCTCGAACTCCTCGGGAACCTCGGGCGGAAGCTCGACCCTGCTCTCGGGCACGTTCATAGAATGCCCGAGCGTTGGTCGTCGCCTTCCTCCTCGCCGGTGCCGGGCTGACCCCGGTCGACCCCGACTCGCCGAACACGAAGCGGATCGAGGACCTCTACTGGTTCATCGGCTTCTGGGCGGCGATCGTCGGCCTCTCCGTCGCGATTCCGCTCATCCTCTTCACCATCCGCTACCGGAGCCGCGGGCGGCCGCGCACGGTCGAGGGACCGCAGGTCCACGGCTCGACGAGGCTCGAGATCGCGTGGACCGCCGTCCCGGTGCTGATCCTCCTCATCGTCGTCGGCTTCACCTTCTACAAGCTGCCCGGCATCACGCTCGAGGCCGCGGCCGGGGAAGACGTGACGAAGATCCGGGTCGAGGGGCGGCAGTTCTACTGGCAGTACCGCTACCCGAACGGCGCACTCGCGATCGACAAGCTCCGCGCGCCCGCGGACCGCCTCGTCGAACTCCAGATCACGGCGCCGGATACCGACGTGATCCACAGCTACTGGGCGCCGGACCTGTTCCCCAAGATCGACGCGATCCCCGGGAAGGTCAACACGACCCGCTTTCGCGGGAAACCCGGCACGTACCGGGGGCAGTGCGTCGAGTTCTGCGGCATCCAGCACGCCGCGATGCTCTCCGAGATCGAGCTCGTCGATCCCGAGGAGTTCGACTCGTGGGTCACAAAGGAGGCCCAGGAGCAGGAGACCCGGGACTCCGACCTCGGGAAGCAGGTGTTCGAGGGCGTCTGCGCGAAGTGCCATGGCCCGCAGGGCCAGGGCCTGATCGGCCCGGGCTTGACGGCCGCGACGGTCTCGAACGCGTCGCTCGTCGCGGACATCGTCCGCCACGGCCGCGGGAAAATGCCTGACGTCGGCGCCGGCTGGGACGACCGGCAGATGCGGGCGCTGACGGACTACCTGAAGGAACGCTTCCAGGCGGGGACCAGTGGCAGTTAGAGCCGAGACGCCGACCTATCCGGGGCCGTGGTGGCGAGGCCGGTTCGCCAGCTGGGTAGCGACGGTCGACCACAAGCGCATCGGGATCCTCTACATCGCCACGAGCCTCGTCTTCTTCCTCGCGGGGGGCGTGATGGCGCTGCTGATCCGCACCCAGCTCGCGCAGCCGGACATGCACGTCGTGACGAAGGACTCCTACAACGAGCTCTTCACGATGCACGGCACGACGATGATCTTCCTGGTCGTCGTCCCGATCTTCGCGGGCTTCGCCAACTTCCTCGTCCCGCTGATGATCGGCGCCCGCGACGTCGCCTTCCCGCGCCTGAACGCGCTCTCGTACTGGCTCTTCCTGTTCGGAGGGATCGTCCTGCTGGGCAGCTTTTTCGCCGCCGGAGGCGCCGCGCGCGCCGGCTGGACGGGCTACCCGCCGCTGTCGAGCGGCCTCCCGGGCAACGGGCAGGACCTCTGGATCGTCGGCCTCCACATCCTTGCGATCTCCTCGCTCCTCGGGGCGATCAACTTCCTCGTGACGATCCACAACATGCGCACCGCGGGGATGACCTGGATGCGCCTGCCGCTCTTCGTCTGGACGATCGAGATCTACTCCGCGCTGCTCGTCGTCGTGCTCCCCGCGATCGGCGCCGGGCTGACGATGCTGCTGCTCGACCGCCAGGGCTGGACGCACTTCTTCATCCCGACGGACCACGGGCAGCCCCTGCTCTACCAGCACGTCTTCTGGTTCTTCGGGCACCCTGAGGTGTACGTGATGATCCTGCCGGCGATGGGGATCGTCTCGGAGGTCATCCCCGTCTTCGCGCGGAAGCCGATTTTCGGCTACAAGGCGATCGCCTTCTCGACGGTCGCGATCGGCTTCTATTCGCTCCTCGTCTGGGCCCACCACATGTTCGCCGTCGGCCTGCCGATCGGCCTGCAGATCTGGTTCATGATCGCGTCGCTCACGATCGCCGTCCCGACGGGCGTGAAGATCTTCAACTGGCTCGCGACGACGTGGCGCGGAAACCTGATCTTCGACACGGCGATGCTGTGGGCGCTCGGCTTCGTCGCCGTCTTCACGGTCGGTGGCCTCTCGGGGATCTACGTCGCGGTCTTCCCGTTCGACTGGCAGGCGCACGACACGTACTTCGTCGTCGCGCACCTCCACTACGTACTCTTCGGCGGCTCGGTCTTCGGGATTTTCGCGGCGCTCTACTACTGGTGGCCGAAGATGTTCGGTCGGTACCTGAACGAGACGCTCGGCAAATGGCACTTCTGGCTGACGTTCATCGGCTTCAACCTCGCCTTCTTCCCGCAGCACTTCCTCGGGCTCTTGGGGATGCCGCGCCGTGTCTACACCTACCGCGACGACGAGCTCTGGGCCACGTACAACTTGATCTCCACGATTGGCTCATACGTCATGGGCGTCGGCGTCCTCTTCTTCCTGGTCAACGTCTGGTGGTCGCGACGCCGCAGCCCGAGGGCCGTCAGCGACCCGTGGCGCGCCGACACACTCGAGTGGTACACGACCTCGCCCCCGCCGCCGCACAATTTCGACAAGGTTCCTTACGTGACCAGCGCAAGGCCGCTGCGCGACGTGCGTCGCCGCATCGAGGAGCGGAAACGTTGAGACGTTGCTTGCGATGTCGACCTCAGGCCGTGCCGGCTTTGCCGGTGCGGCCGTCTGAACTGACCGGTCGATACGCTGCGGATTGGGCGGTGCCGCGATGAGAGCAGGACCTTGGCTGCGGCTGTGTGCGCTGGGCGCGTTGGGCGTGGTCGCGCTCGTCGTGGCCAGCGGTGAGCTCGGGATCGCCCACCGCGTGCTGGTTCTCGTGGCCGCGCCGCTGCTCGTCGCGATGGTGCTCGGCTCGTGGTTCGCGCACCGGCGGGCATTCGCGCTCTCGGCTTCGGCGCTCGTGCTGTTCCTCGCCGCCGTTGCGAGCTGGTGGTTCGAGCCGCTGCACCTCGCGCTCGCAGGCGCCGCGACGGCGCTGACGGTGCTCGCCACCGCTCGCCTCTACTCGGGAACCCGGCCGGCGCGCGTGTCGTGGCGCGACTACGTGACGCTGACGAAGCCGCGGATCATGTCGCTGCTGCTGCTCACCGGCGCAGCGGGCATGTTCGTCGGCGCGCAGGGAGTCCCGCCCGCCGGCCTCTTCGCCGCGGCGATCGTGGGCCTCGGGCTCGCCTGCGGCGGAGCCAGCGCCCTGAACCATGTCCTCGACCGCGACATCGACCGCTCGATGGGACGGACGTCGAAGCGCCCAGTCGCAGCGGGCAGGATCAGCCCGGAGCTCGCGCTCGAGTTCGGGCTGGCGCTGTCGGCGCTCTCCTTCGTCCTGCTCGCTTCCGTGGTCAACGTGCTCGCGGCGGTGCTGGCGCTCGTCGGGAACCTCTTCTATGTGCTCGTCTACACGCGCTGGCTCAAGCGCTCCACCCCGCAGAACATCGTCATCGGCGGCGCGGCGGGAGCGGTGCCGCCGCTCGTCGGCTGGGCGGCGGCGACGGGGAACCTCGCGCTGCCGGCGCTGTACCTGTTCCTGATCGTCTTCTTCTGGACACCGCCGCATTTCTGGGCACTCGCGCTCCTGATCAAGCGCGACTACGAGGCGGCGCACATCCCGATGCTCCCAGTCGTCCGCGGCGAGCGCGAGACGGCACGCCAGATCCTCCTCTACACGCTCGCGCTCGTGGCGCTGACGCTCCTGCCGGTCGCGACGGGAACCTTCGGTCCGTTGTACCTCGTCGCCGCCACGCTGCTGGGGGCGCAGTTCCTCCGCCTGGCGTGGTCACTGCGACAGGACGTCGCGCCGCGACGCGCGAGCATCCTCTTCCACTACTCGCTCGCGTACCTCGCGCTGCTCTACGTCGCGATGGCCCTCGACCCGATCGTCCTGTGACCGAGCCGCTTCCGGAACGCAGCTCGCCGCCCGTCACCGTCTCTCCGGTGGAGCCCGACGCGGAGCTGGCCCACCGCAACAACGTCTTCGGCCTCGCGCTCTTCGGTCTCTTCCTGCTGCTCTTCGGTGGCACGTTCCTGATCGCGTTCGTCTACCTCGCCGTCGCCTAGCCAGGGCAACTGGACGCGATTTTCCTCAGCCGCCCGGAGCACGGTGCGGACGGTGGGGTCCGTCTCGCCGTCAAGGACCTGTTCGACACCGCAGACCTGACGACGACCTACGGATCGATCGTCTTCGCGGAGCACGTACCGGAGCGGACTGCGGAGGCAGTCGCGGTGCTGGAGGCTGCGGGCTACGCGAATGTCGGCAAGACGAACCTCCACGAGTTCGCGTACGGCGTCACCTCGCAGAACCCGCACTTCGGCACGGTCCCCAACCCTGTCCGACCCGGGCGCACCGCCGGCGGCTCCAGCGGCGGTTCCGCGGCCGCACTCGCGGCGGACCTCGCGGATCTCGCGCTCGGAACCGACTCCGGCGGGTCGATCCGGATCCCGGCAGCCTGTTGCTCGGTGGTCGGCTTCAAGCCGACCTTCGGCCTGGTGTCCCTGGACGGCGTCTTCCCGCTGGCGCCGACGTTCGACCACGCAGGCCCGATGGCGCGGACGGTCGGCGACTGTATCGCGGCGATGGAGGTGCTCGTCCCCGGCTTCGAAGTGCCTGACGTCCAGGCTCCGAGGATCGCGACCGCCTGGGGCGCGGACGAGGGACTTGGCGCAGCTTCTACCGACTTCCCGTTGCCCGAGAGAGTCGGTCCCGCGTTCATGCGGGAGGTGGCGGATGTTCACCGAGAGCTCTTCGCCGAGCACCGCGACTCCTACGGCGACAACGTCGGCACGAAGATCGAGCGCTGCCTCGCCGTGACCGAGGCCGAGGACGCCGCGGCGCGCGAGCGGCGCGACGAGTACCGGCAGCGCGCCGAGGAGGCACTCGAAGGCTTTGACCTGCTCGTCACGCCCACGCTCAGCATCGAGCCGCCGCCCGCGGACGTCGACGAGCTCACCGTCCGAGAGGCGCTGATCCGCTTCACGTTCCCGTTCAACTGCCTCGGTTGGCCCGCGCTCTCGCTTCCGCAGGGTGCAATGTCCGTCCAGATCGTCGGCCGGCCCGGCGACGACGGCCTCGTGCTCGCCGCCGGACTGTCCCTCGAACGAGGGACGCCCTAACGCGCCGAAGCGTGCCGACACCTTTTCTGGCATGCCTGCGGCGAACGCCGCCCTTCCCGCACCGACGGGCCTGAGCCTTTCCTGCTGCGCGCCGACGAGGCGCCGGCACGTACCTACCCGCGCACGCCGTCCTTCGCATGGAGGCCGGTGCGCGGTGCCGTTCGGTACGAATTCGAACTGGCGACGAAGAGCAAGTTCGCCGAGTCGTCGATCGTCTGGCGGAGCGACTCGCTGAAGACGCCGACGACTGCGATCCCCGTTGCACTCCCGTGGATGACCGGCTCGCCGTTACGCCCTCTGGGCCCACGTCCGCGCCTTCAAACGCAAGGGCGCGACGCGCTGGAGCGCCCCGTACGGCTTCGACATGCGCTGGACCGATCTCCCCGCACGCAGCCAAGCCCCCCGGGGCTCGTCCGCTGGAGCACCGTCGAGGGCGCAACGGGCTACCAGGTGTGGTTCCTCGGGCCGAGGAAGCGGATCGCGACGAAGACCAACGTCGCCGACGAGCGCGAGCACTGGACCTTCCACCAGGACCCGTCGTGGACGGCCGCCGTCGGACGACGGGCGCGCTCGCCCTCCCGGGCACATAGTAGGAGCTCGACAAGATCCGCGGCGTTCCGCCGGCGGTCGGCAAGTACGTCGTCGGCGACGGCAAGCAGGCGAACGCGTTTTCCGTCGACCGTGCAGTTGTCAGAGAGAACGAGTCGCTGAAGGACGCCGGCGGCGATACGACCGGCGGCAGCGGCGCGACCCCGCCATCCGACGAGGACAAGGCCGAGGCCGCCGCGCTCTCGCCGCCGCTCGTCGACCTCTGGGACAACGGCTGGCCCGAGCACCGCTACTACTACACGGTCGTCCCCGTCGGGATCTTCGACTTCGACGGCGATGGGAAGCTCGAGTACTGGGACACCGAACTGCCGCAGGACGTGTGCGCAGCCGGTCGGGTCTTCACGTTCGGCAAGGTGAGCGAAGCGGTGGTCGCGACCTCGGGCGCGGCACCCTTCGTCTCCGGGATGAGCACGAGCGGCCGCCTGTTCACGGCGACTCGCACGCGCCCGGCGGTCTACGGGGCACCGCTCGTCGCGTGGAAGCCGGCGCTCGGCGCCGACCGCTACGAGGTGCAGTGGAGCCGCAAGGCCTACCCCTGGAAGAAGATGGGGTCGATCGAGACACCCGCGACGTCCATGAACCTCCCGCTGACGACCGGCCGCTGGTACTACCGCGTCCGCGGCATCTCGCTGGCGCTTCCAGCGGGCGGTCGGCAGATGAGCTGGTCGCACCCGGTCGCGATCCGCGTCGCGAAGCCGGTCTTCAAGATCGTTCGCCGGCAGCGACCGACACTATGCGGCGGCAGCACCTCCGGCCGGCGTTTGCAAAGCGCCACAGAGCTTTGTGCGTTCGCTCACGATGAGCGGAGTAGCGTCCGCGGCGAGCTCAGCGGAAGATCTCCTCAGGAGAGAGAGAAGGTCATGTGCCTGTCGATCCGTGCTGAGGGGGAGCCGGAACGACCGCTCTCCGTCTCGACGCCAGCCTCTCCTCTCCCCTCGATCCTTCCGCTGAGCTCACTCAGCGGAGAACAGATTAGGAGCCGGCGCCCGAGCCGTTCATGACCAACGCGACGCCGTCGGCCAGGCGCTGCTCGATCCGGAACACCTTGTCGAGGCCCGTAATCTCGAACGTGCGCAGCACTCGCCGGTCCTGCGTGACGATGACGAGGTCGCCGCCGCGGGCACCGAAGCGAGGTTGGTAGCGAAGCAGGACGCCGAGCGCAGTGGAGTCGATGAAGCTCACCTCGCCGAGGTCGACGGCGACTGCCGTGCCGCCCAGTCCCAGCACCCCTTGCAACGCGCGATCGAGCTCGGGCGCTGTATGGAGATCGGCCTCGCCGGTCAGGGTGACGATGAACGCGTCCCCGCCGAGCTCCGCCGTCTTGACGCTGAATTCCAGCACTGCCACCGCAGCGTCAAGGTACCCGGCGACCTCTGAGTTTTTTCGCGTGCCTCTGTAGGGAATCGCTCACACAGTCGCGAGCTTGTACCCCACTCCGCGAACGGTGACGATCCGCTCCGGGCTTGCAGGATCCCGCTCGAGCTTTTGGCGCAGGTTGGAGACGTGGATGTCGCAGGCGCGCTGGTCGCCGACGTACTCGCTGTCCCAGAGGTGCTGCATGATCTCGCGCCGGCTGAAGACGCGCTCCGGCTGCTCAGCCAGCAGGAGGAGCAGTTTGAACTCGGAGGGCGTCAGACGCTTCACTTCACCGTCGACTTTCGCCTCGTGGCGCATTGGATCGAGCTGCAGCGTCCCGACCTGGAGCTTGCCGCCCGCACCGGAGCGGTCGAGCTCGCGGCGCCGCAGGATCGCGCGGATTCGCCCGATCAGCTCCGGCATCGAGAACGGCTTCGTGAGGTAGTCGTCCGCGCCGATCTCGAGGCCGAGGACGCGGTCGACCTCGGCGCCGCGCGCCGTGAGCATGATCACCGGCACCGCGCTTACCGCGCGCAGGCGCCGGCAGACCTCCGTCCCAGCCATCCCCGGGAGCATCAGGTCGAGCACGACGACGTCGTGTTCGCCCGTCAGCGCCTGCTCCAGGCCAACGTCGCCGTCGTCGGCTTCGTCCACCTCGAAGCCGTCACTGCGCAGCGCGTAGGCGACCGCGTCGCGGATGGCCGGCTCGTCGTCGATCACCAGGACGCGACTCACGCCCCCACCAGGCTCGCGGCCCGCGGCAAGCGCATCCGCACGACGGTTCCCGCCCCTTCGTTCGACTCGAGTTCCAGCTGGGCGTCGAGCGCCTCGACTGCGGAACGGACGATCGCGAAGCCGAGGCCGAAACCCTGCGAGCCGTTGCGATCGGCGCGATAGAAGCGATCGAGGACGTGCGGCTGGTCCTCGGCCGGGATCCCCGGGCCCGTATCGCTGACGACGATGTCTGCTGCTTCGCCCCTCGGGCGGCCCTGCAACACGATCCGCCCCTCCCTCGTGTACTTCGCTGCGTTCTCCGCCACGTTCACGAGCGCCTGTTCCATCAACTCTCGATTGGTAATCACCGCGAGCTCGGATGGACAGTCGACGACGACTTCGACCCCGGCGGCGGGACGGAGCGCGTTCGCGACCTCCGCGAACAGCGGCTGGAGGGCGACGACTTCGTCCTTCGGCGCCTCGTAGCCGGTCTGAGCGCGCGCCAGGATGAGCAGGGCGCGTGCGAGCCGGGCGAGCCGGCTGGACTCGCGCTCGATGTGGCCGAGGAAGACGTCGCGTTCCGGGCCGTCCTTGGCGCCGGCCTGGAGCACCTCGATCGCGCTGAGAATCCCCGCGAGCGGGCTCTGCAGCTGATGCGCCGCGTTGGTGACGAACTGTCGCTCGGCGCGCTCCTGATGTTCTCGGTCCGAGATGTCCTGGAACAGGTACACGACTCCCGTCTGGCGACCTTCCGTGTCCTTCACGGGCGCGAGATTGACGTCGAGGACGACGCTGCTGCCGTCGCTGCGTACGAGCTCGGCGCGGCCGCTCTCACCCGGCGGGATGGCACGGATACCTTCGATGTCATCCCCCAGGAGCCGCCGCGCCTCCGCATTCGCCGCGACGACTTCGCCGTCGGCTCCGACGACAGTGAGGCCCGCGGGGATCTGCTCGACGACCGCCGCGAGCCGAGCCTGTTCCGCCGCGACCTCCAGCGTGCGGTCGTAAACACGAGCCTCGAGCTCCGCTGCCAGCAGCCGAAGCTCCTCCTCCAGTGCGATGCGCTCTGTGACGTCGGTGACCGCCCAGTGCAGCACGCCGACCTCACTCGCGCTCCCGACGACGTACAGCTCGCCGCGAAACGGGGGCAGATTTCGCGGGCGCAGCCACATGACCCACGTCACGGGACGCTGGACGCCGACGACGTCGAGAAGGCGCTGCCGGAAATCCGACCGGTCCTCCTCGGACACGAAGATTGCCAGCGGCTTGCCGGCGAGGTTCTCCCTCGTCATGCCGAGCAGCGCGGCCGCCGCCCTGTTCGCGTGGCGCACCACGCCGAAGCGGTCCGTGATCAGCCGGGCAATCGGCGCGTTGTCGAAGGTCTCCGCATAGCGGTCGTGCTCTTCGACGCCCATGAGCTACTGCTCTTCCATGAGGAGGATCACTCCTCGCGGTTCTCCCGCGGCGCTCAGAAGCGGCGAGGTGCGCACCTGGCAGCTGATCGCGCGACCACGACGGTTCGTGGCGTCGAGAACGGCTTCCTGAATCGAGCTCTCGGTCAGCGTCGTCTTCGCGAGCGGCATCACCTGATCCAGAGGCAAACCGATGTCCAGGTTCAGGAGGTGCTGGCCGTGCACCTCCTCCGAGCTCAGGCCCCAGAGCTCGCGCGCCGGCTCGTTCCACGCCTGGATGACGAGCTCGGAATCGGTGACGACGACGCCGGAGTGGAAGCTGCCGAGAATCGACTCGAGGAAGGCGTTGACGGCGTTCAGCTCGTCCGTCGTCTGCCGCAGCTCGTCGTTCATCGTGTTCAGCTCCTCGTTCGTCGACTGGAGCTCCTCGTTCATCGTCTCCAGCTCCTCGTTGGTCGACTGGAGCTCCTCGTTGGTCGTCTCGAGCTCCTCGTTCGTCGACATGAGCTCTTCGTTCGTGGTCTCGAGCTCCTCGGCCGTCGACTGGAGCTCCTCGTACGCCGTCTCGAGCCGTTCCTTCGAATGCGCGGCCTGGTCATGGAGCCTGCGGTACCGACTCGTGTCGATGAACGAGATACCCACGCCGATCAGCGTGCCGTCGGTTCCGTGCAGCGGCCGCACCTCGACGTCGAGCCAGCGCAACTCGTTGCCGATCCGCCACTCGACGTCCCTGACGCTGATGGCGTGCCGTTCCCCGAACGCCTCCGCGATGCGCGAGCGAAGCTCGACCGGACGGTACGAGACCTCGAGGTCCTGGAGCGGCTTGCCCACGTCGGACTGCGAGAGTCCGAAGAGCGTGCGGGCCTGGACGTTCGAGGCGATCAAGAATCCTGCCTCGTCGACGACAAGCTGCGCGACGGGCGCGGCCTCGAAGCTCGCCTGCCGGATCCGCTGTAAGTCGCCGTCAGCTCCCGCCTGGCGCCCGTCGTCGTGGGCGAGCTCACGCAGGCGCTCGCGGAAGTCCGAAGGCGGGACCTTGGCGAAAACCCGCCGCTTGAGGTCGATCGGCGCAAAGAGGTTCGAGCGCGTCAGCAACACCTCCGAACGCCCTAGGAAGAGGACGCCGTTCGGGTTGAGCGCGAAATGGAAGTTCGCGAGGATCTTCCGTTGCGACTCGGGACCGAAGTACATCAACGTGTTGCGCGAGATGATCAAGTCGATGCGCGAGATCGGCGGGTCGAGAAGGAGGTCGTTCCGTCCGAAGATCACGGACCTCTTCACCTCCCCGCGCAGCGTCGCCCGGCCGTTGATCTCCTCGAAGTACCGATCCCGTAGCTCGTCGGGTACGTCGTCGAGATCCGCCGGTGCGTAGGCGGCACGCCGGCCGTCAGCGAGCGCACCTTCGTCGACGTCGGTGGCATAGATCTTGACCCGGTCCAGCAGTGCGGCTTCGCCGAGCGCCTCGGCCAGGAGGATGGCGAGGGTATAGGCCTCCTCCCCTGTTGCGCACCCTGCCGACCAGAAACGCAACGGCTCCTCCGGGCCCGTCTGCTCGATGAGCTTCGGCAGGACCTCCTCCGCGATGTACTGCCAGGCCTGCGGGTCGCGGAAGAAGCGCGTGACGTTGATCAGGATGGTGTCGAAGAGGCCCGCGAACTCCTGGTCGTCGTCCCGCAGGCGCTCGAGGTAGGCCGCGTACGTCTCGGCGCCTACGTCCTGCATCCGCTTCGCGATACGACGGCGAAGGCTCGGCCGCTTGTAGTCCGTGAAGTCGAATCCGCGGTTGTCCTTGATGAAGGTGAGGAGCGCTTCGAACTCCTCGTCCGTGCCGAGCACGGGTGTGCTGAGCCCTTTTTCGGTGGTCACGACGCGGCCTGTTCCTCCGCCTCGGGCGTCTCGATCTGGATCAAGGCCGCTCGCAGCGCGTCCGCTTGCGTCAGGAGATGCGCCGCCTGGTCGTCGTACCGCTTCGCGGAGACCTGCTGCCCGCCGCGCCTGAAGCGTCTTGCCAGGCGCCGCGCGAAGTCGGCGCGCTCGACGAGGGCCGTGATCGCGGTCCAGAGCGCCGCCTCGAGGTGGACGCCTTTCTCGTGTGCGTAGCCGTCTTCTGTGTAGGCGTGGCCGACGCGGCAGCGAAGCTTGACAAGCCCCCCTTCCTCGATCTCCCAGAGCGTGCCGCTGCACTCGGGGCACGTGAAGGCGGTCAACCGGCCGACTTCCCGGTTCGCTTCGGTGACGGCCACGGGCGGCAGTTGCGTGGAATCCCCTTCCATGGCTCGTCCGTCATCGTTCGATGGTGACGAATATGGCTCGGGAGGGCTGCTTGCGATCCTCACGAGTAGCTGAGCGATGTCTGCGACGGGCAAGACGTGATCTGGGCCGACGGCATCGCGCGCGCTCGTCGGCATCGCGGGGTAAAGCGCCTCGCGAGGATCCTGGACGATCGTCACGCCGCCCCGCCTCTTGATGTGATGGAGCCCCGACGTGCCGTCGTCGAGCGAACCCGAGAGGACGACACCGACGACGCCGGGACCGAGCTCAGTCGCCGCGGTTCGGAACAACGGGTCGACGGCGGGGCGGTGGCCGTTCTCCTTCGGGCCACCGCCGACGCGTAGAGCGCCGTCGGCGACGACCACGTGGCAGTCGGGCGGAGCAACGTGGATGCGTCCCGCCGTCAGCGGTTCGTTGTCGGTCGCGTGCTCGGCGGGCAGACGACCGGCACGCGTGAGGATCTCCGGCAGGACGCTCGAGGTGGGCGGGACATGGAGCACCACGACGATCGGCAGCGAGAAGTCGGCCGGGAGGCCGGCGACCAGCCGCCTCAGAGCTTCCACTCCGCCGGCGGACGCGCCGATCACGACGACGCGTGGTCGTCGCCCGGGTGCTGCTTCGCTCATAGATCGTCCTTTCCTCGACCCCGTCTTACACACAGTACTCCCGCGGGGTCGCGATAATCGAACCGTGGACGAGCGGGGGAAGCGGGTCGGCCGCAACGAGGTCTTGTTCCGGGAGGTCAACGAGCGGCTGCGGGAGCTCGGCGAAGGCTTCAGCCTGGTCTCCGAGGAGGCCGAGTTCGTCTGCGAGTGCGCGAACCAGTCCTGCACCGAGCATGTCCGTATGCCCCTCGCGACCTACGAGGAGGTCCGCGCCGACCCGAAGCGCTTCTTCGTGCTCGAGGGCCATGAAGAGCCGGAGTACGAGAAGGTCGTCGAGGAGCGGAACGGCTACTTGATCGTCGAGAAGCTGCCGGGCGGCCCGGCCGGCATCGCGATCAGGGAGGACCCGCGGAGCTGACGGCGGCCTCGTAGATCGGGTCGCGGCCGAAGACGTCCAGCTGCTCGGACAGCAGCTCGCTCGGATCGAGGCGCTCGTCGAACGGAAGCTCCTCCGCCCGCTCGACCGCGATGGCGGCGGCGGCGCGGGAGCGAAGCCAGCCCGCAACGAGCGCGGCCTCCGCGGGAGGCCCCGCGATGCGGTGCGGGAGCTCCGGCCAGCGGCGGGCGAGCGAGGCACGCCAGGCGAGGCTCCGCCGCCACGCAATGTCGGAGACGGCGACGCGGTCGAAGAGGCGCGCGAGCTCGACGTACGCCCCGGGAACGTCGGGCCATTCCGCCGAATCGACGACCAGCCGGTCGACCATGTCGAGGAGCTGGCTGAGCATGGGCGAGTCGAACTCGGGCCGCCCGCGCCAGCGGAGGAAGATGGGGAGGTCGGGCAGCACCAGCGGGAGCGCGATGCTGGCCGGGGCACGGGTGCGGGCACCGCGCAACCTGAGCTCGACGACCTCGTTGCAGAGATGCCGCCCGGCGACGTCGTAGCACTCGAGCAAGACACGCGCCGCCACGCCGTCGTTCGCGTCCGGCTCGGGGAAGAGCAACACGGTCCTGGAGGGATGACGCTCCGCCAATCCCGCGAGGGTTTCGGTTGCGGCCTGCTGCCACTCCTGGGGCACCCACGCGAGGTGCGTCAGCATCGTCGTCCGCAGGTTGCGCTTGCCTTCGAAGCCGCGCCGGAGCCGGAGCTCGATCAGCGCCTGCTCGATCTCGCTGACGGTGGCGCATTCGTCCGACCATTCGTCGATGTGGGCTATCGATGCCACTCGACCAGCTCCTCCGCCGTCCGCGGGCCCCAGGTTCCGGCGGCGTAGTTCGGGAACGACGGCCTGTCGCGCCGCCAGGCCGCCACGATCGCGTCGACCAGCGCCCACTGCTCCTCGATCTCGTCAGCGCGGGTGAAGAGGGTCGCGTCGCCGAGCATCGCGTCGAGGATCAGGCGCTCGTACGCCTCCGGGAGCCCCATCCGGAACGCGCCGCCGTAGAGGAAGTCCATGTGAACGGTGCGCACGCGCATCCCTTCGCCGGGGACTTTCGCGCCGATCGCCAGCGAGACACCCTCGTTCGGCTGGATATGGACGACCAGCAGGTTGGGCCGCAGGTCGCTCGCGTCCTCGAACAGTGGATGGGGCACGCGCTTGAACTGGATCGCGATCGTCGTCTCGCGGCGGGGGAGCCGCTTGCCGGTACGCACGATGAAGGGCGTGTCGGCCCAGCGCCAGTTCTCGACCTCGAGGCGCGCAGCGACGAACGTCTCCGTCTCGGAGTCGGGCGCCACGCCGGGTTCCTCGCGGTAGCCGGCCGCCGGCTCGCCCTCGATGAAGCCTGGGCCGTACTGGCCGCGCACGACGAGCTGCGGGTCCGGCGTCGCGATCCCCTTCAGCACCTTCAGCTTCTCGTTGCGGATCGCATCGGCGGTGTAGTCGATCGGCGGCTCCATGGCCGTCAGCGCCACGAGCTGGAGCAGGTGGTTCTGGAAGACGTCGCGAATCGCGCCGGCGTTCTCGTAATACCCAGCTCGGCCTTCGATCCCAATCGACTCCGCGACGGTGATCTGGACGTGGTCGATGAACTGCCGGTTCCAGATCGGCTCGAAGATCCCGTTTGCGAACCTGAGCGCGAGGAGGTTCTGGACCGTGTCCTTGCCGAGGTAGTGGTCGATGCGGAAGACCTCGTCCTCGGTGAATCGGCGCGAGAGCAGCTCGTTGAGCGCGCGGGCCGATGCGCCGTCGTGGCCGAACGGCTTCTCGATGATCAGCCTCGTCCACCCGGTCGTCGCCCGGCGCTCGCCCAGCTCCTCGACGAGCTTCGGCATGGCCTCCGGCGGGACGGCGAGGTAGTAGACACGGTTGCCCCGCGTGCCCTGCTCCTCGTCCAGCTCCGTCAGGCATCGGGCCACGCGGTTCTGGCCTTCCTCGTCGGCGAAGTCGGTCGGAACGTAGCGCGTCCGCCGCGCGAGCTCGTCCCAGACCTCCTGCTTGAAGTCGTCGCGGCCGAACTCACGCACGGCGGCCTCCATGGCGTGGACGAAGTCGTCGGTGTTCTGCTCCGTGCGCGCGATGCCGAGGACGGCGAACTGCTCCGGCAGCAGGTCGCGGAGCGCGAGCGAATAGAGCGCCGGGAAGATCTTCCGCTTCGTCAGGTCGCCCGAGGCGCCGAAGATCGTGAGGACGCACGGTTCCGGGCGCCGCCGGATCCCGAGCCCCTCGAGAAGGGGGTTCTCGGTCTCAGTCGTGATGGACTGCGTGGCCACCGAATTGGTTCCTCAGTGCGGCGTTCACCTTGGCAGCGAACGACTCGTCCTGGCGGGAGGCGAACCGCGCGTAGAGCGCGGCCGTGATGACGTGGAGCGGGACTGCGTTGTGGATCGCCTCCTCCACGGTCCACCGTCCCTCACCGGAGTCCTCGACGTAGCCTCGGATGTCGGCGAGGTCCGGGTCCTCGGCGAGCGCGCGCGCCAGCAGGTCGAGCAGCCAGCTGCGGACGACAGAGCCGTGCCGCCACAGCTCGGAGATCTGGGCGAGGTCGAGCGAGAACTCCGACGCGCGCAGCAGCTCGAAGCCCTCGGCGTAGGCCTGCATCAGGCCGTACTCCACGCCGTTGTGGACCATCTTCACGAAGTGACCGGCGCCCGACGGGCCGACGTGGGCGAAGCCGCCTTCCGGTGCGAGGGCGTCGAAGATCGGCCGGAGGCGGCCGATTGGCTCGGGATCGCCGCCGGCCATCAGGGCGAAGCCTTCCCGGAGTCCCCAGATCCCGCCGGAGACGCCGACGTCGAGGAAGTAGATCCGGCGCTCGCGCGCCTCGGCGGCGCGACGTTGCGAGTCTCGGAAGTTCGAGTTGCCGCCGTCCACGATCGCGTCGCCCGCCTCGAGCACGTCGAGCAGCTCTCGGACGGCCTTTTCGGTGATCTCGCCCGCCGGGATCATCAGCCAGACGTGGCGCGGCGGCTCGAGCTGCGCGGCGAGCTCGGCGAGGGACGACGCCGTCGACTCGACCTTCGGGTCGTACGTCCGTATCTCCTGGCCCGCCCGCTGAAGGCGCTCGGTCATCCCGGAGCCCATCCTGCCCAGGCCGACCATCCCCAGCTTCACAGCTGCACCCTGACGATGCGTCTGCCGCGTTCCCGAAGCGCCTCGAGGTCGCCGAGCGCCTGGGCCGCGATCAGCGTCTTGAAGCCGTACGGCTTGCCCGGGATCTTCAGCTCGTCGCCGAGGTCGTCCACCACCTGGACGAAGAGGCCGGTATCCGGACCGCCCTTGTGGAGCTGTCCCGTCGAGTGGAGGTAGCGAGGCCCGAGCCCGACGGAGACCGTCGCGCCGGTTTCTTCCGCCTGCCGGATGAACGGCTCCAGCTCGGACTCCCGGGCGGGGTCGATGAACGCGAGGATCGCGACGTAGTGGTCGGGCGTCGCTTCCGCGAGCAGCTCTACCAGCGACCCTTCGGGCCGTAGCTCGGTGCCAGGCACGCGGCCACGGCTCGAAAGGAGGGCGTTGGTCTTGTCCTTCGCGGCCTGCACGTCCGGCTGGTCGAAGGGGTTGATCCCGAGGATCGAACCGGCGACGGCGGTTGCGAACTCCCACCGGAAGAACTCCTGGCCGAGCTCGTACGCGTCGGGGAGCCGGACATCCGCGGGATCGCCGCCGCGCCAGACCGGGAGGATCCCCTTCCCCTCCTTGCCGGTCGACTCGGCGACCAGTTGCTCGATCCAGAGCCCGAAATCGCTCTCGACACGCAGGAACGGCGTCTCTGCGAGCTGGAGGCCGAGCTCGAGCCCCGGGTTCCCCTCCTCGAGCCGGCAGGCTTCGCGCATCTCCTCCGCCCGGTCCAGCAGCCGCAAGAGGTCGATGCCCATGAAGACCGCCGGCAGGATCCCGAAGACCGAGAGCGCCGAGTAGCGCCCGCCGATCGTGGGCTCGCCGTAGAAGACGTCCTCGGAGACTTCCGCGAGGGGCGAGCCCGGATCGGTGATCACGACGAAGCGCCCGCCCTTGTCGCTGAAGTAGCCCGTTTGGCTGCGCGTCTCGAGCGTCGTCCCCGACTTCGACGCCGCGATGAAGAGCGTGCGCTCGACCTCGATCGACTGCTCGAGCCGCCGGATGGCATTCGGGTGCGTCGTGTCGAGGACGTGAAAGCGCTCGGCGCGGAAGAGCCGTCGCATCACCTCCGGCGCGAGGCTCGAGCCGCCCATCCCCAGCAGGACGACATCGTCCACGTCGACACCCGATGCGAACTCCATCAGCTCGTGGACTCGCTCCCGCATGCGGGCCGGCTCGTCCAGCCAGCCGAGCCAGTGCGCTTCGTCGTGTCCCGTCCAGACGGACGGGTCGCGCTGCCAGATGCGTTCGACCAGCTCGGCCGGCGCGAGCGTGCTCAAGCTGAAACGAGCTGACCGCGCTTGGCGGCGATGCCCTCGAGGAGCTCGTCGAAGGAGTCGGCGAACTTCTGCACGCCCTCCTCCTCGAGGACGCGAATGACATCGTCGTAGTCGATCGCGACCCGCGCGAGGTCGTCGAACAGTGTGCGCGCCTGGTCGAGCCCCTCCTCCAGCGTCAGCCGCACCTCGCCGTGGTCCTGGAACGCCCCGATCGTCTCCTTCGGCATCGTGTTCACAGTGTCCGGCCCGATCAGCTCCTCGACGTACATCACGTCGCGGTACTCCGGGTTCTTGGTCGAGGTCGAGGCCCAGAGGCACCACTGGGGCGTCGCGCCCTTCGCCGCGAGCGCCTCCCAGCGCGGGCCGCTGAAGATCTCCATGAACCGCTGGTACGCCAGCTTGGCGTTTGCGATCGCGAGCCGCCCCTTGAGGTGGTCGTGGCGGCCGATCGCGTCCAACCGCTTGTCTGCCTCGGTATCGACGCGGGAGACGAAGAAGCTCGCGACGGAGGTCACAGGCGTCGGGTCGCCGCCGCTCTCGACGAGCCGCTCGAGCCCGCGGATGTAGGCCTCCGCCACCTCGGCGTAGCGCCGGAGGCCGAAGATCAGCGTCACGTTGATGCTCTTGCCGCGAGCGATCATCTCCTCGATCGCGGGCAGGCCTGCCTTCGTGGCCGGGATCTTCACGTACAGGTTCTCGCGGTCGACCGTGTCGTGGAAGCGCTGCGCCTCCTCGATCGTCCCCCCTGTGTCGTGCGCGAGGTGCGGGTCGACCTCGAGCGAGACGTAGCCGTTCAGGCCCCTCGTCTCGTCCCACGCCGAGTGCATCAGGTCGCAGGCGTCGCGGATGTCGTCGAAGGCGAGCCGGAGGAAGATCTCCTTCGGATCGTCGTCTTGCTGCAGCACCTCGCGCAGCTGGTCGTCGTACCAGTCGCCTTCGGCCATCGCCTTCTCGAAGATCGTCGGGTTGGACGTGACTCCGACCACGGCGTCCTCTTCCATCATCCGCGCCAGCTCGCCGGTGCGGAGCCACTCGCGCGACAGCGAGTCGATCCAGACGCTCTGGCCAAGCTCGCTCAGCTGGTGGAGCCTTGACTTAGACATTCGACGCCTCTCTTTCCATCGCCTCGATCTTCTCAAGCCTTCTGCGGTAGCGCTCCCCGCCGTCGAACTCGGCCCCGAGGAACGCCGTGACCAGCTCCCCGGCGAGATCGGCGCCGACAACACCGGAGCCGATACAGAGCACATTCATGTCGTCGTGCTGCACACCTTGCCTCGCGGAGTAGGTGTCGTGGCAGATCGCCGCTCTTACCCCCGGCAGCTTGCACGCGGCGATCGCCGCGCCGACGCCCGAGCCGCAGACGAGGATCCCGCGCTCAGCTTCGCCGGAGCGAATCGCGTCGCCGATCTCGCGAGCCTTGTCCGGGTAGTCGACGAGGGGTTCGGATTTGTCCGTTCCCAGGTCGACAGCCTCGTGCCCAAGCCGCTGCACCTCTTCCAGCGTGCGCTCCCTGAGCTTCACGCCCCGGTGGTCGAACGCGACCGCAACCCGCATACGTCGTCTACGTTACCCCCATGGGCGACCCTGACCTCTGGCGGGAGCTCGGACAGCAGCTGCGCGTCGACGCGGTGCGCGCGAGTGCGGAGGCCGGCTCCGGGCACCCGACGTCGTCGATGTCCGCGGCCGACCTCGCCGCCGTACTCCTCGCCGAGCATTTCCGCTACGACTTCGACAACCCGAGGAACCCGGCGAACGACCGCCTCGTCTTCTCCAAGGGCCACGCCTCGCCGCTCATCTACGGGTTGTTCCGCGCGGCCGGCGCGCTCTCCGAGGAGGAGTTCGTGACGTACCGGCAGTTCGGATCACGGCTCGAAGGCCACCCGACGCCCGTGCTCCCCTGGGTCGACGTCGCCACCGGCTCGCTCGGCCAAGGGCTGCCGATCGGAGTCGGAATGGGAATCGCCGGCAAGCGACTCGACCGGCTGCCGTCCCGCGTCTGGGTGATCTGCGGCGACAGTGAGATGGCGGAGGGGTCGATGTGGGAGGCCGCTGAGCACGCGGCGTTCTACGAGCTGGACAACCTGACGGCGATCATCGACGTCAACCGCCTCGGCCAGCGCGGCGAGACGATGCACGGCCGGGACCTCTCGTCGTACTCCGAGCGGCTGCGCGCTTTCGGGTGGCACGCGATCGAGATCGACGGCCACGACGTCGAGCAGATCGACGCGGCCTACCGCGAAGCGGAGGCGACGACGGGCGGGCCGACGGCGGTCGTCGCGAAGACGATCAAGGGCAAGGGGTACTCGAAGGTCGAAGACCAGGGCGGGTGGCACGGGAAGGCGATCGCGGAGGAGGCGATCGAGGAGCTCGGGGGGATCCGGAACATCACGGTCGACGTGCCGAAGCCGGAGGCCGCCGAGCGCCATCGCTTCGATACCCCCGGGACGCCGGAGTGGCCGAGGTACGAGCTCGGGGACAAGGTCGCGACGCGGAAGGCCTACGGCGAGGCGCTCGCTGCGCTCGGCGGCGAGGACCCGGAGGTCGTCGCGCTGGACGGCGAGGTCTCGAACTCCACCTACGCCGAGATCTTCCGCGATGCCCATCCGGAGCGGTTCTTCGAGATGTACATCGCCGAGCAGCAGATGGCGGCGGCGGCCGTGGGGATCCAGGTGCTCGGCTGGAAGCCGTTCGCGTCGACGTTCGCCGCCTTCTGGACGCGCGCCTACGACTTGATCCGAATGGCCGCGATCAGCCGCGCGACCATCAAGTTCTGCGGCTCGCACGCCGGGGTCTCGATCGGCGAGGACGGGCCGTCGCAGATGGGGCTCGAGGACCTCGCCGCGTTCCGTGCGGTCAACGGCTCCACCGTCCTCTACCCCTGCGACGGCAATCAGACGGCCAAGCTCGTTCGGACGATGGGCGACCTCAGCGGGATCTCGTTCCTCCGTACTACGAGGGGCGACACGCCCGTGATCTACGAGCCGGAGGAGGAGTTCCCGGTCGGCGGGAGCAAGACGGTGCGGTCCTCGGAGGACGACGACGTGACGGTCGTCGCCGCGGGGATCACCCTGCACGAGGCCCTGAAGGCGGCGGAGACGCTTGCCGAGGAGGGAGCCTCGGTGCGCGTGATCGACTGCTACTCGGTCAAGCCGATCGACGCCGAGACCTTGCGCGGGTTGACGACGCCAATCGTCACGGCCGAGGACCATTGGGCGGAGGGCGGCCTAGGTGAAGCCGTGCTCGCGGCGCTCGCCGACCTGGACGAGCACCCGCCGGTGTCGATCCTCGCAGTGCGCGAGATGCCGCACTCGGGCAAGCCTGCGGAGCTCCTCGCCGCCGCGGGCATCGACGCGGAGGCCATCGCCGCCGCGGCGCGGAAGCTCGTCAAGAGCCCCGTGCGCGCCTGAGCTGCTCGTCGAGCGGGACGAGCGGGAGCTCGAACGTCCGAACGGCGTCGTCGTTCGTGACGACGTTGTCGCCCACCTCGAGCATCGTCAGCAGGTCGCGGGTGAGCGGGATGTTCCCGGGGAGGCGCTCCGTCACCGTCGCGGGAATGCGCATCAGGCCGGTCGGAAGGTGGAGCGTCGGCCGCCGCCGGATCCCGAGCACAGCGCGAATGCGCCGCCAGAGCTCGTTCCAGGTGACAACGTCCGGACCGCCGATCTCGAACGTCCGGTCCGCGGCCTCCGTTGTGTCGATCGCCGCCGCGAAGTAGGCGCCGACGTCGTCGACCCAGATCGGCTGGATCCGCTGCTTGCCGCTCCCGATGATGCCTGTGACCGGAGCCAGGCGGGCGATCTTCATGAACGTCGCCAGGATGCCGCCGTCGCGGCCGAAGATGAAGGTGGGCCGGACGATCACGTGTTCGAGCCCGGAGGCCTTCACGTCCTGCTCCTGCGTCCACTTCGCGTTGAAGAACGGGACCAGGTCCTTCGTCTGCTCGTTCGTCCCGAGCGCGCTCATCAGGACGAAGCGGCGAACGCCTGCGTCCTTCGCGGCCGCAATCAGGTTCCGAGTGCCCTCGATCATCACCCGCTGGAACTGCTCGGCCGATCCCTGGCGGATCGCGACGAGGTGCACGACGACCTCCATCGCCGCCACGGCGCGACGGAGGCTCTCCGCGTCCGTCATGTCGCCCTGCACCGCGCTCTGGCAGCGGATGCCGGCCTCGGCCCAGGCGCCCGGTTTGCGCTCCAGCACGCGAAGCTCGTGACCCGCGTCTGCGATCGCGTTCGCCACCTTGGGACCGACGAAGCCGGTCGCTCCGGTGACGAGGACCCTCACACGCGCTCCCTCGAGAAGTTCTGCCAGTACCGGGACGGCGTCGGCCCCCGCTGGCCCTGGTACTTCGAGCCGAGCCCATCGGCCCCATAGGGCGTCTCGGCAGGCTCGCTCAGCTGCACGAACGAGAGCTGGCCGATCTTCATCCCGTGGTAGATCGTGATCGGGAGGTTCGCGACGTTCGAGAGCTCGAGCGTCACATGGCCGTCCCAGCCCGGGTCGATGAACCCGGCGGTCGAGTGGATCAGCAGGCCGAGGCGGCCCAAACTCGACTTCCCCTCCAATCTCGCGACGAGATCGTCCGGCAGGCGGATGCGCTCGAGCGTCGAAGCGAGCACGAATTCGCCCGGGTGCAGGATGAAGGGCGTGTCCTCCTCGACCTCGACGAGCTCGGTCAGATCCTCCTGCGGCTCCTTGACGTCGATGAAGGGGTAGCGGGCGTTGTGGAAGACGCGGAAGTAGCGGTCGACGCGGACATCGACGCTCGAGGGCTGGAGCAGCGACTCGTCGTAGGGGTCGATCTCGATCCGACCCTGGTCGATCAGGCGACGGATCGTCCGGTCGGAGAGGACCATCAGAGGTGAGCGCCGGACGTGCGGCTGAGGTCCGCGAACTCGGCATCGGTGAGCTCGAGAGCGGCCGCGCCGACATTCTCCTCGAGGTGCTCCACCGACGACGTCCCCGGGATCATCGCGATCGCCGGCGAGCGGCGCAGCAGCCAGGCGAGCGCGACCTGCGCCGGCGTCGCTCCGTGAGAGGCCGCGACCTCGGCGAGCTTCCCGCCGGCCGTCGCAAGCGCCCCCGCGTTCAGCGGGAACCAGGGGAGGAAGACGATTCCCTCGCGCTCACACGCCTCGATCACGCTCTCGGAATAGCGGTCACCGAGGTTGTAGCGATTCTGAACGGACACGACTTCGACGATCGAGCGCGCCTGAGCGAGCTGGCGTGGGTTGACGTTCGAAAGACCGACGTGCCGGATCTTCCCCTCCTGCTGGAGCTCGGCGAGCGCGCCGAGGGATTCCTCCAGCGGCACCGTCGCGTCGACCGAATGCAGCTGGTAGACGTCGATGCGCTCGAGCCGCAGCCGGCGCAGGCTTCCTTCCAGCGCCTCGCGCAGCGCCTCCGGCCGCCCGTCACGGCGCCAGTCGCCCGGGCCCGGACGGGTGAGGCCGCCCTTGGTCGCGATCACGAGGTCCTCGGGGTAGGGATGGAGCGTCTCCGCGATCAGCCTCTCGCTGACCTCGGGCCCGTACGAGTTCGCCGTGTCGATCAGGTTGACGCCGAGCTCGAGCGCCCGCCGGAGAACACGCTTCGCTTCCTCGCGATCCGCGGGCTCGCCCCAGGTCCCCTGACCGGTCAGGCGCATGGCGCCGAAGCCCATGCGGTTCACGGTCACGTCGCCGAGGCCGACGGGTCCCGCCGCGGCCGCGGGCTTCGTGGTCGGCTTCACTGACATCGGCCGGAACCTAGCGTAGAGTCACGCGGTCAACCGAGCGAAGGAGGCGGCACGTGGGCGCACTGCGGACGATTTTCCGGTACTGGCTCTGGGTGCTGCTGGCGGCCGTGGTGCTGCAGATCGCCTTCGCCGGGTTCGGCGCCTTCGACGTTGCCGACAAGCTGGGCTCGGAAGGTGCGTCGGTCGACGAGGAGTCCTTCAACGACAGCTGGGGCCTTCACACCGGCTTCGGCTACCTGATCTTCCTCGGTGCGATCGTCACCTTCCTCTTGGCGCTCGCCGCGCGAGTCGGGCGGCAGCGCGTGCTCCACTCGCTCGGAATCGTCGGCCTCGTCGTCGTGCAGATCCTGCTGGCGTGGTTCGGCAGCGAATGGGCGATCATCGGGGCGCTCCACCCGTTGAACGCATTCGTAATACTCGGCGCCGTCGCCGCGTTGACGATGCGCGAATGGCGCGGGGACCGGATGACGACAGCCACGCCCGTGGCGCCACCGCCGGCGACGTAGCTTCCGCCCTACTCCGGGTGGTTGTGCGGTCCGTCGCCTAGACGGAACGGCGTCGTCACGCCCTCGTAGGCAACGTGCATCGTCAAACCGTCCCGCGCGTGCGGGAGGTTGTGGCAGTGGTCCATCCAGATGCCGGGATTGTCAGCGACGAAGGCGACCTCGTATTCCTCGTCCGAGAAGACGTCCAACGTGTCGACCCACCACGGGCTGCCCGTGTTTTTCTTGCCGTCGCGGCTCAGCACGAGCAGGTGGTGGCCGTGAAGGTGCATCGGATGCACCTTGCCGCTCGAGTTCGTGATCCGCATCTTCACGAGGTCTCCGCGGCGGACCATGTACATCGGCGTGTCGGGGAAGAGCTTCCCGTTGATCGCCCAGTGGTTGCCCGGGCGGCCCTTGACGAAGCCGATGCGCTTCCCGATGTCCATCCTGAACGTGCGGTCGAAGTCGCTCGTCGTGGCCAGTAGCGTCGGCTTCGGCCTCCCGTAGCCGAGCGGATCGAAGTCCACATCCGGTTCTTCAGCCGCCGGCGTCTCGCCGCCACCTGCGTCAAGGAGGAGCGCGGTCGGGGATCGCGCGATGCCGACCCGCACAGACTGCTGCGGCATCCGGAAGCCGACGTCGTACCGCGCCCCTCCGCCGAGGACCAGCATCTGGTCCTGGATCGGCGTCGGGCCGTTCAGATCGGTGCCGTCGATCGCGAGAACGCGAAACGGCGACGTTACGTAGAACCGCTCCGGCGAGCTGTTGGTGTTGACGAGTCTCAGTCGCACGTCATTCCGTGCGCGAACGCGGCGGCGCTCGACGCCGTCGTGGGAGCCCATGGCCGCGCGGCCGGAGAAGTCGTGCGCGACCACGGCGAGATCGAGCCCCTTCGCCTTCGTCCGCGGCTCGATCACGAACGCGCCGTAGAGACCGCGCTTCACCTGCTTCGACGAGACCTGGTGCGAGTGGTACCAGAAGGTCCCGAGCTGGTCGGCGCGGAAGCGGTACGTGTAGCGCTCACCGGGCATGACCGCGTCCTGACTGACGCCGGCCACGCCGTCCTCGGCACTTGGGACGTCGACCCCGTGCCAGTGGATCGTCACGCCGTCGTCGATGTCCTCGTTCACGAGCGTGAC
>DATFQN010000090.1:0-27897 GCA_035264165.1 Gaiellaceae bacterium
CACGGCGGCGCTCCACGTCCCGACGCAACGCGTACAGGTCACGAGCTCGCCGAGCGCCCGCTGGATGCCCTCGCCCGCCGGATGCTCGTCCTCGCCCTCCACGAATGGCTCCCGAAGGAAGCTGCCGACGCGCTCCCGCGAGAGCGTGCGCGACGCTTTGAAGGTCGCCGCGGAGAGTGCGACGAGGTCGAGCGCGGTCGCCGGAGGCGAACGACGCGCAAGCACCGCCACCGTCCCCAGCCCGGCGAAGAAGGCGCCGACAATCGCGGCGTAGGCCTCATACGGCGGCTCGCGGCGGTCGTTCACGACCCGGGTAGCCTTCCCTCGATGGCCGAGTTCAAGACCTCCGCCGCCTACCAGCCGACCGGCGACCAGCCGAACGCGATCAAGCAGCTCTCGGCAGGGCTGCTGGAGGGCGAGCGCTTCCAGACGCTGCTCGGCGCCACGGGCACGGGGAAGACGGCGACGATGGCCTGGATGATCGAGCAGGTCCAGAAGCCGACGCTCGTGATCGCGCACAACAAGACGCTGGCTGCACAGCTCTGCAACGAGTTCCGCGAGTTCTTCCCCGACAACGCGGTCGAGTACTTCGTCTCCTACTACGACTACTACCAGCCCGAGGCGTACGTCCCGCAGGCCGACCTCTACATCGAGAAGGACTCGTCACGGAACGACGACATCGACCGGCTGCGCCACTCCGCGACCTCGAATCTCCTCTCGCGGCGCGACACCATCATCGTCGCCTCGGTCTCGGCCATCTACGGCCTGGGCTCGCCGGAGGAGTACGAGAAGCGGGTCGTGATGCTGCACGTGGGGGAGGAGCACGACCGCGATCTCCTCCTGCGCAAGCTGATCGACATCCACTACACGCGCAACGACGCCTTCCTCGGACGCGGTCGCTTCCGCGTCAAGGGCGACGTGATCGAGATTCAGCCGGCCTACGAGGAGTCGGCGTACCGGATCTCGCTCTTCGGCGACGAGGTCGAGCAGATCACCCACTTCGACCCGCTCTCGGGTGAGATCTACGGACGGCTCGAGTACCTGAACATCTTCCCTGCGACGCAGTACGTGACCTCCAAGCCGACGATCGAACGGGCCGTCGACGAGATCCGCCACGAGCTGGAGGAGCAGGTGAAGCTGTTCGAGTCCGAAGGCCGGATGCTCGAGGCGCACCGGATCCGGCAGCGCACCGAGTACGACGTCGAGATGATGGTCGAGCTCGGCTTCTGCAACGGGATCGAGAACTACTCGCGGATCCTCGACGGCCGTCCGCCGGGCTCCGCGCCGTACACGCTGATCGACTACTTCCCGTCCGACTTCGTGGTCTTCATCGACGAGTCACATCAGACGGTGCCGCAGATCGGCGGGATGTACGAGGGCGACCGCTCCCGCAAGCAGACGCTCGTCGACTTCGGCTTCCGCCTGCCGTCGGCGCTGGACAACCGGCCGCTGCGCTTCGATGAGTTCCTCACGAAGGTCCCGCAGATGGTCTTCGTCTCGGCGACACCCGGCCCGTACGAGCTCCGCCATTCGACGCGCACGGCCGAGCAGCTCGTGCGGCCGACCGGCATCGTCGATCCGGAAGTCGAGCTCCGCGCGACGAAGAACCAGATCGACGACCTGCTGAACGAGATCAAGCGGCGCGAGGAGGCGGGGGAGCGGACCCTCGTCACGACGCTGACGAAGAAGATGGCCGAGGACCTGACCGACTACCTGCTCGAGTCGGGCGTGAAGGCCCGGTACCTGCACTCGGAGATCGACACGCTCGACCGGATCCGGCTGATCCGCGAGCTGCGCCTGGGGGAGTTCGACGTCCTCGTGGGCGTCAACCTCCTGCGCGAGGGGCTCGACCTTCCAGAGGTGTCCCTCGTGGCGATCCTCGACGCCGACAAGGAGGGCTTCCTGCGCGGGAAGACCGCGCTGATCCAGACGATCGGGCGCGCCGCGCGGAACACCAACGGCAAGGTGCTCATGTACGCCGACAAGCTGACGGAGGCGATCAAGGGGGCGCTCGACGAGACGAACCGCCGCCGCGCGGTTCAGCTCACCTACAACGAGGAGCACGGGATCACGCCCGAGTCGATCCAAAAGGGCGTGTCCGACATCGCCGAGTTCCTGTCGCTCGAGGCGCCGACGGTGCCCAAGCGCCGACGTGGGAAACAGCAGGTCGAGGGGATGTCACCGGACGAGCTGCAGCGCCTCGTCGTGACGCTCGAGGAGGAGATGTTCGCCGCCGCCGAGGAACTGCGATTCGAGTACGCGGCCAAGCTGCGCGACGAGATCAAGGAGCTCCGCCGCGAGCTCCAGGCCGCCGCCGAGGCGCCCGCCTAGAGCTCAGACACGTACAAGAAGGCGATGCACATCTCGTCGGATGAGTTCTCGCCCCACGTCCGCGTCCTGTTCGTGCGGTTCGAATGCTCGCATCGGATCGAGAGCCGGTCGCCGGGCTCGAACCGCTCCGGCTCGGCGAAGTGATACTCGCGCTGCCAGTTGAAGTCCCACCGCCTGACGCCGAGCAGCACCTCCTGCTCCCCGGAGGCACGAACGAGGGTGACGCGGCCACTCTTGCCGAGTCGATGCATGTGGTGCAGGACCGAGTGGATGACGAACCCGCCGCTGAAATCCATGTCCCCGGCAAAGAAAGCGAAGAGCTGCCGCGGATCGATGCTGTACGCGTGCACGATGCGCGCGCGCTTCGCCGGGATCCGGAAGCTCTGCGGGTTGAGGATCCATGTCGGATCGACGAGCGGTGCGTAGATCGCGCGCTTTTCGACCGTGTCGTCGAGCTTCAGCTCGACGACGGAACGATCCGACTTCGGCACGACGCCCTGGAGGTTGTAGTGGACTTGCAGGACGAGGC
Organism: Gaiellaceae bacterium; assembly: GCA_035264165.1. Classification (GTDB taxonomy): domain Bacteria; phylum Actinomycetota; class Thermoleophilia; order Gaiellales; family Gaiellaceae; genus JACDAN01. The sequence continues at coordinate 2,861 of DATFQN010000090.1, forward strand.
GCGAGCCCGGCTCGACTCGGATGCCCGTGCCCTGCGCAAAATCCGTCCCCAACGACCCGGGCACCCAGCCGGCGAGGAACTGGAACCCCAGCTGCGTGCGTCCGGACGCGCTTGGGCCGCCGTAACAGCCGTAGCCCGGGCGAGAGTCCTGCGCCTCCCACGCCTGGACGGTCCCGGCTTTCTCGGGAGAGGCGAGGAAGAGAATGATGTGGTGCACCTGAGCGGCGCGCCCCGGTCGGACGTTGAACCCCGTGACGTGCGTCCGGCGGTTTGGTACCCACGGGAGCACGAAGCACCGGTAATCGTCGGCACTCGCATACCGCCGCGGGGTGTACGGCCGCGGCATTGCGGTCCGCACGTCGACCCGCGACAGATGCGGCGCAACGGAGGGAAGCGGCGCGGCCGGTTTCGCTGGGGTCCCCCTCGGCCCGCCGAGCTCTGCCCATCGGGTGATCCGGGCGATCTGCGTCCTGGTCAGCGAGGGATCGAAGAGGTAGCGACGGTGCCCCGGCTCGGCATGCCATGGCGGCATCAAGCGTCGACGCACGGCGTCGGCCACCGCCGCTCGGTTGCGGCGCGCCGCGTCGTAGCCGGTGAGCGCGAACGGCGCGATTCCGCCGCGGTAGTGGCATCCGGTACAGCGCCCGTCCAAGATGGGCTTGACGTCCTGGTAGTAGGTTGGCCGCAGCGGCGAGGTGCTCGTATCCGGCCCTCGTGCGGCGAAGCCCACGGCGAGGACAGCACTTAGGCCGACCCCGAGGACGACGACCACGCGTCGCACACGCTCAGCCTAGCGCTGCGCCGTCAGCGTGCGGTTCCCGCCGCTCTGCTTCGCGGCGTAGAGCGTGCGGTCCGCCGCCCGCAGCAGCGCGGAGGCCGTCTCTCCGTCGGCCGGGAAGCTCGCGACGCCCAGCGCCGCGGTGATGGTGCGTCCGTCCGAGAGCGGCGTAGCGGAAAGCTCACGACGGAAGCGCTCTGCGACGCCGAGCGCATCGCCCGTCCGCGTCTCCGGAAGCAGCACCACGAACTCGTCGCCGCCGAGGCGGCCCGCGACGTCGGCCATCCGCTTGTGCTCGCGAAGGCAGTCGGCGACGCGCTGCAGGACGATGTCGCCGAGCTCGTGTCCACCGGTGTCGTTTACGGCCTTCAGCCCGTCGCAGTCGATCATCACGATCGAAAGCTCGTGCCCCGAGCGGCGGCAGCGCGCGAGCTCCTCGTCCAGCCGGTCCTCGAGGCCGCGGCGGTTCAGCAGGCCCGTCAGGGAGTCGGTGATCGCAGCGCGCTGCTCGCGACGCAGCGCCTGCGCGACGTCGATCAGCGCGGCGGTGTGCTGGGAGAAGAGCGTCGCGGCCTCGATGCGCTCGTGGTCGAGGTGGTGGGCGTCGGCGGTGCGGCCGACTACGGCGCCGACGTCGCCGCCGGCAACGCGGAGCGGCAGCCAGACGACGCCGTCGATGACGCTGTAGGCGGCGTCGGCGCCGGTGCGCTCCTCGATCTCGGCCAGGTGCTTGAGCTCCGCGGGCTCGAGCGGCTTGACGGACGTATCCGGCCGGCGCCAGAAGCTCGCAAGCTGGTAGGCACCGCCCTCCCGCAGCACGCTCACCTGGGCGGAATCCAGCTCCAAGAGCCGCGCCAAGGTTCGGGCGGCGAACTCCGCGATCGCCTGGATTCCGCGGAGCGAGCTCGCGTGGACGCAGAGTCGGGCAACGCTGGCGAGGTCGAGCCCGAGCGCCGCGCGCATCTCGGCGACGCGATCGCTGACGTCCGCGATCAGATCCTGGTAAAGCCCGATGGACTCCGCCGGGAGGGTCGCACCGCAAGTCTCGATGTTCACCACGCCTGCAGGAGAGCCGCCGAGCGTGAAGGGGACGGCGATCTCGGAGGTGATGCCGGTCGTCGCCGCGATGAAGTCGGGATCTTCGGCCGCGTCCTCGAGGAACTGCGTCTCGCCTGAACGAACGGCGCGCGCCATGACTCCCTGGTCGAGGGCGAACCCGTCCCGGACCTCCTCGTAGCCGCGCTGCGCGACGAGCCAGAGGCGCTCGTGCTCGAGTACGTAGACACTCGCGAGCAGGCGGCGGTCGAGCCCTTCGACGAGCAGGTCGAGTGCCGTCTCGATCGACTCACGGCCGCTGCCGGTCCCGAGGACGGCCCTCGCGCGACGGACGCCCGCGCCGAGCACCTCGATGCCCAGTCGCCGCCCAACCGCCGTCCGGGCGGGAGCCGGCCGGTCGGGCCGCGTTGTCGTCGCCGCCTCCTCCGGCGTGTCGACCTCATCGAACGCGTCGAGGAAGAGGTCGAGTACGAGCGGGTCGAATTGCGTCCCGCGCCCTGCGCGCATCACCTCGAGCGCTTCGTCGAGCGGCAGCGCCGGGCGGTAGACGCGATTGCTCGTGATCGCGTCGAAGACATCGGCGGCGGCGGCGATCCGCCCCTCGAGCGGTATCGCCTCGCCTGCGAGCCCGCGCGGGTAGCCCATGCCGTCGTAGCGCTCGTGGTGGGTCAGCGCGATCGTCGCGGCCACGTCGAGCAGCTCGGAGGAGGAGTCGGCCAGGAGCCGGTGGCCGATCTCTGCATGACGCTCCATCACGCGGCGCTCCGACTCGGTGAGGCTGCCGGGCTTGAGCAGGATCCGATCCGGGATCGCGATCTTGCCGACGTCGTGGAGCGCGCTCGCGAGCCGGATCAGCTCGCACTGGTGGTCGTCGAGCTCGAGCCCGCGGGCGAGGAGCTCGCAGTAGCGGCTCATCCTCTCCGTGTGCCGGCCGATCTCCGCGTTGCGGAACTCCGCGGCGAACGCGAGCCGGCGGATGGTCTCAGCCTGGCTCAGCTGGATCGCCGACTCGGCCTGGCGCAGCCGCGCGACGGTGTCGATCAGCTCTTCCTCGGTCCGCCGCCGCACGGTCAGCTCCTGCTGAGCGGTCGCGTACAGGCGCGCGTTCTCGAGCGCGAGCGATGCCAGCCGGCCGAAGCGCGTGAGCAACGCGACCTCCGCCTCGCCGAAGGAGTCGCCCTCGTCGACGCGTGCGAGCCCGAAGACGCCGGTGACGCTGCCTTCGACGTGGAGCGGCACCCCGACGACGGCGTGAAAGCCGACTCCGTCGAAGGCGGGCTCGCGGGCGTCCCAGTGCTGGTAGTCGTCGACGACCATCGGCTCGCCGGCCGCCCAGACGCGTCCTGCGAGTGCCTTTCCCTTGGTCAGCGGCGTCCCGACCCACGACTCGAAGACCCCTGTGCCGGCGCGCAGCTCGAGCGTCGAGTCGTCGGCGCCGGCGACGTAGAGGTAGCCGTGAGGGGTGCCGACCAGCGCCCCTGCACGGTCGACGATGGTCTCGAGCAGCTCGCCGAGGTCGAGGCGCTCGATCAGGCCGAGCGCGGTCTCGTGGAGCGCGGCGAGCTCCTCCCGCTCGTCGGGGACGGGCGAGAGCGCACGAAGACGACGCGGGGGCTCCGCTCCCGCAGAAGGGAGGCTCACCGTCGGGTTATCGGATCCGCGGCTCCGCCGGCTGAGGGCGCGGGGCTCCCTCGTTCCAGGGAGGAGCTTCACCACGTTTCGATCAAGTTTTCGCTACCTGTTTCCGGCAAAACGGCGTAGGATCCGGCCGTCACTTCAGGGGAGCAAGAGGGAGAGGAGTAGAGGTGAAAAGATTCAGCCGACCCGGCGCGGCCGCGATTGGCGCGGTTGCCGCCGTGGCCCTTCTCGTCTTCGCAGGCCCATCCGCGGGCCACGGAAAAGATCCGAAGAAAGCCCCACCGGGGCCGAGATCGGCGAAGGCGATCATGTTCGCGGCGGACGGCATGCGTCCGGACCTGATGGAGCGGTACGCCCGCAAAGGGCTGATGCCGACCTACAAGGAGCTGATGCGCAACGGCGTCCGCGGGCGGAACGGGCTCGTTCAGGCCTTCCCGCCGAACACCGGCGTCGGCTGGTACACGCTCGCCACGGGCACATGGCCCGGCGAGCACGGCTCGACGAACAACACCTTCCATCGGACCGGCGCCGGCTTCGACACTTCCACGAGCTTCGCGACGACCGGCATCCTCCAGGCCGACACGGCGCTCCAGGCGGCCGAGCGGGCCGGTAAGAAGATCGCTTCGATCGAGTGGGTCGGCGTGCGCAACCTCGTCCCCGCGGTTCAAGGTCCTGTCGTCGACTTCCGCACGTTCATCGGGGGACGCGGCATCGTCCTGAACTACGACCTCCCCGGACAGCCGGCGCTCGCGAACAGCTTCGGAGTGGCGTACCAGAAGAACGCGCTCGTCGAGGCTACGGGCTGGACGAACGTCCCGACCTCCCACAGCCCCGCGAAGGAGACGAGCTTCACCCAGAACAACGGTCAGATTCCCGGCGGAGGCATCTGGGACGTCTACATCTACGACTCGACGAACGACTCCACGGTCAACTACGACCATGTGCTGTTCGTCAACCGCCTGGCCGCGAAGAACGGGACGGGCGGGACGATCCTCGCTCGCGGAGAGTGGGCCGACACGAAGCTGACGATCGCCTCGGGCTCGCTCGCCGGCAAGACCGGCGGCTTTTACGCGAAGCTGATCGACCTCACGCCGGACTTGTCGCGGTTCCGGCTCTACTTCACGTCCGTCCAGCGCGTCAACGGCTCCTACAACGCGCTCGGGACCGCGGGCTCGGACGCGTTCGTCGAAACGCTGGCGCACGACTTCCCGACGTCGGTCGCGGCCGACTTCGCGCCGCTCGAGGCGTTGATCGTCGACGAGGACACCTATGTGGAGCAGGGGCTCAAGTGGGCCGACGCGCACCTCGCGTATCTGCGCTACATCTTCAACACGCTTGGGTACCGGCCCGACCTCCTCTTCCTCGGGACGCCGACGACGGACGAGTTCCAACACCAGTTCATGGCGCTCGTCACGAGGACGGACATGGACGGCCGGCCGAACCCGTACTACGACGACGTCAACGGCGACGGCACGAAGGACGGGCTGATCGCGAAGCGCGAGGGCTACATCCGCGAGGCGTATCAGGAGGCCGACCACACGCTCGCGCTCGGGCGTGAGCTGATGGGCAGGCGGGACACGACGGTCTTCGCCTCGTCGGACCACGGCTTCGCGCCGCAGTGGCTCGCGATCAACGCTCGGCGGGTGCTCTTCGAGACGACGGTGCACAACACCGTCACCGGTGCTGACGTCTCGCTGCATCCGAGTGGCAATCCGACCCTCGTCTTCCCGAACCCGCCCGGCGGCAGCCCGCTGAGCAACTGTCGTGCGCAGCTCCCCGGCGACCTCGTGAAGGCGTGCTGGGCCGGCGGGACCACACAGGTCTATGTCAACCCGACGCTGCCCAACGGGATCACGTACGAGGCCGTCCGGACTGCTGTGATCAACGCGTTCCAGAACGTCACCGATCCGACGGTGCCCGACCGGCAGGTGATGTCTCGGATCATGAAGAAGGAGGAGCTGCGCAACGTCGACGGCTCGGACTCGCTGCATCCGACCCGGAGCGGCGACGTCGTCGTCGTCTCGCGCCCGCCGTACCAGTTCGACGCGGCGAGCGCGCCGGTGATCACGTTCTCGCAGTTCTTCGGGCAGCACGGCTACCTGCCGGAGCTCGTCGACCTGCGCCACAACATCAACATGCACGCAACCTTCGTGGCCGCCGGCCCGGGGATCAACGGCAAGGCTGAGAACGGCTTCCGCTGGTCGCACCACGGCCACGGGCGCGGGCTCGGCGGCAAGACGGTCAGGAACCTACGGGCGATCGACGTCGCGCCGACGCTCTCGTTCGTCCTCGGGATTCCCGCCCCGCAGAACGCGCGCGGGAAGATCCGGTACGACATCGTCGATGACACGAGCGACACCCGGGAGATCACGGTCCTCGACATCAGCGACTGGCATGGCCAGGCGGTGCCGCTCGCGGAGAACGCGGACTGGGTGATCAACGCCGCCGCACCCTTCAACACGACGGCGATCGGCCCGATCTTCCAGATCGGCGGCTCGGCCTTCCTGAAGCCGTGGTTCGACGCCTACCGCAAGGAGGCGAAGGACGGATCGATCACGGTTGCCGCAGGCGACACGATCGGCGCAACGCCTCCCATCGCAAGCTTCTTCGGCGAAAAGCCGGCGGTGGAGTTCATGAACAAGATGGGCCTCAGCGCCGACGGCCTCGGGAACCACAACTTCGACAAAGGCGAGCAATACCTGCGGAACGAGATCATCCCGCTGGCGAAGTACCCACATGTTTCGGCGAACATCGTCGATGCGAACGGCAACACGCCGGCGGAGTGGTCGCCGTCGACCACGTTCAACTTCCACGGGGCGAAGCTCGGGTTGATCGGCTACTCCAACACCGACATCCCGTTCCTAACCTTCCCGGGGGCGTTGGGGCCGTTCCACGTCGGCGATCCGACGGCCGCCGTCAACGCTGAGGCGGCGAGGCTCGCGTCGAGGACCGACGCGATCGTCGCGATGGGCCACCTCGGGGTCGACGGGCCAGCCGGGTCGGTGACCCCGCTCGGGCTCTCGAGCAACCCGTTCGGGCCGCTCGTGACACTCTCCGACGCCGTCACCGGCAACGTCGACGCGGTGGTGGGCGATCACACCAACTTCCAGGTGCTCGACACGCGGCCTAACGGAACGCTGATGACCGAGAACTTGAGCAAGGGCGTTCGGTTCACGCGTCTCCGCCTCGTCGTCGACAAGAGCGAGCACAAGGTCGTCTACAAGACCGCCGACTTCCACAAGCCGTGGGCGATCGGCGTCACGCCGGATCCGGCGATCCAGGCCAGGATCAATGACCTCAACGCGATCCTCTCGCCGATCCTCAGCGTCGAGGTCGGCAAGGCGAGCGTTGCGATTCCGCGGTCCGACATCTGTGGCCGGTCCGACGGGCGCTTCTGCGAGTCGCTCATCGGCGACGTCATCACCGACTCGATGCGGACGGCGTTCCCGGCGCTGCCGACCGACTTCGCGATCACGAACTCGGGCGGCATCCGGGCCGACCTCACGTGTCCGGCCGTGGACAGCCCGACGGACTTCTGTCCGGCGTTCACGCCGCCGCCGTACCCGATCACGCTTGGGCAGGTCGTGACCGTGCTGCCATTCGGGAACGTCGTCGCGACGGCCCACATCAGCGGGACGCAGCTGAAGGCGATGCTCGAGAACGGCGTCTCGTCGATGCCCGCCGCCAACGGCCGCTTTGCGCAGGTGTCGGGCCTCTGCTTCACATATGACATCGCACAGGCGGTCGGCAGCCGAGTCACGTCGGTCGTGAAGGCGAATGCGACGGGGGCTTGCCCGGCCGGATCGCCGAGCGTCGGCCTTGGCGCCGGCGACGCCTACAACGTCGCGATCAACGACTTCATGGCGTTCGGCGGCGACGGGTATCCGAACACCGTCGCTCAGTTGAACACGCCGGCCGTGATCACGATGGATCAGCGGCTGCAGGACTACATCAAGGCTCAGCCGAACGCGACGCTGAGCCCAGCGGTCCAGTCGCGCATCACCTGCACGGACTCGAACGGCGCCACGGCGCCGAACTGTCCGACCATCCTGCCGTAGGCAGCTTCGAGAGCCCGCCGCTTCGGCGGCGGGCTCTCGTTACATTGCGGCTGTGGGACTTGGCGACATCCTGGCCATCCTCGTTTCGGGGCTGATCGTCGGCGCCCTTGGCCGGCTTGCCGTTCCCGGGCCTGATCCGATGCCGATCTGGATGACGATCCTCTTCGGGATCGTCGGCTCGGTCGTGGGCGGCAGCGTCGCCATCACGATCGGGTGGGGCACGGGCGGCGTCTTCGTCCTCTCGGTCCTCGCCGCGACGTTGCTCGTGATCGCGTACCGGCGCTTCGTCCAGAAGCGGCCGATCACCGGCCCGGACGCACGCCGGATGCCTTAGGTTTCACCGGCGCTTCGCAGGAATCGAAGCGGACAGCTAGCCCCGGACCGCCGGGGCGGAAAGGAGTTGCATGGCTGGGATCAGTCTGGGCGGGATCATCGTGATCATCGGGATCATCCTGGCGATCGTGTGGAGCCCGCTCTGGGGCATCATCATCGCGCTGATCGGCCTCATCGCCTTCGGCGGTTTCGCTAGGGGCCGCTGGTACTGACACCTTCTGCTGCGGGAGACGGCTGGGCGGCGAGCGGCTCGCGTCCGCGCGGGAAGCGCCGGAGCGCGGTGAGTCCCCAGTCGTCCTCGCGCCAAATGTAGGTCTGCACGGAGAGCGTCTCGTCGTCGAACTCGTAGACGAGGAGGCCGCGCGCCTCGCCGCGCCGGTTCGGGCGCGGCTGGCCCAGCCCAGGTGCGATCGCCACCGTCACGCCCCGGACCTCGCCCGTCACGACCTCGAACTCATGCCGCTCGCTGATCGCCGCCTGGTGGATGTGACCGGCGAGGACGAGCTCGGCGCCGGCGTCGACGAGGCCGGCGAGAACGCCGGAACGGTCGCGGACCGGCCGCTTGCGTGAGCGCCAGGGTGCTCCCAGCAGGTGGTGGTGCAGGACGACGACCTTGAAGGCGCCGGGAGCGGCCTCGGAAAGGCGCCTGGCCGCGTCGCGGAGGTGAGGACGATGGATCCTCCCCGCCTGATGCAGCCACGGACGGACGGAGTTGAGGCCGACGATGTGCAGCAGCTCCGATCGGTACGTCGGCTCGGTCGTCTCCCAGAATCGCTCGAACTGCTCGTACGTGCGCGTAAAACGTGCGATCGGGGTGTAGGGAATGTCGTGGTTCCCCGGGACGGCGAACACGGGCCGGCCGAGACCCTTGAGGAAGGCCGCGGCGCGCTCGTGCTCGTCGGGGCGGCCCCGGTGCGTCAGGTCGCCGCTGGCGACGATCAGCTCCGGTTTGATGCGATCGATCAGCTCGGCAAGCCCCGGCTCGATCCGCGGCTCCTCATGGGAGCCGACGTGGAGATCCGAGAGGTGAACCACTCGTGTCCGCGGGGAGGACACAGCCGGGGCAGGCTATACACTCAGATCGTGGTCGACGAGCCGACCGAGATCTTCGACGACCTCTATCTCGGGCTCCGAGCGGGGGGTGCGCTGCGGAAAAAGCGGCGTGGCGAGCCGCTGACGAGCGAGGAAGAGGAAGCCCTCGGTCGCTGGCAGCGCCTCTCGCGCGTGCGGAAGGCGATGACGATCGGCGCCTTCGCGGTCGGGACGTTCGGGCTCGGGTTCACGATCGGCGGCCTGATCTTCGGCAAGTGGCGCCGGGCCTAGGCCGCTAGCGCGTCTCCGCGTCCTGCGCGGGGAAGAGCACGGTCGGCACCTCCTGCTCGGCAGGGTCCCGCTCGAGCACGACGACCTCGAAGAGCGTCCCGAGCACGGCCGCGAGCGGGATCGCCAGGAGGACCGCCAGCTCGCCGAAGAGGATCGCCGAGGCCGCGACTGAGACGATCACGAGGAGCGGCGAGAGGCCGACGGCGTCTCCGAGCACGTGCGGGATCACCAGGTAGTCCTCGAGCAGGCGGACGCCGAGGACGATCACGCCGGCGGCGATGCCTATGCCGACCGACTCCGTGAAGCCGACGCCGACGGCGAGCGCGCCGGCCGTCAGCGGGCCGATCACGGGGACGATCTCGACGATCCCCGCGAAGACCCCGATCAGGAGCCAGAACGGGAGGCCGATCGCCCAGAAGCAGATGGAGAGGACCGTCGCGACGAGCAGGATCAGCAGCGCCTGGCCACGGACGTAGGCGCCGAGCTTGAGGTCGATCAGGTCCCAGGTGTCCTTCACCGTCTTGCGGTGGTCGCGGGGGACGAGCGAGGTCACGAGCCGCACGGCGTCGTCGCGCTCGAAGATCCAGTAGGCGGCGCAGGCGAAGACGAAGAAGATCCCGATCGCGATCTCGAAGCCGAGGAGCGTGAGCTCGACGGCCGGGTCGAAGAAGTTCTCGACGCGGGGCAGGCGCTCCAGGCGCTGGTTCAGCCAGGACAAAACCTCGCCCTTGAAGCCCGCCTCGTTCTCCGCGTCCCCGAGAGCGTTCTGCACCTGCGTGATCGCCCGGGGGACGACGGCCCAGAGGAGGAGGCCGACGCCTCCGACGAGCACCGCGTAATGGGCGAGGATCGCGGGGCCGCGTGGGATGCGGCGCCGGTTGAGGAACTCGACGGAGGGACGCAGTGCCGCGGCGACGGTGAAGGCGAAGAAGAGCAGCATGATCAGCAGCCGCAGCTCCCACAGCGCGAGCACGGCGACGACGACGGCCGCAACGACGATCGCCGCGGTCAGAGCTCGGCGTGCACTTGCGTCCACTGGTCAGGTTTCGCCGGGTTTGCCTCTGCGCAAACCCGCAGGAAATCCGGCAGTTCGCGGCGAACGGCTCGGAGTGCTCGCGGATCCGCAGGAGGAGATCTGTCTCGAGGCCCGGCGTCACGGAATCGTGTTGCTGCGCCCGCTGGTGTGGGCTGTCGTGCTCGGCGGGGTCGGCGGCGCGCTCGTGACGCTACCTTGGCCGCTGTCGGTTGCGGGAGCGGGGATCGTTGGGTTGGGAGCGTTCCTCGCCCTGCGCGCCGTTTGGAAATGGGAGCGCACGCGGGTCGTCGTGACGACCGAGAAGGTGTTTGTCGTGAACGGGACGTGGCGCCGGCGGGCGCGGGCGGTTCGGCTCGCGGCGGTCGAGGCGGTGGAGCTGGAGCAGTCGTTCGCCGGCCAACTCCTCGGCTACGGGACGATCGTCGTCGGCCCCCTCGCCCTCGAGCACGTCCCCCGTCCGAAGCGCCTGTACCACCTACTCGACCGCCTCGCCACCTAGCCCCTTGGAGCCACGTCCGGTGGCTGCCACCGGCCGGGGCGCACGAAGGCGTGTCGGAAGTGGAGACGAAGGGCGCCGCCGCGCGTCGCGCGGTGGCGCCGGGGCGTAGCGTCGGGCGCATGGGCCGGATTCCCCGCTGCCAGCTGCCGGACGGGCTCTTCCACGTGACGACGAACTCGGTCCACGAGGTCGACGCGTTCCGCGACGACCTCGACCGCGACTTCTTCTGGAGGCTGATGCGCCGAGTGCCGTTGCGCCACGCCGTCGCCGTCCACGTCTACTGCCTGATGGGGACGCATTACCACATGCTCGTCGAGGCGACGACAGACGATCTCGGCCGCGCGTTCGAATGGCTGAACGGCGTCTACGCGCGCGAGCACAACGTCCGTCACGGGCGCCGCGGGCACCTTTGGCGCGAGCGCTTCGCGTCCTGGATCGTCCGCGACGAGCTCCACCGCGCCCGAACAGCGGAGTACATCCTTGACAACCCCGTCCGCGCCGGCCTCGTCGAACGCCGCGAGGACTGGCCGTGGAGTGGGACGCCCGGCTGGCAGCCGCGACCCTCCGCGCCGAGAAACGAACACTTGTTCGGAGCGGATGCCACGGCTAAACTGGCCGGTTATGGCGCAGGACGAACTCGTCGTTCACGGCGCCCGCGAGCACAACCTCAAGGACATCACCGTCCGCCTGCCGCGGAACCGCCTGATCTGCATCACCGGGCTCTCCGGCTCCGGCAAGTCGAGCCTTGCCTTCGACACGATCTACGCCGAGGGCCAGCGCCGCTACGTCGAGTCCCTCTCCGCGTACGCGAGGCAGTTCCTCCAGATGATGGAGAAGCCGGACGTCGACTCGATCGACGGCCTCAGCCCCGCGATCTCCATCGACCAGAAGACCACGTCGCGCAATCCGCGCTCGACCGTCGGCACGGTCACCGAGATCTACGACTACCTGCGTCTCCTCTACGCGCGCGTCGGCCGCCCGCACTGCCCGGTCTGCGGCCGCCCCATCGCCGGCCAATCGATCGAGGCGATCGTCGACCAGATCCTCCAGCTCCGGGAAGGAACCCGCTTCACCGTCAACGCACCCGTTGTCCGCGACCGCAAGGGCGAGTACCGAGACCTCCTGGACGAGCTCCGCCGTGACGGCTTCACCCGCGTGAAGGTCGATGGCGAGCAGCGCCTGCTCGAGGACGAGATCACGCTCGACAAGAAGTTCAAGCACACGATCGAGGTCGTGGTCGACCGGCTCCGGATGAAGGAGGACCTGCGCACGCGGCTCTTCCAATCCGTGGAGATCGCCGTCGAGCTCGCCGAGGGCCTCGTCGTGATCGACCTGGTCGACGAGGACCGCCAGTTGACGTTCTCGGAGCGGTTCGCCTGCCCCGAGCACGGCGTCTCGCTCCCTGAGCTGCAACCGCGGATCTTCTCCTTCAACTCGCCGCACGGCGCCTGCCCGCGCTGTACCGGGCTCGGCGCGCAGCAGGAGATCGACCCCGACCTGCTCGTCCCCGACCCGACCCTGCCGCTCGCCGAGGCGCTCGTCCCGCTACAGGGCAACTGGTACGAGGCAGTGATCCAGGCGATCGCGGACAAGTGGGAGATCGATCTGGACACGGCTTGGCAGGACCTGACGGACGAGCAGCGAGACCTCTTCCTCCACGGCACCAAGGGCGAGCGGGTCTACGTCAGCTACCGGAACCGGATGGGACGGAAGCGCTCGTACATGCTCGCGTTCGAGGGCCTCGTCTCCAACCTCCAGCGCCGCTACCGCGACACCGACTCCGCGTCGATGCGCGAGCGGATCGAGGAGTACATGAGCTTCCGGCCCTGTCCCGAGTGCCACGGCGCCCGCCTCAAGCCGGAGGTCCTCGCCGTAACCGTCGGCGGCAAGAACATCCACGAGTTCACGCAGATGTCTGTCACCCGCGCGCTCGAGTTCCTCGACGAGCTCGAGCTGACCGAGACGGAGCAGCTGATCGGCGCGCGGATCGTCAAGGAGATCCGGGAGCGTCTCACGTTCCTGGACAACGTCGGCGTCGGCTACCTCCAGCTCGACCGCGCCTCGGCGACGCTCTCCGGCGGCGAGGCCCAGCGTCTGCGCCTGGCAACGCAGATCGGCTCACAGCTCGTGGGCGTGCTCTACATCCTCGATGAGCCGTCGATCGGGCTCCACCAGCGCGACAACGGCAAGCTGATCGCGACGCTCGAGCGCCTCCGCGACCTCGGCAACACCGTGCTCGTCGTGGAGCACGACGAGCAGATGATGCGTGCCGCCGACTGGCTCGTCGACATGGGGCCGGGAGCCGGCGAGCACGGCGGCCACGTGGTCGCCGAGGGACCGGCGCGCAAGGTCGAGCGCAAGGAGGGCTCCGTCACGGGGGAGTACCTCTCCGGCGCGCGAGAGATCGCGGTGCCCGACCGCCGCACCGAGGACCTGGGCTCCTTCTGGGTCCGCGGCGCCTCGCAGCACAACCTCAAGGACATCGACGTCGAGTTTCCGGTCGGGAAGCTGATCACGGTCACCGGGGTCTCCGGCTCGGGCAAGTCGACGCTCGTGAACGAGATCGTCTACAAGGCGCTCGCGAACCGGCTCCACCGGGTGCGCGTGAAGCCTGGCGAGCACCTCGGGTGCGAGGGGATCGAGTGCTTCGACAAGGTGATCGACATCGACCAGTCCCCGATCGGCCGCACGCCGCGCTCCAATCCAGCCACCTATACGAAGCTCTTCGACCACATCCGCGAGCTCTACTCGCTGACGCCGGAGGCGAAGGTCCGCGGGTACAAGCCGGGCCGCTTCTCCTTCAACGTGCGCGGCGGGCGCTGCGAGACGTGCAAGGGCGACGGGACGATCAAGATCGAGATGCACTTCCTGCCCGACGTGTACGTCCCGTGCGAGACGTGCGGCGGACGCCGCTACAACCGTGAGACGCTCGAGGTCCGCTTCAAGGGCAAGTCCATCGCCGACGTGCTTGAGATGTCGGTGGAGGAGGCGCTCCAGTTCTTCGGGAAGATCCCGAAGCTCCGCCGCCGGCTCCAGACGCTCCACGACGTCGGCCTCGACTACATCAAGCTCGGCCAGCCCGCGACGACGCTCTCCGGCGGCGAGGCGCAGCGCGTCAAGCTCGCGACCGAGCTCTCGAAGGTCGCGACCGGACGGACCCTCTACATCCTCGACGAGCCGACCACCGGGCTCCATTTCGCCGACATCGAGAAGCTGCTCGAGGTGCTGCAGCGCCTCGTCGACAACGGGAACACAGTCCTCGTGATCGAGCACAACCTCGACGTGATCAAACAGGCCGACTGGATCGTCGACCTCGGGCCCGAAGGCGGCGAGGCGGGCGGCGAGGTGATCGCGACTGGAACGCCGGAACACGTCGCGCAGGTCGATGCGTCCTACACGGGCCAGTACCTGCGCGAGGTCCTTCCCGCCCACGCGGTTGCCGCAGCCTGAGGAGGTCTATCGCCGCACGCACGAGCGGCGCTATGAGCTGCTGCTCGAGCTCGTCCGCGGCCTGAGCCCGGCCCGGATCCTCGTCGTCGGGCCCAGCCACGAAAGCGCGCTACTGCGCGCGGTCGCGCCGGTGGACACGTTCGGCTGGGGGGACGACCGTTTCCCGCGTGTCGAGGGCGAAGGTCACTACGAGCACGACCTGAACGATCCGGCCTACCCGGAGCTGGGCGGCTACGACGTCGTCGTCTGCGCGGAGGTCGTCGAGCACCTCCACGTCTCGGCCGAGTCGGTGCTGCGCGCTCTCGGCGCGGCCCTCGTGCCCGCCGGCCGGCTGGTGCTCCAGACGCCGAATGCGACCTCGCTGCCGAAGCGCCTGCGGATGCTCGTGGGGCGCAACCCCTCCGAGCCGATCCGCGACGAGCCCCGCAACCCCGGCCATTTCCACGAGTACACGCTGCGGGAGCTACGTCAGGCCGCCGCCGCCGCGGGCCTTGAGATCGAGCGAGTCGTCACCGCGAACTACTTCGACCACGGCTCGCCCCAGAACCGGCTCTTTCGCGCTGTCGACCGCGTGCTCCCGCTCACGCTCAGAGAGGGGATCACGGTGGTCGCGCGCCCATGCCGATAACCCGCGCATGCGGCGCATCCCCGCGCTTCTGCTCGCGGCAGTCGCTCTCTCCGGGTGCAGCGGCGAGGAGGGCGAGCGCGCAGAGCAGCTTCTGAGCCGGGCCGAGGTCGCTCAGACCAACCTCCGCTCCGCCGCCTTCGAGGCGAAGATCGCGTTCGTCATGGACGGGAGACGCTTCAGTCTGCTGATCGACGGCGGCGGCTACCTCAGGGGCACCCGGGCCGGCGACGGGCTCTTCTCGATGCGCACAGAGGGCGTCGCGGGAGGTCAGAACTTCAACCTCCAAGGGATGATTCACCGTGGCCGCGTTTCGATGTCGATGAACGGCCGGCGCTTCTCGCTGCCCGCCAATGGCGCCGCGACCACGACGCCGCAAAAGGTCGAGTGGTCGGGAGCGATGCTGGAGCTCGCGCGCTACGTCAAGGACGTCAAGGTGCGCGAGGACCGCGTCGTCAACGGCGAGCGCGGCACGACCATCTCCGGCGAGATCGACACGAGCGAGCTCATGAAGGCCGTTGCCAAGCTCGACACCTTCACGAAGGCGGCGAACTTCGGCGACGTCGGCCGCAGCAAGCTCGGCGACATCCACGCCGCGCTGTTCGTCGCGAAACGCAGCGGCCTGATCCGCAGCGCCGTCGTGACGATGTCGATGGAGACCGAAGGCGAGAAGGCCGACGTTGAGGTCACCTACCGGCTCACGTCGACGAACAGGCCTGTCGCGGGGCTGTAAAACCCCCGCGTGGGGATGTTCGCGCGCGTACGCGATGACGCGGATCGCACCGATGTCGTCGCCGGACTCGCATTCGCCGCCGGCCTCGCCGCGGCGCTCGCAGTCGGTGGAGACGAGCTTCGCGACCTCGACCTGCTCGACTCGCTCGTCTGGGTGTTCGTCAGTGGGGTCTCGCTCGGGTTCGCCCTCTACTGGATCGTGGGCTGGGGGCTGGTCTTCGTCGTCCGGCGGCTCGGCGCGGCGGGGGAGAGGCGCCTCGCGCGGCATGTGCTCGCCTTCTCGTTCCTGCCGCTCGCCTTCGCCGTCGTGGTCTGGCTCGTGTGGCCGCCGCTCCTCCTCCTGCTCGCCGTCTGGAGCCTCGCGCTCCTGCTGATCGGGCTACGCGACGTCTACGGGTGGAGCTGGGCGCGCGCGCTGAGCGCTGTCGTGCTGACCGTCGACTGGCTCGGCGCGCTAGGCGTCTGCCTCCTGAGCCTGCTCGTGCTTTTGGGTAAATAGCGCCAGCTCGTCCTCGGGCATCTCGTACGTGTGCTCCTCCCCGGGAAAGGTTCCGGCACGAACCTCTTCGGCGTACCCCTCCAGCGCGTCGCGGATCTCGCGCGAGAGGTTCGCGTAGCGCTTGACGAAGCGAGGGAGGTGTCCTTCGGTCAGGCCAAGCAGGTCGTGGTAGACGAGCACCTGGCCGTCGCAGTCTGGGCCCGCGCCGATGCCGATCGTCGGTACCGCCAGGCGGCGCGAAACCTCGGCGGCGACCGGGCTCGGAACCGCCTCGAGCACCACCGCGAAGGCGCCGGCTTCCTCGAGCGCGAGCGCCCCCTCGACCAGGCGCGCGGCGGCTTCGGCAGTCTTGGCCTGGGTCTTGAATCCGCCGAGCATCGTCGCCGTCTGCGGCGTGAGGCCGACGTGGCCCATGACGGGAACCCCGGCCTCGACGATCGCGCGGACGCGGGAGACCGACGGCCCCGCGCCCTCGAGCTTGACGGCGTCAGCGGCGCCCTCCTTGACGAACCGGATCGCGTTCTCCATGGCTTTTTCGTCGGAGACCTGGAAGGACCCGAACGGCATGTCCCCGACGACGATCGGCCGTCTCGCGGCGCGCGAGACCGTCCGGGTCAGGAAGAGCATCTCGTCCATCGTCACGGGCACCGTCGTCCCCTCGTGGCCGAGCACGACCATTGCGGCGGTGTCGCCGACGAGGATCACGTCGATCCCCGCGTCCTCCGCGAAACGGGCGCCGGGCGCATCGTAGGCGGTGACCATCACGATCTTCTCCCCGCGCCGCTTCTTCGCCGCGAGCTCGGGCAGGGGCAGCTTTCCTGCGGGAACGCTCATGGGCTCTCTCCTTCCAGAACGACGTTGTCGATGAGGCGGGTGTTGCCGACGCGGACGGCGGCGGCGAGGACCTTGGGCTCGAAGTCGGCGACCTCGACATAGTCGACGTCCAGGTCGCGGAGCAGCTCGCGCGCCTTGTTAGGATCCTTCGTGGCCAGCGCGCGCGGGAGCGCCAGTGCGCGCTCGCGGTCTGCGGGCGAGAGGTAGGCGTTGCGTGAGGACAGCGCCAAGCCGTCGTCGTCGCGAACCGTCGGCACGACGCGGATCTCGACCGGCACGGCGAGGTCGCGCACCATCCGCCGGATCACGGCCGCCTGCTGCGCGTCCTTCTGGCCGAAGTAGGCACGGTCGGGCCGGACGAGGTTGAAGAGCTTGAGGCAGACGGTGGCAACGCCACGGAAGTGCCCGGGACGGAACACGCCTTCCAGCCCGCTGCCGAGCTTCTCGACCTCGACCCAGGTCTGGAAGCCCGCGGGGTAGATCTCGTCGGTGCTCGGAGCGAAGAAGACGTCGACGCCGGCGTCCTCGGCGAGCTCGAAGTCACGCTTCTCGTCCCTCGGGTACCGGTCGAGGTCCTCGGCGGCGCTGAACTGCGCGGGGTTGACGAAGAGGCTGACCACGACCGTCTCCGCCTCGGCGCGGGCGGCGCGGAAGAGCGAGAGATGGCCCTCGTGGAACGCGCCCATCGTGGGGATGAGGCCGATGGACCCAGGGCGACGGCGTTCAAGCGCCTCGTCGAGCTCGGCGGCGGTTCGTACGACGATCACGCCGTCGTCGCCTCCGCCAATACGCGGTAGAGCGGTTCGAGCGCCGGTCTCCGCTCCCGAATCGCGTGCAAGTGGCGGTCGACGGTTGCCCAGTCGCCGCGGGCGATAGGGCCGGTGAGCTCGAAGCCGCTGTCGATCACGCCCTGCATCAGCGGGCGCAGAGCCTCGACCGGTGCGCCGACCTCGCCGAAGATGTCGGCTGCGGCCCGGTGGAGCGTCACGAGGTAGTTGGACGCGATCGCCGCGCCCGCGTGATAGAGCGCGCGATCGCGCTCGGCGAGCGAGAACGGCTCGAGGCCGAGGAGTCGCGCCAGTTCGAAGCCAACCTCGCGGGCCTCGTCCGTCTCGGCCGTGACGGCGGCGTACGCTCCGTCAAGCTGCTCGGGCCCTCGTGCCCGGGTGAAGCTCTGGAGCGGGTGGAGCCCGAACCGCCGCGCATGCGGATCGAGGGCCGAAAGCGGCGTGGCCCCACTGGGGTGCGCGACCCATTGGGCCGTGTCCGGTGACAGCCACCGGACGGTGTCCGAGATGGCCGCGTCGGGGACGCAGAGCAGGAGCACGTCGGCGTCCTCACCCGACTCGATCCCGCGCTCGGCCAGCCGGGCGGAGACAGCCGAGCCGACCCGGCCGACGCCGATCACCTTGACGCTTTCGATCATCGCTTGCTCCAGTTCCCGTCCGGGATACCGGGCGAGGCGAGTGTACCGTCGGAGGCGTAGTTCAGAGGGTGGATTTGGCCAGGAGCAGGTGATTTTTCCGCCGACAGTGCGACGTCCGTCCCGTTCACCGCGAGCGATCGCGCGGTCGTTTCCTGTTCGGTCCCGGCGGGTGCGGGTCTGTCGCACTTCCCGATGGAACAACTGCCAAGATGCACTTTCACCGGATCGGCGGCGAATTCCGGCTCGAGTACCTGAAGTCGGAGAATGCCGTGCTGGAGAACGGGCGCTAGCAGGCTGCGGCGCTCACGGCGGGGGCCCGGTTGGCCGCAGACCGGCCCCCGCCACCTATTCGCCGGACGCGGGGTGCGTACAATCAGGCTCGTGCCGATCTACGAGTACGTCTGCATGCAGTGCGAGTCGCACTTCGAGGAGCTCGTCCGGAACGGCGAGCAGCCCGACTGCCCTGAGTGCGGAAACGCCGAAGTGCGGAAGCAGCTCTCGGTTTTCTCGGCGCACGGAACGAGCACCCGGCCGAGCCTCGACTACGGGCCGGCTCCCCGCAGTGGCGGCTGCTGCGGCGGCTCGTGCGGCTGCGGCTGAGCCCTCCGACCACCGCGGAGCGGGCTTTGCTCGCTCCGCCGCTACGGCAGTTTGAGAAGGAAGCGGCGAGAGCAGCTGGGGCGCGCGTCGCGAAGCGGCGCCCGGCTCGATAGGGTCGCTGAAAGTCGTGAGACTTTCAGCGAAAGCCCCGTCCGGGGCGATGCCTAGACTCGCCCGCGTGGACTCCCTCCACGCGCTCGGCGAACAGGTCTCCGTCTGCACCCGCTGCCGCCTTGCCCAGAGCCGCACGCAGGTCGTCTTCGGCGTCGGCAACCCGGACGCCGACCTGATGTTCGTCGGCGAGGCGCCTGGCTTCCACGAGGACAAGCAGGGACTGCCGTTCGTTGGCCAGGCGGGGAAGCTGCTGGACAAGCTGCTCGCAGGGATCGGCCTCGACCGGTCGCAGGTCTACATCGCGAACGTGCTCAAGTGCCGGCCGCCGGGGAACCGAGACCCGCAGCCCGACGAGATCGAGTCCTGCGAGCCGCACCTCTTCCGGCAGATCGAGCTGATCCAGCCGCGCGTGGTCTCTACGCTCGGCAACTTCGCGACCAAGCTTCTCTCAGGCAAGCAGACGGGAATCACCCGCGTCCACGGCGTCGAGCAGGAGACGACGGTCGGCGGAAACCGCGTCCTCCTCTACCCGCTGTACCACCCCGCCGCGGCGCTGTACACGCCGGCGATGCTCCAGGTGCTCCAGCACGACTTCACCCGCATCCCGGAGCTCATGGGCCGCGGACTCGACATTCCCGAGCCGGAGCCCGTCGCGGCTCTCGCGCCGGAACCCGCTGTCCAGCTCGGCCTCTTCTAGTCAATTCGCGAAAAATGCGCGAGCATTTTTCGCGAGTGTCCGAGTCGCCTGAAGAAACCGAAGCAATCGGCGCAGAGGTCGCCGCTTCGCTTCGCCCCGGGGACGTTGTCCTTATCTCTGGCGAGCTCGGCACGGGCAAGACGACGCTCGTCCGCGGCGCGTGCCGCGCGCTCGGGGTCGACGATCCGATCACGAGCCCGACGTTCACGATCGGTCACCGCTACCACGGCCGCGTCGACGTCTCGCACCTCGACCTCTACCGCTTCGCCGGCGTGTCGGCGGCCGAGTGGGGTGATCTCGAGCCGTACTTCGACGGCGCAATCTGCTTCGTCGAGTGGCCCGAGGCAGGCAAGGACGTCCTTCCGCCGGCGCGCTTCTCGGTGGCGCTCGAGCATGCCGGCGACGGGCACCGCCGCATCCAGGTGACCGAGTGCTGATCGTCGCTTTCGACACGGCGACGGACGTCGCCACGAGCGCCCTCGTCTGGGACGGCGAGCTGCTCGGCGAGCTCGCGTCGCGCCCTGTTTCCGTGCTCGAGGACGTCGACGCGCTGCTCCGGCGCGGCGGCGTCCGCGACTCGCAGCTGGAGGGCATCGTCGTCGGGATCGGGCCCGGCAGCTTCACCGGGCTGCGAATGGGGCTGGCAACCGCTCGTGCGCTCGCCTTCTCTCTCGATCTTCCGCTGGCCGGCGTTTCCACGCTCGATGCCCTCGCGGCCGGAGCGCCCGGCGCCACGCCCGTGATCGACGCGCGGCGCCGCGAGGTCTTCGCACTGGTCGCCGGCGAACCCGTCGTCCTCGCGCCAGCGGACCTTCCCGTCGCGGCAGGAACCGCCTACGTCGGAGACGGCGCGATCCGCTACCGGGTAACGGTCGAGGCCGCGGGGGGCGTCGTCCCGCCCGACGAGAGCGAGCTCCACCTCCCACGGGCACGCTTTCACGCACAGCTCGCGGACGCGTTCGGGCCGCCCGAGGCCGTCCAGCCCATGTACCTTCGAATACCGGACGTCGACCGAACGCGCACGTGAACATCGAGCTCCGCCGCCTGAACCTCGTCGACCTCGCCGCCATCGAGCGGATCGAGCGGCGTGCCTACCCGACGCCGTGGTCGCGATCGATGTTCGCCGGCGAGCTGGCGAAGGGCTCGTCGATCTGCCTCGGCGCCTTCGACACGGATGCCGGCGACGTCCTCGTCGCCTACCTGATCATCTCCCGGTATGCCGATGCGTGGCACGTGATGAACGTCGCCGTCCACGAGGACTACCGCGGCCACGGCATCGCCACCAGGCTCCTGAACGAGCTCTTCGAGCTGACCGCGGGCGACGACCGTCGCGGCTACACGCTCGAGGTGAGGGTCTCGAACTACGGCGCGATCCGGCTGTACGAGAAGCTCGGCTTCGTCGCGCGCGGCGTTCGGCGCGGGTACTACACGGACAACCGCGAGGACGCGCTGATCATGTGGAAAGACCCAGTTCGAGAACGTGCTTCGGCGTGATCCTCGGCATCGAGACGTCCTGCGACGAGACTGCGGCTGCGCTGGTGATGCCCGATGGACGGATCCTCGCCAACGTCGTGTCCTCGCAGGCCGAGCTGCACGCGCCCTACGGCGGCGTCGTCCCTGAGGTTGCGTCCCGCCACCACCTCGAGCTGATCCTCCCGGTGATGCGGCAGGCGCTCACCGACGCGGAGGCCGAGCTCGGGGACGTGGAGGCCGTCGCGGTCACACAGGGACCCGGCCTCGTCGGCGCGCTGCTGATCGGCGTCTCCGCGGCGAAGGCCCTCGCCTGGTCGCGGCGCCTACCGCTCATCCCCGTCAACCACCTTCACGGCCACGTAGCGTCGCTCTTCACGGGGCCGGACCCGATGAAGACGCCGTTCCTGTGCCTGCTCGCGAGCGGCGGGCACACGCTCCTCCTCGACGTGCGCGACCCGTCCGCGTTCGAGGTAGTCGGCACCACGCTCGACGACGCGGCTGGAGAGGCCTTCGACAAGGGCGCCCGTCTGCTCGGGCTCGGCTATCCCGGCGGCGCCGAGATCGATCGTCTCGCGCGCGCGGGGGATCCTGAGGCGTTCTCCTTCCCCGTGGCGAGGGTCCCGGCGCTCGATTTCTCATTCTCCGGTCTGAAGACGGCACTGCTCTACGCCGTGCGCGACCTGGGAGACGACGCCGAGACGCGCAAGGCCGACCTCGCCGCCTCCTACCAGCGCGCGATTGTCCGTGCGCTGGTCGAACGCACCCGCGCGGCGGCGGAGCAGCTCGGGGCCGAGCGGATGGCCATTGTCGGCGGCGTCGCGGCGAACTCGGAGCTGCGGGCGTCGCTGCCCGAGGCTGTGGCGGCGCCGCTCGAGCTCTGCACCGACAACGCGGCGATGATCGCCTCGGCCGCAAGGTACGCGACGGCCATTCCCTACCCTTCCTACCTTGCGTTGGACGCCTTCGCCTAGCGCGCGGGCGGCGCAGCTCGCGCTGCTCGCGATCGTCGCGCTCGTCGCGACCGCGATCACGGTGGCGATCGTCACCGAGGTGGGGCAGCCGCAGCCGCAGGCCGCGCGGGCGTCGTGGCGCGGCCTCGTCGGCGGGCCCCGGCCCGAGGTCGCCGTCGGCCAGCGGATGATCGTCGTGCTGCGAACGCCGTCTCTCGCCGACCGCGTCGACGCGGCCGGAGGGCGGGCGAGCGAGGGCGATCAGCGACGCTGGCAGGCCGCCGCCCAGGCTGCGCAGCAGCAGCTGATTGCGCGCCTCGGGGCCGCCGGCCTTCGACTCCGTCCCGAGTTCAGCTACAGCCGCGTGCTATCCGGCTTCTCCGCGCCGCTCGACGCGCGGGCGATCGCGCTCCTCCAGCGCTTCCCCGAGGTTGAGGGCGTCTATCCCGTGCGAATCGCCTACCCGGCGTCGCTCTCCACCGAGCTCGTCGAGCGGCACGAGCTCGCGCGCGGAGCCGGCTACCGCGCCGGGCTGGCGCTCCCCGGCTCGACGGGACGTGGCGTGACGGTCGCGCTGATCGACACCGGCGTCCAGTACGGCCACGATTACCTGACGGGGGCGGTGCTCGAAGGCGTCGACGTGCTCGAGCGGGACGACCTTGCGACCGCGGAGGGGAAGCCGGACGAGCCGTCGGAGCTCGAGCGACACGCGACGGAGTTGGTCGGGGTCATCGTGGGGTCCGGTGGCCCGGGCGGCCTCAGCGGCGTCGCCGAGAATGCAACGGTGCTCCCGATCCGCGTCGGCGGCTGGCAGCGTGACGTCGCCGGCCGCTGGGCGGTCTATTCCCGTACCGACCAGCTGATTGCCGGCCTCGAGCGCTCCGTCGACCCCGACGGCGACGGCAGCGCCCACGACGCCGCGCGGATCGCCCTGCTCGGATTTGCCGAGCCCTACGCCGCCTTTGCTGACAGTCCGGCGTCTCGCGCCGTCGCCGGCGCCCTCGCCCTCGACACGCTCGTGGTGGCTCCTGCGGGGAACGACGGGCCGGCCGGACCCATCTACGGGAGCATCTCGGGGCCCGGCGGAGCGCCCGAAGCCCTCACGGTCGGCGCCGCCGACCTCCGCGACGAGGTCGAGCGGGTTCGCGTCACCCTCCGCTCGGGGCTCCGGGTCCTCTTCGACCGCGAGGTGCCGCTGGCGGGCGCGGTCGAGCCGGGATCGCCGCTGCAACTCGATCTCGCGACGCCCGACGTGCGCGACGCGCTTCTGCCGACGGTCCTCGGCGACAGCGCGCCGGCGCTGACGATCGGGGACTTCTTCGACCGCCGCGGCTACAGCCGCGTCGCCGGCAAGGGAGCGCTGACCCCGGCCGGCGAGGCGCCCGAGGCCGCGGCCGTGGCCGCCGCGCGCGCCGGCGCGGCAGCGTGCGTTCTCTACGGGGAGGCGATTCCCGCCGGCAGCCTTGGGCTGGACGAGCGCGTCGCCGTGCCCGTTGTCTCGGTTCCCGCAAGGATCGGGCGGAGGGCGGAGGATGCGCTCCGACAGGGCGAGGACGTCACGGTCGAGATCGGGCGTGCGCGCACCCGCGACAACCCGGCGGCGGGCTCCGCCGCCGCCTTCTCGTCGCAGGGGCTTGCGTTCGACGGCGGGCTCAAGCCGGAGCTGATCGCGCCCGGCGTCGCGCTCCTCACGTCGCATCCCGGTCGGGCGACGGACGGCTCGCCTGCGTTCGGGACGGTCAGTGGGTCGAGCGCGGCCGCGGCCGTCGTCGCCGGCGCCGCCGCCCTCCTCGCGCAGGCTCGCCCCGAACTGGACGCCGCGGCGCTCAAGGGCGCGCTCGTCGGCACGGCAAGGCCCGGCGGCCTGCTCGACCTTGGCGCTGCCTCCGCGGTCGAGGTCGTGGCGGAGCCTGCCTCGCTCGCGCTCGGCACGGGCGTCCGGCGCGGCTGGACGGGCGCCGAGCGCGTCACCGTCCGCAATCTCTCCAACCGCACGCTCCGAGTCCACGTCTCCGTTGGACGCCTCGGCGAGGTGGGCGGCATCGCCCTCGCGGTCTCGCCCGCGACGGTGACGCTCCCGCCGCACGGTCAGCAGCGGGTCTTCCTCGCAGGCCGGGCCGCGTACATCCCTGCCGGGCAGCAGAGCATCACGGCGTCACTTGACCTTACGGCTGGTGGCGGCGCGCCGGTCCAGGTTCCGTGGACGGTCGCCTTCGGGCCGTCTCCGAGGGGGCTCCTCGGCGGCGTGCGGCTCTCGACGCGACGCTTCCGACCGTCGGACTCCGCGCCCGCCCTGCTCGAGCTCCGCGCCGGGAGGCTCGCCGAGCGCGACGGGGTGAGCGAGGTGCTGCCCGTCTCCCACCTCGACCTCGAGCTCTGGCGAGGCGAGGAGCGGATGGGGCGGCTGTCACGCCTGCGCAACCTGCTTCCCGGCCGCTACACGTTCGGCCTCACCGGCCGCGGGCCCGGCGGCCGCAGGCTGGCGCCGGGCCGCTACCAGCTGCGCCTGCTCGCATATCCACCCGGAGATGCCCCTCCGAGCAGGCAAAACGTCGAGTTCACGATTCGCTAGACCGTCGTATACTCCGCCGCGCTTGTGACGACCGTCGAAGCTCCGATCAGTCACCTCAAGGAGAACCCGTTCGAGCTCGCGCAGGATCAGCTGCGCAAGGTCGCCTCGGCTTTCCAGATCGACCCGAACCTGGTGCGTGTCCTCGAGCGCTGCAAGAAGGCGGTCGTCGTCTCGATTCCGTTTTCTCGGGACGACGGGACGATCGACGTCTACGAGGGCTACCGCGTCACGCACAACATCGCGCGCGGTCCGTCGAAGGGCGGCATCCGCTACCACCCGGACGTCACGCTCGACGAGGTCAAGTCGCTCGCGATGTGGATGACGTGGAAGTGCGCGCTGATGGG
>DATFQN010000091.1:0-27167 GCA_035264165.1 Gaiellaceae bacterium
CGGTCGTGGACGATGTGCGCGTAGCCGAAGCAGGTGTGGAGCACCGTCTCGCCCTCGATCCCATCGAGGGCGCGGTTGATCGCGTCGATCGCATACTCCTTCGCCGGCTCGGGGCGCGCCTGCAGGTACGGCTCGTCGATCTGGACGACGTCGGCGCCGGCGGCCTTGAGATCCCGCAGCTCCTCGTTCACCGCCTCCGCGTAGGCAAGCGCCAGGCTGCGGTCGTCCGAGTAGTGGTCGTTCTGGGCCTGCTGCGTCATCGTGAACGGGCCGGGGACCGTGATCTTGATCCGGCGCTCGGTGATCGACCCGAGGAACTCGACGTCGCGGACCTCGACCGGGCCGCGCCGTCGGATCGCACCGACGACGCGCGGAACGGGGTTCTCGTGGCCGGTCCGGTCGAGGGCGACGCCGGGGTTGTCGAGGTCGACCCCTTCGAGGGCGGTCGCGAAGCGGGTCGAGTAGCTCTCGCGGCGCATCTCGCCGTCGGTGATCACGTTCACGCCGGCGCGCTCCATGTCCTGGACGGCGATGCGCGTCGCGTCGTCCTGCGCCTCCTCGAGGTACGGCTCTGGCACCCGCCAGAGCTCGCGCGCGCGGATGCGCGGCGGCAGGCGCTCGCCGAGCCGCTCCCGGTCGATCAGCCAGTCGGGCTGGGGGTAGCTGCCGACGACGGTCGTGACGAGCATCAGTGCGCGACGAGCCTCGACTTGTACTCGCTGCGCTGGAGGCTTCCACGGGGCACGAGCTCGATCTGCGTCTGCACCAGCAGCACGTCGCGGATTCTGGAGTGGATGGCGTCGGCGTCCACGGCCGCGTCGGGCGCGACCTCGATGGCGACGGGCAGCGGCGGGTCCTGCTTCACACCCGGCGCCTTCGGCTTCACGAGGATGTGTCCGCTGACCGCCGGAGTGAACTCGCCGACCACTTCGCGGATCGCCGACGGGAAGACGTTGACGCCGCGGACGATCAGCATGTCGTCCGTCCGGCCGATGCAGCGGATGCGCGGCCCGGCTCGGCCGCACGGACACGGGCTCGTCTTGAAAACCACGTGGTCGCGCGTCCGGAACCGCAGCAGCGGCGCCGCGCGATGTTGGAGGTGCGACAGCACCAGTTCTCCCGCGGCACCGTCCTCCATCGCGATCGCCTCGCCGGAGACCGCATCGATCAGCTCGGGGTGGACAAAGCCGTATGCGCCGAGGTGCATCCCGTCCTGCTCCTCGCATTCGCCCCACAGCGACACGCCGATGTCTCCGATGCCCATCGCCTCCGTCACCCTCGCGCCCCAGCCCTCCTCGAGCTTCGCCCGGAACGCCGGCTCGCCGCCGCCCGGCTCGCCGGCGACGAGCACGCGGTCGACGCTCGAGTCGTGGAGGTCAAAGTTCTCGGCCAGGTACGCGGCGTAGGACGGGGTCATCACCACGGCCTCGGGCCGTAGGAGCTCGACGGCCTTGACGAGCCGCTCGGTGTTCCCGGTTCCCACCGGGATGTGCGTCAGCCCGATCCGGTCGAAGGCGTCGAGCGCGGCGCCGGCGACGAATGGCCCGGCGTTGTAGGTACTGACGATGCGTTGGCCGGGCTCGACGCCCGACGCTGCGTAGCTGCGCGCCGATCCGGTGACCCAGTTGTCGAGATCGCTCGCGGTCAGCGGGACGTAGCTCGGCGTCCCGGTCGTCCCGCTCGTCGAGTAGATGCGGACGATCTCGAAAGGGTCTGCGCACAGATGCGAGCCGAAGGGATTCTCCGGGGTGACTGTCGCGCGGAGCTCGTCCTTTTCGGTCAGCGGGAGCTCGGCGATGTCCTCGAGCTCGCTCCTCTCGAACCCGGCCAGCTTGTCCCGGTAGAACGCGGAGCGCGCGAAGAGGTAGGCGAGCTGCGCGCGGTAGCTCTCGGCGTCAGCGTTCGTACTCGACCGCCTCTTCCGCCGCACGCGCCATCAGGAGGCCGAGCGGCTGCCCCTGCTCCTCCGCCAAGTGTGCGAGCAGCCCGGCCGTGCGAGCGAGGATCGGCGCGGCCTTCACGGCCGAGACCGGAAAGCCGAGATCGAGCATCACTGCTGCGATCGGCATCGAGACGTTCATCGTCAGCGGCTTCCCCCAGACCTCCGCGACGGCGTCGCGAAGCTCGCGCGCGAGAGCGACGTGCGGCCCGCGCACGCCTCGTTCGTCTGCGAGCTCCAGGATCCGCTCGGCCCGCGGGTCGACAGGCTCGTGGACGGGATGCCCGAACCCCGGCACCTTCTCGCCCGCCGCGTGGAGCTCGCGCGCGAGCTCCAACGGCTCCCGCCGAGAGGCGAGCAGCCGCGCGCACTCCTCGGCGGTGCCGAGGATCACCGGCCCGCAGCCGAGGATCCCGGCGGCGACAGCGCCCTGGAGCGAGTTCGGATCCGCGCTGAGCGTCATCCGCGCGGCCACGTTCGTCGGCATCATCCCGTGCTCCGCGATCGCCACCAGGAGCAGGTCGAGGAAGTAGCGCTGCTCCTCGGACGGCTCCTCGCCCGTGAGCAGGAGGTGGAAGTACTCGGTGAAGCTGAAGCTGCCCATCAGGTCGCCCGTAAGGTCGCGCCCGCGCACCTCGACGCGATCCGGATACGCCTGGCTGATGCGGGTCCTGGAGCGGTCGGCCGCCACCGCCGTTTAGTTCCCGCCGCTCGAGGTAGGACAAGGGCATGGATACATGGCTGATCATTCTGATCGTCATCGCCGCAATCGTCGTCCTCGCGCTTGCAGTGATCGCGTGGCGACGAGGCCGGGAACGCCGAGTCGAAGGGCAGCGGGAGGAGGCGCGAGAGCTTCGCTCGACGGCGGAGGTCCAGGCGCACCGAGCCGAAGCACGGGCCGCGCTCGCCGAAGAAGAGGCGGAGAAGGCCGACCAGGAACGCCGCGAGGCCCGAGAGCAGGCAAGACGCGCGGACGAGCTCGATCCCGACCTCGACACCGACCGGTGATGGCTTAAAGAAGGGCCCCGGACGGCCGGGGTCTTTCTCGATCCTCCGATGAGTTCCCACCTCTCCGTGGGTTCTACGTAGCAGCGAACCCGACGGAGAGGAGACGAGATGGCTGACGACGTGACAGTCGCGTCGATCGACGAGATGGAGCCGATCAACGGCGGCGTTGCGCGGCGCGCTCGAGCAACGCTCGGGGTGACGGCCTGGGGGATGCAGGTACTGACGCTGCCGCCGAACTGGGACGGGTACCCGCTGCACAACCATGCCGCCGACGCGTTCGATCCGAACCAGGAGGAGGTCTACATCCCGATCTCCGGCTCGGCGACGCTCGCGGCCGGCGAGGAGCGGCACGAGCTCGTCCCCGGCGTGATGGCGCGGGTCGGTCCCGAGCAGCACCGGCAGGTCCTCCCCGGTCCCGACGGGATCCGGATGATCGTCCTCGGCGGGAAGCCGGGCGCGTTCGACCCGCCGTCGTGGACGGAGCTGGGCGCGGCGCCGCCGATGGCGGAGTAGCGTCGGGCGCATGGAGCTGCTGACCGCAGCCGCGGCCGGCGACGAGCAGGCGTTCGTGGAGCTGACGGCGCCCCTGCGTCGCCGGCTGCACGCTCATTGCTACCGCATGCTCGGTTCCGTCCACGACGCTGACGACGCGCTCCAGGAGACGATGCTCCGCGCCTGGCGCGGGATCGGCGGATTCGAGCCGCGAGCAGAGCTGTCGTCCTGGTGCTACCGCATCGCGACGAACGTCTGCCTGCGCATGATCGAGCAGCGGGGCCGGCGAGGCGCAGCCGAGGTCGACGCGTACCTCCAGCCGTACCCGGACGCCGTCACGCCCGAGGAGGAAGTCGAGCGCCGCGAGACGATCGGCCTCGCCTTCGTCGCTGCTGTCCAGCTCCTCCCCCCGCGGCAGCGGGCGGCGCTCGTCTTGCGCGACGTCCTCGGCTGGTCGGCGCGCGAGACGGCCGACGTGCTCGGCCTCAGTGTTGCCGCCGCGAACAGCGCGCTTCAGCGGGCGCGGGAGCGGCTCGAGCGCGAGCAGCACGAGGGGGCGCTGGCTCGGGCACACCGGCCGGCCAGTGAGCGCACCGAAGCGACCCTGATGGGCAGGTTCGTCGAGGCGTGGGAGGCCGTCGACATCGAGCGCCTCACGGCGCTGCTCGCGGGCGACGCGCTCCTGACGATGCCGCCGGAGGTGATGCGTTTCGTCGGCCCCGCGGAGATCGGCGGGTTCTTCTCCACCGTGCCCATGGACGGACGTCTAGAGCTGATCCGCCTGCGCGCGACGCGTTCGAACGGCCAGCCGGCGCTGGCGGCCTACGTCCAGGAGGCACCCGGCGAGCCGTTCCGCGCGTACGGGGTCATGGTCCTCGCCGTCGAGGGCGACCGCATCGCCGGGATCACCGGCTTCGCCGGGTACCCGGAGCTCTATCCGCTCTTCGGGCTTCCCGCGACGATCGACTGACGGGACTAGACGGCTGACCGCGAGAGGGCTGCGTCGAGGCGCTCGAGGCTCGCCGCCGGCCAGAGGGCTCTCATGTCGTAGAACTCCTCGAACGCCGGCAGGCCGTCGGGGAGCGTTACCCAGCCGACCTTCGACCTTGTGTAGATGTGGACGTCGGGCCTCACGTCTCTCGGCTGGTCGAGCGTGCCGCCGCGGACGAACCGCACCTCCGGACGGGTGTACTCGCTGAAGACCGCCACGTGACAGGTCGGGCACCGGTAGATCCGCTGAGTGCTCCCGTCGTCGCGAGGCACGTCGACCGGCTCCGGCTGCCCCGCGGTCAACTCGACGCGGTCGGCCTCGATCAGCAGGTTGACGACGAAGGCGCTACCCGTCTGCCGCTGGCAGTTCAGGCAGTGGCAGCAGTGGACGAAGAGCGGCTCCGACGTCAGCCGGTAGCGAACCGCTCCGCAGGCGCAACCACCGGCGTCAGTTGGCTGCATCAGGTGATTGCATCCTACGACTTGCGCCGCGACACCTACTGAAGACGGGGGCGGGTTGTGCCGCCCCCGTCTCGGCCGGCCTCAGCGGGCCTTGCTGACGGCCTTGCTCACGTCGGTCGGATCCTCGAAGCGCTCGTCGGGGAGCCGTTCCAGGGTCGTGCGAACGGTCTTACTCGCCCCCTGACGCTCAGCCTCACGCAGCAGATCGCCCCTGCGCGTCGGGTAGGAGACACCCTCGAGGAACGTCTGAACCTCGACCGGGTTTGCCTTGCCGCCCCCGCGACCACCACGGGTGGCTCGACGCGATTGGCTCGAGCCCGAATGGCGCTCGGTTGCGCGCTTGAGCTGCGCCTTGTTCATCTTCGAGCGGCCCTCGATCCCGAGGCGCTTTGCCTGCTCGTAGAGCTCGGCTTTCGTGGGCTCGTCGCCCGCTCGCGTCTGCTGTCTGCCGCGCCCTCGGCTGCGCGCCGTCGCCGACGGTTGCGGCGCTCTCCGGCGAGCTTCCTGCCGTCTCGGCGCCGAGCGCCTCGCGGCACGAGTCTCACTGATTTGTCGCGCGGAGTAATACGAGCCCACGTTCTGTCGATACAGGTCCGTCGCACCGATGTCGTCGTGGTACTCCGGCGCGTTCTTGATCTCATCGCGCGTGCGATCCACGAAGACTTTCGCCTCCTCGGCGTCGATCCGGTTGACGATGCCGGCGGGAAGAAGAACCTTCTTGCCGAGAATCCACGGGCCGGTGTCGACGACGATGTAGTTGACGCCGGCCTCGTCAGTTGCCTGGTCGACCGTCCCGATCGAGCCGTCGACTGCCTCGACGTCGAACTCCTTCAGATCGATACCGGTCGGGACTCTCCGATAGGTCCAGACCTCCGTCCTTGCCATCGGACGCACCTCCTCGTCCTGATTGCGGTCCTGGTTGTCCTCCCCGGCTCGAGCGCCGGCAAACGTGGGCCCGCCCTCCTTCGAGTTCGGCGCCGTCAGGGCGTTTCAGGGCTGCCACTCTCGTGTATCCAACATGGGAGGTAATCGATGCGTGCAACTGTGATGTACGGCGCCGGCGACGTCCGTGTCGAGAACGTCGCCGACGCCCGCGTGGTCGAAGCGACAGATGCCGTCGTCACCGTCACCCGCGCCGCGATTTGCGGCAGCGACCTGTGGCCGTACAAGTCGATGGAGCCCAGCGAGACCGGCCGCCGCATGGGGCATGAGTTCATCGGCGTCGTCGATGCGGTCGGCGACGACGTCCGCACGCTCGCGCCCGGGGACGTGGTGGTCACGCCGTTCGTTTGGTCGGACGGCACTTGCGTCTTCTGCCGGGTGGGGCTGCACACCTCATGCCTCCACGGAGGACGCTACGGCGTCGACGGCGTCGACGGGGGCCAAGGCGAGGCGGTTCGTGTCCCCCAGGCGGACGGCACCCTCGTGGTGCTGCCCGTCGGCAGAGACGACGGACTGATGCCGGCGCTGCTCACACTCAGCGACGTGATGGCGACAGGCCACCATGCCGCGCTCAGCGCCGACGTGGGGCCGGGCAAGACCGTCGCCGTCGTCGGCGACGGCGCCGTCGGCCTGTGCGGCGTGATCGCCGCCCAGCGCCTCGGCGCCGAGCAGATCATCATCCTCGGCCGCCACGCCGACCGCGTCGAACTCGCGAGGGAGTTCGGCGCGACCGATGCCGTCAGCGAGCGCGGTGAGGAAGCAGTCGAGCGCGTGCGCGAGCTGACGGACGGCCTCGGCGCCCACTCCGTCCTCGAGTGCGTCGGCCTCGGAGAGGCGACTGCGACGGCGATGCGGCTCGCCCGTCCCGGCGGCGCCGTCGGGCGCGTCGGGGTTCCGCAGGAGGAGGCGATCCCGGAAGGGATCTCGACGTTCTTCGACAACGTCACCATCGCCGGCGGGCCCGCACCGGCGCGCGCGTACATCGAGGAGCTCCTTCCGGACGTTCTCGACGGCAGGATCGAGCCCGGCCGCGTCTTCGACCGCGTCGGTGAGCTCGACGAGGTTCCCGACGGCTACCGCGCGATGAGCGACCGCGAGGCGATCAAGGTTCTGATCGAGCTCTGACGAGAAAACCCGCCAGATGCAGCGCAGAAGGCGGTCGGGTCGGGAGTTCCGGCGTCCCTGGTGTCGGACACCCTTCGGCGTCAAGGGTCAAGTGTGCCGAAGGTGTGCCGAGCCGACTCGTTCGGATGCAGAACGGAGCAACGCGCCGGCACCCGGGACCGCGGGCTCGAGATCGAGCGCCCGCAGGATCGCCCATGTCGTCGCCGTAGCCGCGGAGAGCGTCGGCAGCTCGCTGCTGCGCTCCACGTGCTCGATCACCGGAAGCGACGGCATCTGGACACAAGCTGAGAGGACGAGGGCATCGCAGTCACACAAGTCGAGACGCTTCAAATGGCTCTTCAGGTCCTCTGGATCGAGCGCGGCCACGGTTCGATTGTCGGAGACCTCCAGGCTGAGGGCATCGTGGACTTCGATCCCGGCATCCTCGATGTACGCCACGACGAGCCGAGTGAGCTCCTCGAGATACGGAGTCACGATCGCGATCTTCCGTGCGCCGAGGGCGTGCAGCGCGTCCACCAAAGCTCCGGCCGAGGAGACGGCCGGCGCCGCGGCGCGCTCGCGCTCGAGAATCGACTCGATCTCCGCTTCGACGAGAAGGTGATGCTTGGGGCCCTGAGCCATGATCGCGACCAGGCAGGCGGTGGCAACGACGCTCGGACGCATGTCTGCCAGCTCCGTCGTCGCACGCTCCGTCTGCGCGTTCATGGCGCGCAGTGCTTCGGGCGTGACTTCCTCCATGCGCAGGCGCGCACTGTGGATCGTGAAGGTGCCCTCCGGTCGCTCTCGTTCCCGCGCGCGGAGGAGCGCAGGGACCTCGGTCTCCATCGTGGTGTTCGAGCTCGGCACCAGCATGCCGACGCGATGCATCGCCTTCATCGTGGCACCTCGACGGATTTGGCAGCTTCAGCGTCGTCGCGCAGCGCGAGCTCGACGGCGTCGTCGAACGCGAGCGCGCGCCCCTCGGCTCTGACGGCGTCGTAGTCGTCCCCGAGCGCCGCGCGCGCAGGACCGAGATACCGCTCGAGCAACGCGTCCCAGAACGCGACCGATAGGGACAGGCCGAGCGACTCCCAGAGCGCCTCGACCGACGCAGCGAGGACGAGCGCCCGGCGCGGGTTGCCCGCGCCGGCCTCCGACATAGCCACACCCTGCACCTCGAAGCTCGTCTCGACGACGTCGCCGAGCGGAAGCGCGACCCGTAGGCTCTGGCGATAGCGCGTTCCCGCCTCCTGGGGCTCACCGCGGATAAGCGCGCAGTCGGCGAGAAAGTGGTACGCGAAATGCTCCGTGCGAGCATCCCCCGCCGCACTGTCGAGCAGGTCGAGCGAGATCGCCTCCGCGCGCTCGGTCTCGCCCATGGCGACGAGCACCTGTGCGATTCCGACAAGGGCGCGCGTCGCTCCCGCGGCGTCGCCGAGCTCCCGCCGAAGCTCGAGACTCTGCTCGAAGGCTTCGAGCGCTCGCGGGTTGTCATTGGCGTCGTAGACGAGCGGCCAGCCGAGGCTGTCGAGCGCCGACGCGAGCTCGTCGAGGTCGCCGAGGTCCCGCCACATGGCGACGGCGGCTTCGAGCTCGGCGATTCCCGCTGCCACATCTCCGTGCCGCGCAACCAGCGCCCCGGAGGATGCGAGCGCACGGGCGCGGAGGTGACCGGTCTGGAGGGAGGCATCGAGCGCCCCGGCGAGACGCGCGGACCCCTCGCGCAGCAGCCCGCGTGAAAGCCAGAACCACCCGAGCGCCCCCGCGAGCTCGAGCGCGCGGTCGGGGTCGCTTTCGGACAGCCAGTCGAACGCGGCGCGCAGGTCGTCGTGGTCCCTCTCGAGCCGAGCGGACCACTCGGCCTCGCCGTCGAAGCGATGCGCGTAGGCCTGTTCGGCAAGCGCGGAGAAAAAACCGGCGTGACGCCGGCGCAGCTCTTCCTCCTCGTTCCCCTCCCTGAGCCTCTCGAGCGCGTACTCGCCGATCGTCTCTAGCATCAAGAACCGGTCGTCCCCGATCGGCTTGACAAGGCTGTAGTCAACGAGGGCACCGAGATCGTCGAGCTCGGCGCCACAGACCTCCTCGGCGGCCTCCAGCGGGAACGCGCCCGAGAAGACCGAGAGGCGGGCGAAGAGCTCGCGGGCGCGCGGATCGAGCAGGTCGTAGCTCCATTCGAGCGTCGCACGCAGCGTCCGCTGCCGCTCGGGCGCGTCGCGCGCACCGCTCGTCAGGACAGCGAGCGCCGAGTCGAGGCGCTCGAGGAGCCGCTCGGGCGCGAGCAGCCTCGTCCGCGCCGCGGCCAGCTCGACCGCGAGCGGGAGGCCGTCGAGGCGGCGACAGATCTCTTCCACCGTCGCGTCGGGAGCGATCTCGCGCCCAACCGCGCGGGCGCGTTCGCAGAAGAGAGCGGCAGCCTGCCTCTGCGGGAGCGGCTCGAGCCGGTACTCCTGCTCGCCCGCGACACGGAGCGGCGCTCGGCTCGTGACGAGCACCCGCACTTGGGCGCTTGCGCCCAAAACCGCGCTGACGAGGGGAGCCGCGGCGAGGAGGTGCTCGAAGTTGTCGAGGAGGAACAAGACCTGCCTCCCGCGGAGGAATCCCGTGAGGTCGTCGCGGGCTCCGATGGTCTGGGCGACTTCCGAGGGGAAGAGCTCGGGATCCGTGAGACCCGCGAGCGACACCCAGAAGACGCCGTCGTGGAGCTTCCCGACGAGCTCCGCCGCGACCTGGAGCGCCAGGCGCGTCTTGCCCGTGCCGCCCGGGCCGGTAAGGGTGATGAGGCGCCTGCCATTCGAGAGCAGCTCGACGAGCTCCTCGAGCTCCCGCTCCCGGCCGATGAGCGGCATCGAGACCACCGGCAGGTTGGTTGCGTCGAGCGTCCGGAGTGCCGGGAAATCGCCCTCGCCGAGCTGGAAGAGGCGCTCTGCGCCGATCAGGTCCTTCAATCGGTGTTCGCCGAGGTCGCGGGTCAGAGCGTCTGCCTGTAGGAGACGGCGCGTCGTCTCGGAGACGACGATCTGGCCGCCGTGCGCGGAGGCCGCGATCCGCGCTGCGCGATGGACATCCATGCCGACGTAGCCCTCCTGGGTCACGAGCGGCTCGCCGGTGTGGATGCCCATCCGGACCAAGATCGGTCCGGTTCGCAGCGCCCCCTGCGCCTCGACCGCGGCCGCGACGGCGTCCGTCGCTCGCGAGAACGCGACGAAGAACGCGTCGCCCTGGGTGTCCACCTCGACCCCGTCGTGTCGCTCGAAGGCCTCGCGGATTACGCGGCGGTGGTCCTCGAGGAGATCGGCGTAGGCGGACCCGTGCTCTTGAAGGAGACGTGTCGACCCTTCGACGTCGGTGAAGAGAAACGTGACCGTGCCGGACGGCAGAGCTCTTGTGCCCATAGAGAAATCATCTCGTACAGACGCGGGGCAGCCGGCGGCCCTCGACCGCCGGCTGCCACTTCCCCCAAACCAGAGCGCTTCAGCTCAATGGATTCGGTTTCGGTGCCGCGGGTCGGAACGCTCGATCACGCGCTGCGTGTCTCCGTAGCCCCGGAGTGGGATCACGACCTCGAATCGCGCTCCGTGTGGCATCGCCGGCTCGTAGACGATCTCTCCTCCGTGAGCTCGAGCGTACGCCTGCGCGATCGCGAGCCCCAGGCCGGAACCGTCGCCTCGGCCACGTGACTCAGAGCTTCGTGCGAAGCGATCGAAGAGGCGGGGGACGAACTCGCGCGGAACGCCTCCCCCCCGATCCTCAACGGCCAGGCGGAGGTGCCTGTCCTGCCCCTCCGCAGTGATCGTGACCGGTGGCTTTCCGTGACGCAGAGAATTGGCGATCAGGTTCGAGAGCATGCGGTCGAGCGCCGCCGGATCGACAACAGCCTCGAGGTCGGATCGAACCGCGATCCTCACGGCGTCCGGCCGTGCATCCGCGAGCGGACGGACCAGCTCCTCGATCTTGGGCCGGAGAAGCAGCGGCTCCGGCGAGATATGGATCGCCGCCAGGTCGAGGCGAGAGAGGTCGAGCAATTGTTCGACCAGGTTCCGCGTTCGGGTCGTCTGCTCTCGAAGCGCGTCCAGCAGGGTCACGCGCTGTGAGTCAGCCAATTCGTCAGCTCGGTCGTCCAGCGTGACGGAGATGCCGTAGATGCTCGACAACGGGTTCCGCAGCTCGTGCGCAGCAAGCGCGACGAACTCGCTCTTGAGCATGTCGTGCTCACTCATCTCCTCACGAGCGAGCGCGTCTTCGAGCAGGGTTGCGGCGATGACTCCGACGCTCGCCAGCGCATCCCAGTCGGTTTCGGGTGGCGAGACCGTGCCTCCGCGCGTGCCGTAGAGAACGGCGAGACATCGGTCTCCGCTGATCAGCGGGAGGGCGAACGCCAGGGCGACGTCTCCAGCCGAGACGAGAGCGAGGTTCTCGGTCTCCCGTGCCTCTGCGAGCAAGGAGACGCTCGCGGTCGGTTCGCGGTCCGCGCGATCGGCGGGAGCGCGGCCGGCGAAGGCGATTTCCCTTTCCTCTTCGGCTTCCGTGTCGTATCGCATCGCCGCAACGCTGTCGAAGTCGAACGCTTCGGCCACGGCGCCGCACACGTCCTCGAGAAAGACCGGCGCCGTGACGCCGCCGCGGCCCGCAACCGAAATCCGTTGAACGAGGTCGAGCGTCTTCCGACGATCCGGTGCGAGGCCGATCATCGACCGACCCCGAGCGGAGTCGACGTCTCCAGTGTGTACGAGCGATCTCCGATCGACAGTGTTGCCGACTCGGCGCCGTCTTCGCTCAGCCAGGCTTGGACGACTTCGACGACGCGCATGACCGCATGGGATTCCCACTCGGACTCGACGCGCACCTCCCTGTGCGAGCGGTCGAACGAGATCGCTGCCCTGTCGAAGAGCGTCGCGAGCCGGCGCACGAGCGTTGGGGCGGTCGTCGTGTCCTCGATTGCAACTCGAATCTCGACCATCGGCCCTCCCCGGGTTCGAAGCCACATCGCCGGCCGGGTGCTGAGGCCGGCTAGATCGTGCTCCAACCTGCTCTGCTGAGGGTGGACGGTCGGCGGCTCGCTTGTTCTGACCCGCCCGTGCTCGGGCTGCGCCGAGGGTTGTGACGCTGCTCGCCAGACGATAGCAAGCGCCTCACGAAATGGCTGGATCGGGGGTTCGTGAGGTGCGCTACACTCGCGGCTTCGTCATCACTCGCGTGCCTGGAGTGAGGCTGCTGGTCTCTATGACAACGGCTGAGATGCGATGATCGAGGGTCTTTCCGATGCGCCTGCGAGCGCTGGCGACCTGACGACGGGCGGGAGCGAACCGCAACATCTTCGCGTGCTCATCGCGAACGAGCGGCGGGACCGGCTCGAGCTGCTGGCGCAGGTCGTTGTCGGGCTCGGCCACGACGTGATCGCCCGCGAGATCTACGTCAAGGAAGTCGGGGCCGCGACCGAGAGGGAACGGCCGGACGTGGCCCTGGTCGGTCTCGGGCTGAGCTCGGAGCACGCCCTAGAGCTGATCACAGAGATCGTCCGTGAGTCCGCTTGCCCGGTCATCGCGTTGCTGCATTCGAAAGACCCTGAATACGTCCGGGAAGCGGCAAAGCGCGGCGTCTTCGCCTACATCGTCGACGGCGACGCCGGTGAACTCCAAAGCGCGATCGACATCACCCTGCAGCGGTTCACGGAGTACCAGAGCCTCCAGGGTGCCTTCGGCCGGCGGGCGCTGATCGAGCAGGCGAAAGGCATCCTGATGGCGCGGCACGCGATCGACGCTGAACGCGCCTTCGACATGCTGCGCGACCACTCGCAACACAACGGCCGGAAGGTCGTGGACGTCGCGCAGGCGGTCGTTGAGAGCCACTTGCTGCTGCTGTCGCCGCTGCAGGAACCGCCAGCGAGTCCCGAGCCGGCAACGTAAGAGCGCACGCACCGGCCGGTCCGGTCGCCGCGGTCAGAAGGCGCCGGAGTAGGCCTTTGACGGGGTCGGTGAGGACTGCTCGACGGAGCCGCCGTCAAGCCGGGATCGATCGTCGTCGATCTTGGCGCAGGGAGCGGGTTGGTCGGCGTCGCAGCCGCGGCGCGCGGTGCCACCGTGTTCTTCACCGATGTGTCGCCCGCCCTGCTCGATGACTGCCGCCGCAATGTCGCCGCCGTCTCGCCGACGCAGCCTCGGTACTTCATCGAGACCAGTGCCGACGACTTGTCGCCGCTCGACGACGAGATCGCGGATGCCGTGACAGCGCGGCCGGTCCTGATCTACGTCGCAGATCGTCACCGTGTATTGGACGAGTCCTTTCGCGTTCTCCGGCCCGGTGGACGGCTATCGGTCTTGGAGCCGTTGAACTCGTTCTGGGGCACACCGCGAAGCGGCGATTTCTGCGGCTATGACCTCAGCGCGGTCGCGTCCCTCTCGCACTGGCAGCGCGGCGTGCAGGCTTCGAGGCAGTGGACCTGACGATCGAGGCCGCGATCTCGACCACACCGGTCCTGCCGCGCGATTGCACAGCGGCGCTTGAGTACGTCCCGAACCCGTTAGCGGTGAGCCTAGGCGAGGCGGTCGCGACGGCACTGACGGACGCCGAGGCGCAGAAATTCATCGAAGCGCTGCGCGGCCAGCTCGAGAGCGGCCGCTGCGAGAGCCGGACCGCCGCCGTTTATCTCGTAGCGACGCGCCCGCGGTAGTTCCCGGCCGCGTCGAAGCCGAGCTGCTCGCGGAGCCACTCGGCGCGGTCTTCGCGGGCGCGGGCGTCATTGAGGTCGTGCTCCGCGTCGTACCAGCCAACGCGCTTCGGCTCGCTGGCTCGAACGGCGTACTCGCGCGCGTCGTCAGGAGAGATGATTTCGTCGCGTTTTCCGAACTGGAAGAACAGCCTCGCCGGCGCGGCTTGTCCGATGAACGGCTCCGGGAACGGCGGGAAGCCCGTGCTCCCCGCCATGAGCACGTACGCGCGGATGCGCGTTTCGACACCGGCAACGACGCCGCCGACGACCGCCCCCATCGAGTGTCCGACGAATCCGATCCGGGCAGGGTCGACATGCTCGCGCTCGAGCAGCAGATCCACCCCGCGCTCGATGTCGACGACCATGTCGCTGTTACCGACGCTCCGCTTCTCGCCGACCAGTAGCGACGTGACACCGTGCTTCGCATACGACCGCGCCTCGCCGAGGAACTCGTCCCGGTCCGGGCCGTTGTACGTCCAGTGCAGGAACACGATCCCCGCTTCGCCCGTGTTCCCCTCCGCCGGCTTTACCACGTAGGCGGCGATGGTGCCGTTACCAGGACTGCGATAGGTCAGATCCTCCACGGTCACGCCCTGTGCCGTCGTGCGCCGGCGCACGCCGATGCGAAGTGGCCGATTCCGCTCGTAGGCGAACAGGGCTCGCGTCTTCGCATCGAGGCGGTGCCTGATCGTCAACGGCCGCGGCTCGTCCGAACCGCAGCCGCTGACGGTAGCGGTGGCGGCGGCGAGGGCAGCGATGAGGAGCCGCCGGCGCACGTGGACACGCAGGGCGCTCATCCACGAATCTCTCTGCGTCTCAGGTGAGCTGCCACACGTTGTCGGCGACCACGGAGCGTTCGTCGCCTTTCGCCGTGATGCCTACGACATCGGTGCCGGGCCCGCCGACCATCACGTCCGTATGCACCCCGGAGTGGTTGATACCCGCGGCGACCTGCTCCTGCGGGTCCCGCCGATCGGCGCCCTCCACGGCGTAGGGGAATCCGGACCCGTACGCGATATGCGAGGCGGCGTTCTCGTCGAGGAGGCCGTTGAAGAACGGGTGATCAACGTGTCCGACGCGGGAGCTCGAGTCGACGAGCGCAACCTCGCCGAGGTACGCCGCGCCCTCGTCGGCCGCAAGTTGAGCACGAACGTACTCGCCCCCTTTCTCCGCTTCGACGGCGACGACGCGGCCACGTTCGAAGCGGAGCTCGAGGCCGCATACCATCCCGCCAGGCAGCACCAGCGGCCGGCTCGCGCGAACGACCCCATCCGCGCGAGCCCGATCCGGCGTCGTGTACACCTCTTCCGTTGGGAGATTGACGACGTGGCGTCGCCCAAACGTCGTCGTGAGCGCCGCCGACAACCACCGGGATCCGGGCAACAATCCAATCGTGAGGTCGGTGCCGTCGCCTGTGAAGCGAAGCGCGTCGAACTTCTGATCGTTGAGCGAGCGCGCGCGCCGTCCGAGGCTCTCGATGTGTGCCCTCCATGCCTCGACCGGATCCGGAACGTCGAGACGTACGGCGTATCCGAGCTCGTCCCAGAGCCGCTCCAGATCCGGCTCGCCGTAGACATGCTCGGCCCAGCCCGCGGTCGGGAACGGCGCGATCGTCCAGTTGATGACCTGCGTCGTGATGTTCCGCATGTGGGCTTCGTCGAATGCAACTTGTCGAGCGGCGCCGACGCGCGCCGGGTCGAGATCCGAAAACAATTGCGGGTCAGGATTGCCTGCGATCAGAATCTGCGCGCCACGTTCGGCTCCGAGGCGCTCAAGGCGCTCCACCATCCACGTCGTCGTGAACGTGAGAGCGTCTTCTGGCGCTTTCGCGATCATCGAGTGCTTGACTCGCAGATCCGCGTAGCGCACATCGACGAAGCTTGCACCGGCGTCGTAGGCCGCATCTGCGACGGCTCGGACGAGCTCGACGTGCTCGACGAGCCCGTCGACCGCAACGTACTGCCCGGGCGCCACGTTCGCTCCTACGCGGACGATCAGCTCCGCGTAGCGCTGCAGACGCTCCGGAGAATCGAGTCCCTTCCGCACGAGCTAGCCCGCGTCGCCGCCGGCGCTCTCGCCGCTGCGCGACGCTCGCCTCCCCATGCCCGGGGGCAAGTCGTCGGCAAGCCAAGCGGGGAGCTCCTCCGTCGTGACCAGCTGTAATGGCAGCCCTCGACGCGACGCCGATTCGACTTCCTCGTTGAGGAGAGCGATCTCGCCGGTGGCTGGTCGGAAGGCATTGTCGAACGTCGAGTGTGCGTCCGCGACCAGCGCGACGCCATGACCGAGCAGAAGCGCCCGGGACAGCGTTGCGCGGACGGAGAAATCGGCGTGAATCCGCCATCCCGGGTTCTCTGGGCTCCAGAGTGCAGGGCCGGCATCATCTTGGATCCAGATGACAGTCGCCCCGCCGTCGCGGGCAGCGCGGACACAGAACGCGACGTTTTCGAGCAGCACTTCGGCATTGGCCAGTCTTCGACCGGTGACGAGGCCCGTCTGCATGTCGATCACCAGCAGCGCGCCGGTCTCTGTCGATGGATTCGAAAGCATCGACGCTAGCCTGCCTCTCGTTGCACGGGATGGGTGCACACCCCCTTTGCGCCGCTGATTAACGCTTGTAATGGCGCCTCCGCCGCAGTGCCTTGAGAACCGATGGAGCGGAGTCGGTGAGCATGCGCTCAGCGCCTGTCGCGCGGCTCTACAGCGGGCCGTCGCCACCGGCGGTGCTCACACCTTCGCGAGCTCCGGGCGGTCCGCGAGCACAGCTCCGAGCGATGCGTCGAGGATTTCGACCGCGAGGTCGATCTCGTCCTCACCGATCGTCAGGGGCGGTGCCATCCGGAAGCAGTTCGCGCTCGTGCCGGCGCGGACGATGTTCATAGAAAGCCCGCGCTCGAGGCACTCCGCCGTCACCGCAGCGCCGAGCGCGTCCGCGGGGCGGCGGCTCTCGCGGTCCTCGACGAGTTCGATCCCGCCGAGCAGGCCGCGGCCGCGAACGTCGCCGATCTGCTCGTGCGCCGCCTGAAGCTCGCGTAGCCGCTCTAGCAGGTATTCGCCTCGCTCACGCGCCCGGTCGACGAGCCGCTCCTCCTCGACGACCTCGAGCACGGCGAGACCGGCAGCCGCAGGTAAGGGATCTGACACATGCGAGGTGACGTGCAGGAAGCCCTTGCCCACGCAGTCCTCCTCGACCGCGGCGCTCGTGATCGTCGCCGCGAGCGGGACGCCGCCGCCGAGCGTCTTCGAGACGGCTACGAAATCGGGGACGATGCCGTCGTGCTCGAAGCCGAACATCGTCCCGAGCCGGCCGAACCCGGTCTGCGCCTCGTCGAGCACGAGGAGCATGCCTCGCTCGTCGCACAGCTCCCGCAGACGGCGGAAGTAGCCGTCGGGAGGAACGATGATCCCGCCCGCCGAGAGCACGGGCTCGGCGATCACGGCGCAGAGCGAGCCGACCGACTGCTGCTCGAGCAGCGCGAACCCCGTCTCTAGGCAGGTGCAGTCGCAGGCGCCGTCACAGTGCCGGATCGGGCAGCGGTAGGCGTAGGGAGCCGGTAGGAGCAAGGCGCCGGGCAGGAGCGGGCCGTAGCCCGCGTGCCCCATCGAGAAGTTGACCG
Source organism: Gaiellaceae bacterium (assembly GCA_035264165.1). GTDB lineage: Bacteria > Actinomycetota > Thermoleophilia > Gaiellales > Gaiellaceae > JACDAN01. The sequence goes on from DATFQN010000091.1 coordinate 17,261, forward strand.
AGGAGATCCCGGCGAGGAGCCCGTGGAAGCTTCGCGCGAGCCCGGCGACCTCGAAACGGCCGGTGTGCATCTTCGCAAGCTTGAGCGCGACCTCGTTGGCCTCCGAGCCGGTGTTGAGCAGGATCACCTTGTCGAGCGGCGGCGGGAAGAGCAACGCCAACCGCTCGGCGAGCGCGAGCACGGGTTCGGAGAGCATCCACGAGTTGAGGTGGACGACCTGGTCGAGGGTCTCCCGCACGGCGGCTGCGATCCGGGGATGGTTGTGCCCGAGCGTCGAGCAGATCTGGCCCGAGGTGAAGTCCAGCACCCGCCGTCCGTCCGTCGTCTCGACCCACGCTCCCTCGGCGCGGCTGACGAGGAACGGTGCAAAGCCGCCGGCGTAGCGGAGCAGGAAGCGCTCGCGCGGGTCGCTCACGGGAGGAGTCTCTCATGACGGCTAGCCTGGCGGCTGTTGCCCATGGCCGTGCTGTTCGCGCTTGCCGCGCTCGTCGCCGGAGCCGCGCCTCCGCCGCCGGACGCGCCGGTCCCGCGCGACCCGCCGCGCCTCGCGGCGCGCCTAGCGACGACGACCCGCGACCTGCGCGAGGCGATCGACGGCTGGCGCGCGGCGAAGAGCCCGGCTACGCCGGAGGACGTGACGCTCGACGCCCTCTACCAGCAACGGATCTACCTCGTGCTCTCGGGGAGCCCTCGCCTCTCGGGGGCGGTTCTGCGCCGTCTGCCTGCAGGGATCGCCCGCGAGGCCCGGGACGAGATCTACGCACGGCGGGAGCTCGTCAGCCTCTCCCGGCCGCGGCCGCGGAGCGCGTTCCGGGTGCGTCCCGCCGAGCCGCCCGGGCTGCTGCGCCGCTACTACGCCGAGGCAGAGCGGCGGTTCGGCGTCTCCTGGCGCGTGCTCGCGGCGGTCAACTACGTCGAGTCGGCGTACAACAAGCTCCGGAACGCGAGCTCGGCCGGCGCGCAGGGGCCGATGCAGTTCCTGCCGTCGACGTGGCGGGTGTACGGGCTCGGCGGCGACATCCACGACCCGCACGACGCGATCATCGGCGCGGCGAACTACCTGCATGCGAACGGCGCTCCGCGCGATTACCGGCGCGCCCTCTACCACTACAACCCGTCGTCGAACTACGTGAACGCAGTCCTACGCTACGTGCGCCTGATCCGCGCCGACGCGCGGGCCTTCTACGTCTTCTACAGCCGCCAGGTCTTCGTCCGGACGCCGCGCGGTCTCGTCCGCCTGACGGGCCCGCGCTAGAGAACCGTCGCCTGGAGTTCTCGAAGCACCGCCTCGCCGTGGTTGCCGCTTGGAGTAGCTAGCAACGACCGTAGCGGTGACTTGCACGAGAAGGGGTGAAATGCAGACAACGAGCCGGCTTTTTGCCGTGCATTTAGGCGGAACACGGTGACATCACTGCGGAAGCCCGATGCTTGCTTGACGGCGGTTACGATCGACGATTCGCGCTGACGCGCGCTATACGGAGGTGATCGAATGAACGACGAGCAGAACTGGCAAGTCGCGCACCTCGACGACATCGAGCGGCGCGGCAGAGATATTCCGGTGCGCGAGCACCTCGGGATCCATTCATTCGGAATCAACGCCTACACGCCCGGAGAGGACGGCACGCTGATCAACGAGCACGACGAGGCCGGGTCGGGCCAGGAGGAGCTGTACATCGTGCTCGACGGCAAGGCGACCTTCGAGGTCGACGGCGAGACGGTCGACGCTCCCCCGGGAACATTCGTGTTCGTCGGACCGGAGTCGCGGCGGAAGGCGACCGGGGACGGAACCGTCCTCGCCGTCGGCGCCACACCTGGCGAGGCGTACCAGGGGATCGACTGGGGTGAGGCGTGGCCGTTCCACAGCGAGTCCATGAGGGCCTACGGCGAACAGCGCTACGACGACGCGCTCGAAGCGGTCCGCGGCGCCCTCGAGCACATGCCGGACCATGCGGGCTTGCATTACAACTACGCGTGCTTCGCAACGCTCGCGGGCGACACCGGCGACGACACGTTCGCCCACCTCCGGCGGTCCGTCGAGCTGCTCCCGCGGTTCCGCGAGGACGCGCGCAGAGATGACGACTTCGCCGCCGTACGCGACGACCCGCGGTTCGACGAGGCGCTTCGCTGAGCGCGCAGGTCTCGACCTTCGATCAGCTGGCCTCTTCGCCGTAACGAGAGCGGCTGCGACCTGCTCAATTTGCGTGCTTTACCTCTCACAGCCCCATGCTTTACCCCTCGCAGATTCGAACCGCACCATCCCGTTCGAGCTTCCGCCTTGCGGTAGGGGCCGAAACACGAGTCGACGAACGTTCGCGCATCACCTATCGGATGGAGATCACGGGGCCGGCCGCCGAGACCGTGGGCCCGGAGATCGGTCCCGAGATCAGCGGTGACTTCCCGGAGGTGCTCGCAGCGCTGGCCGCGCGCGCTGAGGGTCTCGCCTGAGGCGGCATCCGCGCGCGAAACTCGTCGCTCCCGTCTCGACTGACGGGCAACTGACCCCGAAAGCGAAAGTTTGAACCTGCTTTCCTGCCCGCCGGCGCCGTCCCCTTGCCTAACGATCGAGCGCGAGCCGGAGCGCGGCATCGAGGTCGAGCGCCGCGCCCTCGTCCCGGGCTTTCTGCCACGCCTGCTCACCAAGCGCCGCGCGGGCGTCGTCGACGTGACGAGTGAACACGGTCGTGACGGCCGGGTCGTATCCGGCGGATCCACCGACCGCGAGCGCGGCCCCCGCGAGGCGCGCCGCCCGGTAGTCGTCGCCGGTCCCGGCTGCGACTTGGGCGAGGCCCCAGATTGCATCGGCGCCGAGCCACCGCGCCCCGAGCCTGCGTGCGATCGCCGCCGCCGCCTCGAAGCACGAGAAGGCGTCCTCGAGATCGCCGTCGAGCAGTTCGACCCAGCCCAAGTTGCCCAGCGCTTGGCCGGTTCCGCGGACGTCGTCGATGAACCGGGCGAGCTTGAGCGACTCCTCCAGCCTGCTGCGAGCGCCGGCGGCGTTCCCGCCCTCCAGGGCGTACCCCGCGAGGTTCGAGAGCCACAGCGCGGTCAGCGAGAAGTCGCCGACCCCGCGGCAGAGGCGATATGCCTCTTCCGTCAGCTCGATTGCTTTCTCGATCTCGCCGAACCGCGCCATCAGGGCGCCGTGGTTTCCCGTCACTAGTCCGAGAAGCCAGCGATCCCCAGAAGTGCGAGCGTTGGTGAGCGCCTCCTCGCCGAGGCGGATCTGTTCGTCCCTGCCGAACGCGTCGTAGAACGAAAGCAGGCTGAGCGCGTTCGCCTCCGTGCGAGCCGAGCCGGCGGCCCGCGCGGCGGCGAGGCCACCCTCTAGCAGTCCTCTCGACTCCCCATGATCACCTTGGTCCGAGGCGAGGAGCCCCGCTCCGACGAGAGCCGACGCCCTGGCCTCCGTCGGTTCCGGGGGAGCCCGCTCGAGCGCCGCGGCCAGCACCTCGCGGCCCTCACGGAAGTGGCCGCTCATGAACCAGAAGGTCCAAAGCGCGGCGACGAGCCGAAGGGCCGCGGCCGGATCACGCTCGAGCAGCCGCTCGAAGGCGACGCGGAGATCTTCACGCTCGGACGCGAAGCGCCTGAGAGCCTCGGCCTGGCCGGGGCCGCGCTTTTCACTGTCGGAAACCTCAGCAAGTGCGAGGTAGTAGGCCGCGTGGCGGTCTCGCAGATCATCTGCAGCCGGGCTGACGGAGAGTTGATCCGAGGCGAACTCACGGATCGTCTCGAGCATCCACACCCGCTCGCCGCTTCTGCGCACCAGGCTCTTGTCGAGCAAGGCGGTCAGCACGTCGAGGTCGGCTTCGCACACCGCCTCGGCCGCCTCGATCGTCCCACCGCCCGCGAAGACCGCGAGCCGTGCGAACAGCTCCCGCTCGGGCGCGTCGAGTAGTTCGTGAGACCACCCGATCGTGGCGCGGAGCGTCTGCTGGCGAGGGTCGGCGTCGCGGCCGCCCTTGAGCTTGTCAAGGCGGCCGCCAAGTCGCGAGAGAATCTCGGCCGGTGCAAGAAGACCGGTCCGAGCGGCCGCGAGCTCGACCGCCAGCGGGAGGTTGTCGAGCCGGGCGCAGAGCTCGGCGACCGAGTCGGCATCGCCGGCGTCGTACCCAAGCGCGGCAGCCCGCGCGGAGAACAGCTCGGTTGCCTCCGTCGCCACGAGCGGGGCGACCGGATACACGTGTTCGCCCACGAACTGGAGCCGCTCTCTACTCGTGACGACGACGGTGGACCCGCCAGCATCCCGAAGCGTCGCAACCTTCGCCGCCGCACCCGGGAGGAGATGCTCGAGGTTGTCGAGCAGCAGGATCGAGCTCGCGGCTGAGAGCACGTCAATCAGGCTCTCCTCGAGCTCGCGGCCGCGCTGCTCCGGGACGCCGAGCGCGAGCGCGACCGAAGACAGCAGGAGGTCCGGATCACGCACCGACGCAAGCGGTACCCACCACACACCGTCGGGGAAGGCTTCCGCGGCGCCGGCGACCGCCTGCAGCGCGAGGCGTGTCTTGCCGACGCCGCCGGGGCCTGTGAGGGTCAGTAGGCGAATCCCTCGGTCGAGGAGTGCGCCGAGCTCGTCCAGCTCGTGGCCACGGCCAACGAAGGTGGTCGCTGGCACCGGAAGGTTCTTCCGATAGAGGCTCTTCAGTGCGGGGAACTCGCCGCTGCCGAGTTGGAAGACACGCTCGGGAGCACGGAGGTCCTTGAACCGATGGTCTCCGAGGTCGGTCAGCTCGAGCGCGACTAAGGCCGCCGTCGCCGCCGAGACGAGCACCTGGCCGCCGTGCCCCGCGGCGGCGATGCGGGCGGCGCGGTGGACATCGTGGCCGACATACCCTTCCTCTCCGAGCAAGGGCGTGCCCGTGTGGACTCCCACTCGCACGCGGATCTGTCCGTTCGCGGCGAGGTGATCCGTGAACGCGGAAGCGGCGTCGAGGGCGCCCGGGGCGGTAGGGAACGCGAAGAAGAAGGCGTCTCCCTGCGTGTCCACCTCGACGCCGCCGTTTCGAAAACACGACTCCCGGATGACCGCGCGGTGGGCGGCGAGCGCATCCGCGTACCCTTTTGCGCCGAGCTCGTTCAGCAGCGACGTCGAGCCTTCGACGTCGGTGAAGACAAAGGTGACCGTGCCGGTCGGAAGGTCGAGCCGCACGCCGGAATCATCCGCTCGACGTCCGGCCGGCAAGGAGCGTCAAGTGACGCTCCCGCACGCTCGCGCATGACTGTCAGCTGACACCACTTCAGATCAGCTCAGGCGGGCAAAGTTCGGGCAAAAGTTTCGCGTCGCGAACGCGATCTGGCTATGAAGGCTTTGCCGTACTGCGTCGCCCGTACGCGACGGCCCCGGAAACGACAAGAACTCCTTTCGCGTGAGCCGCGGGCGGCTCGGGAACTGGCTTGTCTTCGCGATGATGGAGACGGCGGACCCGCGCACCGTGGCGACCCCCTGTCGTTCGGTCGACTTTCGGCGAATCGGGGCGTAGGCTGACGTGAAATGGATCACGCCGCCGCCACTGGGCAGCTGCTCGAGCGGAGCGCGGAGCTGGCGCGGATCGAGGCGGCGCTGGCCGAGGCTCGCTCGGGGCGGGGCACATTCGTGCTGATCGAAGGGCCTGCCGGGATTGGCAAGACGGCATTGCTCACGGCCGCGCGCACCGCGGCTGCAAGCGGCGGCATGCGTGTGCTCCGGTCGCGGGGTGCTGAGTTGGAGCGCGATTTCCCCTTCGGGGTCGTGCGTCAGCTCTTCGAGCCGCCGCTGGCCGCGGCATCGGAGCTCGAACGGGCGGATCTACTTCACGGGGCGGCCGGGGTGGCGGCAGGCCTGCTCGGGCTTCCGGGCGGGTCCCCTTTGAACGGCACGCCCCCATCGAGCGTCGATTCCGCATTTGCGATCCTCCACGGCCTCTATTGGCTGTGCGCAAACCTGGCCACCCAGGGTCCGCTCTGCCTCGTCGTCGACGACGCGCACTGGGCAGACAACCCGTCCCTGCGTTACCTGACCTTCCTTCTCACACGCCTCGAAGAGCTCGACGCCGCGCTGATCGTTGCCACCCGGCCGCGGGAGACGGACAGTGATGCAGAGCTGCTTGCGGCCGTGACAACCGATCCCTCCGCCGAAACGATTCGCCTCCCTCCGCTGACGAGCGGAGCGGTCGCCCAGCTTGTTGAGTCGAAGCTGGCCGAGGTTCCGGACCCCGTCTTCGTCGACGCCTGCCTGCGCGTAACGCGCGGGACCCCGTTCCTGCTCCGCGCGCTTGTCGAGGCGCTGAGCGAAGGAGGGATCGCTCCGACGGCAGAGGCCGCGACCCATGTCGAGAGAATCGGGGCACGAACGGTCGGTCGTTCGATTCGCGTGCGGCTGCGTCGGCTGCCGGAGCATGCGAGACGGCTCGCCCGGGCACTGGCGGTACTCGAGCAGGGCGACCTTCTCCAGGCGGCGCGTCTCGCGGAACTCGATGGGGTGGAGGCTTCCAACGCAGCCGAACTGCTGGCGACCGCGGGGATACTCGGCGCCGGCGAACCGCTGACGTTCATCCACCCAATCGTCCGCGCCGACATCTACTCAGATCTCAGCAGCACAGAGCGCGCAGAAGGTCACCGTCGTGCCGCACGGGTGCTCGCCGAGCAACCGGGGACGAACGAGCGCGTGGCCAAGCACCTGCTCGCCACCGAGCCAGCCGGCGATGGCTGGGTCGTCGAGCGGCTCCTTGGGGCCACGCGCGCGGCGGAGCGCAACGGCGCTCCCGACTCAGCAGCCGCCTTCCTGCGCCGCGTGCTCGCTGAACCACCTGCGCCGCGCGACCAGTATGGATTGCTGCTCGACCTCGGAGTGGCCGAGGCGAGCGCCGGGCTCGCCGACTGGCCCGAGCACTTGCAGCGAGCCATGGATAGTGCGCCGGATGCCCCATCGATCGCCGAGGCAGCGATGGTCCTCGCCTACGCGCTCATCCGAACCCAACGCTTCGCGGAGGCTGTCGAGGTTCTCGATCGCGTCGCGTTGTCGCTTGAACCGCACGATGCCGAGCTCGCGCTCAGGCTCGAGGCCGCCGCCGTGTTCCCTGCGCTGAACGATCCCACAACCGCACCATCGACGAAGCTGCGCCTGGAGGCGTTACGCAAGCGGGCCGCAAGCCATCCAGCAGCACCACCGGACCTGCTTGCCGCTCTCGCTTACTGTTATGTCCTGACAAACGAGCACGCCGAGGTCGGCGCGGACTTTGCGACCCGTGCGCTTCTGGCCGGCGGTAGCGCCTCGACGGGTTTGGGCAACCGACCCAGGTTTTCTTTCTCCGCCTGGTTCTCGATGGCGACATTCTCGCTTTTTTGGGCCGAGCGCTACGCCCAGGTGCGCCCACTGCTCGATGCCTCGATTGCGCAGGCGCGGGCGAGTGGTGACAGCAGTCGGCTCGCGAGCGGCCTGGCTAACCGCGGCTGGCTCGCGCTCCGACGCGGCGACCTCATCGCGGCGGAGGCGGATACACGGACCGCATTCGCCGCGACGGCGCTGCCGGCACCGCCGTTTTCACGCGTCCTCAACGGCGGTGTGCTCATCGAGGCGCTTGTCGATCAGGGAGAGCTCGACGCAGCTACGCAAGAACTCAGGGCGCTCGCCTCAGAGGCAGAAAACGGATCCCTCGTTGCCGCGCTTCTTCGGTTCGCACGTGGCCGGCTGCGGGTCGAACAGAGGCGAGTCGCGGAAGGGCTCGCAGATTTCCTCGCGGTCGGCGCACTCGTGACGCGAGCGATGATCACCTGCCCGAGCTTTCTTCCATGGCGTTCGCAGGCGGGGCTCGCGCATCTGGCGCTCGGCCAGCCCGAGTCGGCGGAACGCCTCGCAGCAGAGGAACTCGAGCTTGCCCGCGCATTCGGCGCTCCGCGCGCACTCGGCGTGGCGCTGCGCGCCGCCGGCCTCGTGGCCGGCGGCGACCGCGGCGCGTTCCTGCTCCGCGAGGCGATCGATGCATTCGAGCGCGGCGACGCCAGATTGGAACGAGCGCGCGCACTCGCTGACCTCGGCGCGATGCTTCGGCGCCGCAACCGGCGCACCGAGGCGCGAGAGCTGCTCCATGAGGCCCTCGACGCCGCCCACCGCGCCGGCGCCAGACCCCTCGCCGAATACGCCGAGACCGAGCTCCGCGCCAGCGGTGCTCGCCCGCGTCGGGTCGTTCTGACAGGGCTCGACTCGCTGACGGCCAGCGAGCGACGTATTGCCGAGCTTGCCAGCCAGGGTCTCAGCAACCGGGAGATCGCCCAAACGCTTTTCGTCACGGCGCGCACAGTCGAGGGTCACCTGACAAGCGTCTTCCGCAAGCTGCAGGTCGACTCGAGACACGAGGTTCCTGCCGCACTCGGCAGCGGCGCTGCAGTGCCGGCTTAGCGTCCCGACAAGTCCACGGTCAAGCACGCTGGCGACGTGGCACTGGACTCGCCGTCCCTCAGGGTGAGGGTCGCCTGCACCATGCTTAGCGGCTGCGCGTGCGAGCGGCGGCGGACGAGCTAGCGCGATACGTCGCGATCAATCTCTAGGGGCAGTGCCCAAGTCACCAGCCACATGGGCCGCACGGTGCGTCTTCCTCTATGCACGTCTCCTTTCGAGTGCGACTGCTTGCCCTGCGGGGGGTAGCCGCAAGAGTCAGGGGGGTCGCCACGGTGCGAACGCCGGTCCGCCGCCTCCACGATCGCCAAGACAAGGCAATCCAGCATCGCGATCAAGGAGGAGTAAGTGCGATCCGCAATCGAATCCATCATCAGGCGCGACGGCAACGGCCGACGCGGAGTGATCGTCCTAGTGACGGCACTCCTGGCCCTGGTCTTCGTGACCGCGCTCGCGTTCTCGTCCGACTCGTCCTACGGGGCGACGGCGGCCAAGCCGGCCAAGCAGGCGGCGAAGAAGCCGAAGCCGAAGGTCAAGGCGAGCATCCGCCGCGGCCAGCTCAACGTCCTCGGCACGGCCAAGAACGACAGCATCACGCTCCGGCTGAAGCCAGGTAACAAGTCCCGGCTCCAGGTGGATGCCGGCAGCAACGGTTCAGCCGAGTTCACCTTCAAGCGCTCGGCCTTCAAGCGGATCGTCGTTCGCGGCGCATCCGGTGCCGACGCGCTCTCGATCAACGAGCGCTTCGGCGTGTTCACCAACACGGAGGCGACGAGCCTCTTCGGTGATACCGGCAACGACCTGCTGCGCAGCGGCTCTGCGGCCGAGCGGCTGTTCGGCGGCATCGGCAACGACACGATCGACGGCAAGCGGGGCAACGACCTGATCGAGGGCGGCGCGGGCAGTGACCTAGTCGTCTTCAACGGCTCGAACGCCGCGGAGAAGTTCGTGTTCTCGGCCAACGGAAAGCGGCTGAGGTTCGTCGCTGCGGGCACGATGAACATCGCGGGCGTCGAGCGATTCGACCTTCGGGCGTTCGGCGGGGCGGACAACGTCGTCGTCAACGACCTCGCGGGTGCGGGGCTCGGCCAGCTGAACGCCGACCTGGCGAACGACGGGGCTCCAGACGTCGTCGACATCAAGGGCTCGGCGGCCGCAAACGAGCTCCGGGTCGGCGGCGGGATCAACATCAGCGGCATCGGGGCGGCGGTCAACGTCTCCCGCGCACAGGCCGCGAACGACAAGCTGAACCTCGATTCCGGCGCGGGCAGCGACCGCGTCACAGTCGAGGGTACGGCCGGAAACGACACGATTGCGGTGGCGGCGTCAGCGGACGCCTCTCACATCGCCGTCTCCGGCGGGCCCGGCGGCCTGCCGATCGACGTGGTCAACGCAGAGGCGCTCGCCATCGAGTCCCTCGCCGGGAACGACACGCTCAACGCCGGGCTCGGGCTTGCCGCGCTCACCCAGCTGACGCTGGACGGCGGGGCCGGCAACGACGCCATCAACGGCGGCGACGGCAACGACACACTGCGC
>DATFQN010000092.1:0-19933 GCA_035264165.1 Gaiellaceae bacterium
ATGCGGGGGCGCAGCTGCATTTGAGACCTGTCCGGGTGCCTGGCCCCTGGACAGGGCTAAATCGCCCTGTGCCGGATGGCACCGCCTGAGCGCTTGTTTCGACCTGGTTGACGGAGTAAGTAGTTATCTTCAGCACCGTGGGCGTCCTTCCGCAGCCGGTCGAAGAGCTCCTCGAGACGGCACTCGTCTGCGAGCTCACCGTCGTCGATGGATCCGGGCTGCCGGTGACCCACCCGCTGATCCCGCTCTATGACGGCGAGGTGATCTACCTCACCTCGAGCATCCTCTTCTCGAGGAAGCTCGAGCACATCAAGGCGAACCCCAAGGTCTCGATCTCGATCACCGACCCGGAGGCGGTGAAGGTCGAACGGTTCGCGCGCGTGACGATCAAAGGCGACGCGACGGTCGACGACTCCGATCTCCACGCCGGCTGGGAGCGCGTGCTGCCGCTCTGGCGCGAGAAGGAGCCGGCGATCGACTTCTTCCTCGGCAAGCGCGTCGCGCTGCCGCTCTTCTTCGAACGCGCCGTGATCGAGGTCCGGCCCCGCAAGGCGTTTTTCTGGGAGGAGGGCAGGACCGACCGCGCGCCGCAGGTGTTCGAGGTTGCTCCGGTGCTCGCATGAAGCAGCCGCCAGAGCTGATCGGCACCCTGGAGGAGCGCTTCGCGCACGCCGTGATCGCGTTCGTGGACTCTGACGGCTACCCGATGTCGGTGGCGACGGAGTTCGAGGTCGACGCCGACCGCGGAGTTGTCGTCCTGCAGGCGGTGGCGGGCGAGGCTCAGCCTCCCGCGGAGGAGCGCGTCAACGTCGTCTTCAGCCACATCCGTCCGCAGCCCGGCATCGGCTACGACGAGCGCCGCTATGTCTCGCTCTGGGGCGCGCTGCGGCCGGCCGACGGCCGCCTCGAGTTCACCCCGGAGCACGTGCAGCACTGGGACGAGCAGGAGATGTCCTTCTTCGAGTACTCCGAACGCAGCGTGCCCCAGGCGCACCGCTATCTCGAGCGGGTCTCGGCGGAGACAGGGCGGGAGGTGCGCCCGAAGCTCGCCTTCGGCTGGCTCTTCCTGCGCGCAACGAGACTGCCCTTCCTCACGGCGACGTTCGTCCCGGTGCTGCTGGGGATTGCAGTGGCGGCGGAGAAGGACGGCTTCAACTGGTGGGTGGCGCTCCTGACGGTAATCGGCGGCGCCTGCATCCACCTCGGGCTGAACGTCGCGAACGACGTCTTCGACACGACGAGCGGCGCCGACGCCGCGAACGTGAACCCGACCCAGTTCAGCGGCGGCTCCCGCGTCGTGCACTACGGCCTGATGTCGCTGCGGACGATCACGCTGCTCTCGGCCGGGTTCTACGCCGCCGGGATCGCCATCGGCCTTATCCTCGCGGCCGCGCGCGGGTGGGGCCTCCTCTGGCTCGGTGTGGCCGGCGTCCTCTTGAGCCTCTTCTACACCGCCCCGCCGCTGAAGTTCGTCCACCGTGGGCTCGGCGAGGTGATCGTCGCCCTCGGCTTCGGGCCGATCATGACCCTCGGCGCGTACTACGTGCAGGCGCAGGAGTACGACCTCGAGCCCCTGCTCGCATCGCTCCCCGTCGGGATCCTGATCGCGCTCGTCCTCTATGTGAACGAGGTTCCGGACCGGCCGGCGGACGAGAAGGCCGGAAAGCGGACGCTGCCGGTGCGCCTCTCGAAGGACGCCATCGTGAACGGCTATGCGGCATCCGTGGCGCTCGCCTTCGGGATGATCCTGGTGTTCGCCGCCGCCGGCTGGATCGTGCGGCCGGCGCTGATCGCCCTCGCGGCGGCGCCCTTGGCGGTGCCCGTCTACCGGGCGCTGCGCGACCATTACGAGGAGCCGTACGTGCTGATGCCGGCGATGGCGAAGAACATCCAGCTGCACCTGGCGACGGGCACGCTGCTGATCCTCGGCTACGTGATCGCGATCGTCGCCGACGCCGTCTGAGCGCCTCCGCGACGACTCCCTGGGAGTGGTACCGCGACCCGGCCGTGCTGGCGCGCGAGGACGAGGCGATCTTCCGGCGCTCCTGGCAGTACGTCGGCGTGCTCGGCGAGCAGAATGTCGTCCCCGGCTGGGCGGGCCGCGCGCCCGTGGTCGTCGTGCGGGCCGAGGACGGCCGCGAGCGTGCGTTCATCAACGTCTGCCGGCACCGCGGCTCGGTCGTGGTGGAGGAGGCAGGGAGCCGGAAGAGCCTGCAGTGCCCCTACCACGCCTGGACGTATGACCTGGAGGGGACTCTGCGGGCGGCGCCCCGGTCCGATCGGGAGGACGTCGACCTCTCCGACGTCGCGCTCGAGCCCGTTCGCCTCGAGGGGTGGGGGCCGTTCCGCTTCGTGAACCTCGACGGCGGCGCGCCGTCGCTGGAGGCGGTGCTCGGGGACGTTCCGGAGCGGGTCGCCGAGGTCATGGACGTGGACGACCTCGCGTTCCATCACCGGTCCGACTGGGAGGTCGAGGCGAACTGGAAGATTGCCTGCGAGAACTTCCTCGAGTGCTACCACTGCCCCGTCGCGCACCCCGGCTTCTCCGGCGTCGTCGACGTCTCCCCCGACAACTACGCGCTCGAGACCGGCGAGTGGCACTGGAGCCAGTTCGGGCAGCTCCGGAGCCGCGGCGACGCCGAACTTCCCGTGGGTCAATTCCATTTCATCTGGCCGAACACCGGGATCAACATCTTCCCCGGGCAGAAGAACCTCTCGATCGGCCCGATGCTCCCGCTCTCGCCGGACCGGACCCGCCGGATCCTGGACTACTTCTTCGCGCCGGATGCGAGTGAGGAGTGGATCGCGGAGCTCACGGAGTTCGACGACGAGGTCGGCCGCGAGGACAGGCGGCTGGTCGAGCTCGTGCAGCGCGGAGCAGGCTCGGGCGCGATCGCGGAAGGTCGGCTGCTGCCGGAGAGCGAGCGCCTCGTGGCCGGCTTCCAGGCGCGCGTCAGAGAAGCGTTGGCGTCGCGTGCGGGGTCAGACCCCGTAACGACTCCGTAACGAATCGTCCCCACCGCGGACATGCCTCACGGCATGTCCTGGCGGAACTGGGGACAGGCCGTTACAGATCCGCGCGGCTTTCGTCACCGTCTCGCGCCGGGGTCTGAGCCCGTGACGCCGGCGTGCCGTCGGCCTAACCGCCGCCGGCGGCCTCGGCCTTCCGGAGCCCGCGCATGGCCCAGACCGAGAAGCCCGCGACCAGCGCGAGAGCTGCGCCATACGCATACGCGACGTGGGTCGGCGTCCCCGCGATCAGGCTGCGCCCTGCCTCGAGCAAGAGCGTCACCGGGTTCAGGTGCGCGATCACTCGAAGCCAGTCGGCCAAGAGATCGACCGGGACGAACACCGGCGCGAAGAAGAGGCTGAGGAAGATCGGCAGCTGCATCAGCGGCGCCGCCTGAATCGTCCGCAAACGCATCGCGACTCCGGCCGACCAGAGCAGGCCGCAGGCGTTCACCAGCACCGCCAGCGCGTAGAGCGCAAAGAGGTCGACGCCGCTGCCGCCGACCTGCATCCCGACCAGAAACGCAACGCACGTCAGCACCGTCGCCGTGACCGACCATCGCCCGAGGGCGCCGAGCGCGTAGCCCAGGAGGATCCCGCGCCGGTCGGGCGCCGCCAGCATCAGACGCCGCGCAAAGCCGCTCTCGAAGTCGCGAACGATCCCGAAGCCGGTGAAGACGCCGGCGAAGGCCGCGGACTGCAAGAGCACGAAGACGAACTGGAACGCGGTGTAGCCGACGGGAAAGCCGAAACCCGGCACGTCGTTCACGCGCGAGAGACCGCCGGCGAAGGCGGTGAAGAAGAAGAGGGGAAACGCGAGTCCGGGCAGGAGCAGCGACGGGTTGGTGAAGTTGTTGTGGAGCATTCGCCAGCCGACGGCGAGCGCGACGTCGAGCGTTCGCTTCACGTCCTCGCCAACCTTCCGCGCAGCGCGACCGAGGACAGCGCCAATCCGGCGATCGAAAGCCCGATGCTGATCGAGAAGGCAAGCGCGAGCGCCTGCCCGTCCCAACCGAAGATCACCAGGCTGCGGATCCCCTCGATCAGGTACGACACGGGGTTGAGCGACGCCGTGAGCCGGAACCAGTCGGTCTCGATCAGGTTCCGCGGCAGGTTCATCGACGAGAGGAAGAGGAAGACGAAGAAGACCGGAAAGAGGCTCTGCACTGCCTCCGTGGAGCCCGTCCGCAGCGCCGCGAACGCGCCGAAGGAGCCGAAGGCGAGCACGATCAGCACGGCCAGCACGAAGAGCACGACGGCGCCTGGGACGCCCGACTCGAGCCGCACGCCGAGCACGAGGCCGACGCCGAGGTACCAGAGCGCCTGGACCACGCCGAGGACGATCACACCGGCGAGGTGACCGAGGAGCAGCGCGGTGCCGCTCATCGGCGTCAGCGAGAGGCGGTTGAGGAAGCCGGTTTGGATGTCCCGCGCCAGGTCGGAGCCCGCGTTCACGGTCGCGAAGAGCGAGCCCTGGATGAACGGGAAGGCAAGGAAGAACGCGAGGAACGAGTCGCTCGGGAAGCCGGGGATCTTCGTCGCGGCGTCGAGACCGCCGGTGTTGACAGCCATCAGGGCGACAGGGAAGACGAGCGCGGTGATCCAGTTCGCCGGCTGGCGCAGCGTCCGGATCACCGAGCGGCGTCCGAGGTAGACGACCTGGCTTACGACTGCGGCTCGGATGGCTCCTCCTCGGCGCCTTCGAGCGAGCGGCCGGTCTTGGCGAGGAAGACGTCGTCGAGCGTCGGCGCATGCATGTTGAGGTCGGCGACGCGGACATCGGCCGAGTCGAGCGCGCGGACGACGTCCGCGAGCTCACCACGCCCGTCGAGGCGGACGGCGACGCCGGCCGTCGACGGCTGCAGCTCGCCGAAGCGTCCGAGAACGCTCTCGAGCGTCTCCGTCGCAGTGACGTCGGCGGGGAGCGCCTCGACCGTCGGGCGGCCGATCTCGGCCTTCAGGCTCGCCGGCGTCCCCTCGGCGACGATCCTCCCGTGGTCGATGATCCCGACGCGGTCGGCGAGCACATCGGCCTCCTCCAGGTACTGCGTCGTCAGGAAGACGGTGACGCCCTCGACTCGCTTGAGGCGGACGACCTCGTCCCACAACGCGCTGCGGCTCTGCAGGTCGAGTCCCGTCGTCGGCTCGTCGAGGAAGAGGATCCGCGGTCGGTGCGCTAACGCGAGCGCGAGGTCGAGCCTGCGCTTCATCCCGCCGGAGTAGCCGCCGATCTTGCGGTCGGCCGCCAGCCGGAGGCCGACGCGCTCGAGCAGCTCGTCGGTCCGGCCGCGGCGCTCGCGGCGCGGGATTCCGTGGAGCGCGAGCTGCAGCTGCAGGTGCTCGCGGCCCGTCAGCAGCGGGTCGAGCGCCGCCTCCTGGAGCGCCGCGCCGATCGTGGCGCGTACCTTCGCGCCGTCGGCGACGACGTCGAAGCCGCCGACCGTCGCGCTGCCGGAGGTGGGCGGAAGGAGCGTCGTCAGTACGTGCACCGTCGTCGACTTCCCGGCCCCGTTCGGGCCCAGGAACCCGTAGATCTCGCCCGTGGCGACGTCGAGGTCGATGCCGGAGACGGCCCGGATTCCACCCTTGAACTCCCGGACGAGACCGCGAACCTCGATTGCCTGCTCCATCTCCGCACCCTACCCACGAGATTCGTGCGTACGAATCATGTAAAGCGCCGCGCGATTGGGTAGCCTGACCGCTGGGTCGTGCTTCGCAAGGTAATTATTTGTTGCCTGCTTGCAGGCATTTTCGCCACGCCGGCGCCGGGGGCGGTGAAGCTCCTGATGCCCGGCGTGACGTACGAGCAGCGGCTCCAGTTCACTCGCTTCGGTCCAATGCGGCTGCACATCCTCACGGCACCGAAGCCGGACGGCGCGCTCTACAAGCTCCAGCCCGTGCTCTCGAACGGCGCCGTCGTGGGTCGCGAGCGGGTCACGTCGATGCAGCGCCGCGCGGAGCAGAGCTCGACAACCGCAGGCGTCAACGGCGACCTCTTCACGTGGGCCGACGGCATCCCATCGAGCGGCCTGATCCAAGACGGCGTGCTGAAGACGACGCCCCACCCCAAGCGGTCGATGGTCGGCGTCGATACCAGCGGCAACCTCCGCGTCGAGCGCGTCGCGATGCGCGCCACGTGGCAGGGCTCCGGCCCGCGGCGGCCGGTTCACCTCGTCAACCGGCCGCCCGGCCCGAACGGGACGACGCTGTACACGCCGGCCTACGGCAACACGACACCTGCCAACAACGGCGCCGTCGAGGCGGTGCTTTCGCCCTTCCCGGCGGCAACGGCGAACACCGACCTCGTCGGCTTCGTAACGGAGAACCGGCGCGGGTCGACGCCCATCCCGCCGGGCGGCGCGGTCCTGGCCGCGAAGGGATCCCAGGCTCAACGCCTCGCCGTGGAGGCCGCGGCCGGTCAGCTGGTGACGGTGCGGCTCGTGCTCACGCCTGACTGGCGTGACGTCCCCGAGGCGCTCGGCGGCGGCCCGCTGATTGTCCGCGGCGGCAAGCCGATCTTCAACGCCGGTGAGGACTTCGGCACCTACCACCTGAACCGCCGCCATCCGCGCACCGCCGTCGGGCAGCGGCCCGACGGCAGGATCGTGATGCTCGTCGTCGATGGGCGGCGCGCCGGCTACTCCGCGGGGATGACGAACTTCGAGCTCGCGCAGGCGATGATCCGGCTCGGCGTCGTGACGGCGTCGGCACTCGACGCCGGCGGCTCCTCGACGATGGCGTTTGGCGGCCAGTTGCTCAGCCGTCCGTCGGACACGGGCGGCGAGCGGATGGTCGCGGAGTCGTTCCTCATGAGCTACTACGGGGTGTACGCGCCTCAGCCGGAGCCGTCGTTCTCGCCCAACGGCGATGGGGCGGGCGACAAGCAGGAGCTCTCGTTCAAGATCGTGCGCCAGTCGAACGTGAGCGCGACGCTGACGGGGCCCGGCGGCGTCACGCGCTCGATCGACATCGGCGAGCGGCGTCCCGGGCTCTACCGCTTCGACTGGCCCGGCAAGGTGAACGGCCAGAGCGAGCCTGAGGGCCGCTGGCGCTTCACCGTCAGCGCGACGGACTCCGAGGGCAAGACATCGAAAGCAGAGCGGAGCTTCAACCTCAACAACACCCTCGGCTTCATCAGCGTGAAACCGCTGCGCGCCACCGTCAAGCGGAAGCGCGGCGGGCGGGTCACGATCGGCTTCCAGTTGACGCGCGCCGCTCGGGTGAGCATCACGATCACGTCGAAGACGGGGCAGTTGCTGCGGGTCATCCGCAACGCGAAGGCTCCGGCAGGGCGCGTCGTCGTCGTCTGGAACGGCAAGTACCCGAACGGGAAGACGGTGTTCTCCGGGACGTACGTCGCGAAGGTGATGGCGATCTCGAACGCCGGCCGTGCAGACCTCGCGCGGTCGTTCCGCGTCCGGCGCCGTTAGGAGGCGACTTCGACTTCGCCGCTGCGCGGGCTGGGCCGCCAGTGCAGGTGCGTGCCCCTGATCGCGCTCAGAAGCGACTCGATCACGACGAGGTACATCAACTGCCGGTAGACGAACTGCTGCAGCGGCATCGACCAGAGCACCCGCGGCGACTCGCGGTCGAGACGGAAGGCGTACCACCCCAGCGCGAGCTGTAGCGCGGTGAAGACGGCCCAGAAGGAGAGGACCGTCACCACGTCGAGGAAGAGGAGCCCGTAGAGCGAGAAGAGGTCGATCAGCGGCGCCAGCAGCGGCAGGGCGATCTGGAACAGCACCAGGTAGGGGATCCCGCGTCGGCCGATCCGCTCTTCGCCGCGCCGCCACATCGCCGCCCGGTGCTTCCAGACCGCCTGCAGCGTGCCGTAGCTCCACCGGAAGCGCTGCCGCCAGAGGGCGCGCAACGAGGTCGGCGCCTCGGTCCACGCACGCGCATCCTCCACGTAGGCAACGCGCCAGCCGGCCCGCCCGAGGGCCAGCGTGAGATCGGTGTCCTCTGCCAGCGTCGCGCCGGAGACGCCTCCGACCTGCGTCAGCGCCGAGCGTCGGTAGGCGCCGATCGCTCCCGGCACGGTCGGCATGCACTGGAGGACGTCGTACAGGCGGCGGTCGAGATTGAAGCCCATGACGTACTCGATGTGCTGCCAGCGGCCGAGCAGCCGGCGCCGGTTCCCGACCTTCGTGTTGCCGGACACTGCCCCGACGTCGGCCATGCCCAGCGGCTGGACGAGCTGCTTCAGCGTTCCGGGCTCGAAGATCGTGTCGGCGTCGACCATGACGATCACGTCGTGCTGCGCCTCCGCGATCCCACGGTTGAGCGCAGCGGGCTTGCCCGCATTCGCCTGGCGCACGAGCCGGACGGACGGGAGGCCGAGGCGCTCGACGAGCTCGGCTGTACCGTCGGTCGAGCCGTCGTCGACGACCACGATCTCGAGCTGGGGGTAGGCGCTGGCGGCGAGCGAACGGATCGCCTGCTCGATCCCCACCGCCTCGTTGAACGCCGGCACGACGAACGACACCGGCGGGGCGAAGTCTTCGGCCGGCTCTCGGTCGCGCGACTGCCGGACATGCCGCCGGGCGAACGCGAAGAGGACGAAAATTCGGGCGAAGAACAGGATCACGACGGCGACGAGCAGCGCCGCGAGAACGGAGGTCGTCCAGCGCGCCACGGCGAGCGTGCCGAGCAGCAGCTGTCCCTTCGCGCGTCCCCAGTCGTCCGTGGCGAGCTCGACTTCGTACGGCGGCAGGCCGGCGAGGTCGGAGACGCGTACGAACTCGAACCCGCGCGCCTTCAGCCGCGGGATCGCGAGCTCCAGCGCCCGCACCGTTTGCGAGCGGTCGCCGCCGCCGTCATGGAGCAGGACGATCCCGCCTGACTGCCCCGGCGGCGTAATCGCACGCGCGATTGCCTCGGCGCCCGGCCGGCTCCAGTCGCGCCCGTCGAGATCCGAGAGGGCGATTACGTAGCCCCGGCGCGCGAGATCTTCGAGCGGCGGGAGCTGTCGCTCGGTCACGGCCACCGGAGTCGCGGAATACGGAGGCCTGATCAGACGGGGCCGCCGTCCCACGCTTCCTGCCAGCGCGTTCTCCGTCAGGCCGATCTGCATCGTACGCTCCCAGCCGGGAACCGCGGCGAGGTCTGAATGCGTGAACGTGTGATTGCCGAGCTCGAAGCCGTCAGCTTCGAGCCGGCGGACGATCTTCGGGTGCCGCACGACCTGGCTGCCGACGACGAAGAACGTCCCCGGGACCTGCAGGCGCCGGAGCGTCGCGGCGATGCGCGGCGTCCAGCGAGGGTCGGGCCCGTCGTCGAAGGTGAGCGCGATCTTCTTTCCGGGCGACTGACCACGCGACGTCAGCCGGCCGCCGTTCCAGAGCAGGATCGGACCCGCCGACTCGAGCGGACCCGTTGCGGCGCGCACGGGTGTCGCGCTGCGGCCTGTCGTCCGCGTCGAGAGGCCCTGGGCGGCGAGCAGGACGACGACCGGCGCGAGCAGGAGCGCGATCAGCGCCCACCGCGCGGCGGCACGCCCCGATCGGGAGCGCTCAGCTCTGGTGGTTGGGGTCTTCAGCCTTCTTCTGCTGCCCGGGCGGCACAGGCGTCGCGACCGGCGGCGCCGGCGCGGTCGTTGTGTCCGTGACGGCCTGCTTCCGCGTCTGACCGCGCGCGGCCGTCGGCTTCGCCTTCGGCTCCGCGTGCGCGGCGCGCCCAGGCGGGGCGCTCAACCCCCGGCGAGCCCAGCCTTGACGCGGCGCCGTCGCCGGCGCAGCGGCCGGCGCGGTCCTCACCGCAGTCGTCGGAGCCTTCGACGTCACCTTCGCCTTGGTCGTCGGGTGGCGCTTCGTCCTCGCCTTCGGGCCCGACGTAAGAGCAGCAGCACTCGATGGCC
Source organism: Gaiellaceae bacterium (assembly GCA_035264165.1). GTDB lineage: Bacteria > Actinomycetota > Thermoleophilia > Gaiellales > Gaiellaceae > JACDAN01. Next base: position 9,866 of record DATFQN010000092.1, read on the forward strand.
CGGTCCTGGCGGCGTGCGAGAGCGTCGGCGCGGCGGCACTCCGTGCTGTGGTCGCCGACGAGCCCGGAACGTCCGCAGCCGACTTGCTCGTGACCACGGCGGTCTTCGCAGCCGGCGCCTTTTCGGCGCCATGCGCGATCACGGGCAAGGAGAGACCAGGCAGGCGGCCGATCCCCAGCATCCCGAACGCGAGGGCGACCAGCCACGCACACGCGAGTGCAACGGCCAGCGCGGCCGCGTAGCGCAACCAGCGGGCGCGGCGATCGTCGCTTGCCACGAAGACAGGGCGTTCAGCCGTCGTTGTCAGGCCGGACTCCATCAGTCTCACCATGCCCGAAGAAGACGCGCCTGATGCGCCGAATATCGCTGATTTGCAGAACCTTTACAGGCGCCGACGACGGATCCATACACTCCGCCGCGTGCTCGAGGCGATCACCGACGCGCTGACGACGCTCGTCGGCGATCACGGTCTGTACGCCGTCTTCGCGCTCATGCTGATCGATGCGGTCTTTCCCGCGGCGAGCGAGCTGGTGATGGTGTACGCAGGCGCCGTCGCCGCTGGAGCATTCGCGGGCCAGCAGGTGGTGCTCTTCGGCGAGCCCATCCAGTCGGACGCCTGGGCCTACGTCGCGATGGCGACGGCGGGCACCGCGGGCTACGTCATCGGGTCGATTCTCGGCTGGGGGATCGGCCTCTACGGCGGGCGGCCGCTGATCGAGCGCCGCGGCCGGCTCCTGCACCTGACGCCGGAGAACCTCCACCGCGCGGAGGGCTGGTTCGACCGCTTCGGCGACCTCGCGGTCGCGATCAGCCGTGTCACGCCTGTCGTTCGCTCGTTCATCTCGATCCCGGCGGGCGTAATGAGGATGCCGCTGGGGCGCTACACGCTGCTCACGATCCCCGGCTCGGCGATCTGGTGCTTCGCGCTCGCCGGCATCGGCTGGGCTCTTGGCTCGAAGTGGGAGGACTTCCACCACGAGTTCCGCTACGCAGAATACGTCGTCGTCGCGGCGATCGTGCTGGTCGTCGTTGCCGCAGTAGTCCGTCATTGGCGGACCACTAGACTGAGCCGCCGTGCCGAAGATCCCGCTGGTTGACGTCAAGGCGCAGTACGCGCCGCTGATCGAGGAGCTGCGGGAGCGGTTGGCGGCCGTCCTCGAGTCCTCCACGTTCATCCGCGGCCCTAACGTCGCTGCTTTCGAGGAGGAGGCGGCGTCCTACCTCGGCGTGAAGCGGACGATCGGCGTCGCCAACGGGACCGACGCGCTGGTGCTCGTGCTCGACGCGATGGGAGTCGGCCCCGGCGACGAGGTGATCTGCCCCGCCTTCACCTTCTACGCCACGGCGGAGTCGATTGCCCGCCGGGGCGCGACACCGGTCTTCGCCGACATCGACCCGGCGACGCTCAACCTCGACCCGGAGGACGTCGCGGCGCGGATCACCGAGCGCACCCGCGCGATCATGCCGGTGCACCTGTTCGGACGACCCGCTCCGATCTACGAGCTGGCGGGGCTCGACCCGCCGCTCGTCGAGGACGCCGCGCAGGCGTTCGGATCGCCCGGGATCGCGCAGTCGCTCGCGTCGACCTTCAGCTTCTACCCGACCAAGAACCTCTTCTGCCTCGGCGATGGAGGACTGGTCGCGGCGAACGACGAAGAGCTGGCGGAGCGGGTGCGGGTGCTCGCCTTCCACGGCTCGCGCCACAAGACCGACTTCCAGTTCGTGGGCTACAACTCTCGACTCGACGAGCTCCAGGCGGCGTTCTTGCGCCTGTTCCTGACGCACCTGCAGGAGTGGACGCGCGGGAGGCGCGAGGCCGCCGCGCGCTACGCGGAGCTCGGGCTCGGCGAGCTCGTTCAGATCCCTGAGGACGAGACTGGCCACGTGTACCACCTCTTCGTCTGCCGCTCGCGCGAACGCGACCGTATCCGCGAGGCGCTGACGGAAGCCGGGATCGGCTCGGCCGTCTACTACTCGACGCCGCTTCACCTCCAGCCGGCGCTGCGCTTCCTCGGCTGGGAGGCCGGCTCGCTCCCGGAGACCGAGCGGGCGGGACAGGACAACTTCGCAATCCCGCTCTGGCCCGGGATCCCGAGCGAGGTGCAGGAGCGGGTTGTCGAGACGGTGCGGTCCGCCGTGGGGGTAGGCGTCGGATGAAGCGCGCGTCTGTCGGAGCGGCGTCAGGCGGGGGCGGAGCCGGCCTTCGCCCGGCGAGAGCCCACGCCGGCGAGGAGCGCGCGTGAACCTGATGGTGAACCGGCACCGCCTGTGGCAGCTCGTGGCCGATGCCGCCCTGATCGCGGCCGCGTGGTTCCTTGCCTTCCAGCTGCGCTTCGACTTCAACGTCCCGCCGACGTTCCAGGACGGGCTCCTCGCGACGACCGTCCTCGTCATCGCGATCAAGCTCGCCGTCTTCGTCGCGCTCGGCTTCTACAACCGCTGGTGGCGCTACGTCTCCACGAAGGACATGTGGCGTTCGGCCCTCGGCGTGCTGGTCGCGTCGGCCCTCGCCGCCCTCGCGGTCTACTTCGGCGATCCCTTCGAGCGGCGACTTCCCCGCGGCGTCGTGCTCATGGACTTCGTGCTCCTGCTCGGCTTCGTCGCCGGCACGAGGCTTGCCGCGCGGACGATCTTCGAGCGGCCGGCGCCGTCGCGGCTCGTCGCCCGCGGCAAGGAGGTCATCGTCGTCGGGGCGGGGGACGCAGGCCAGCTCGTGATCCGCGAGATGCAGCGCTCTCGCCAGCTCGGCTATACGCCCATCGGACTCGTGGACGACGACCCGCGCAAGAAGAACCTCCGAGTGCACGGCGTCCGAGTGCTCGGAACGACCGACGAGCTGCCCCACATCCTCCGCGACAACCGTCCGGACGAGCTCCTGATCGCGATCCCGTCAGCCTCCGGCGAGGAGCGCCAGAAGGTCGTGGAGATCGCGCGGCGCGAAAGCGTGCCGGTGAAGACGCTTCCCGGCCTCTACGAGCTGATCGCCGACGAGGAGAATCTCGCGGGCCGCATCAGGCCGGTCGAGGTGGAGGACGTGCTGGGGCGCGAGCCCGTCGAGGTCGACGTCGACGCGATCTCGGAGTACCTCCGCGGGGAGACGGTGCTCGTCACCGGCGCCGGCGGCTCCATCGGCTCAGAGCTCTGCCGGCAGATCGCACGCGCCGCGCCTGCCCGGCTCGTGCTGGTCGACCAGGCCGAGACGCCGCTCTTCGAGATCGAGCGCGAGCTCGTCGACGAGCGCGACTTCACCGCGAGCATCCCGGTGCTGGCGGACGTCTCGAACCGGACGCGTATGCGGCACATCTTCGAGCGCTATCAGCCGGCGGTCGTCTTCCACTCCGCCGCCTACAAGCACGTCCCGCTGATGGAGGCGAACCCGCTCGAGTCGGTGCGGAACAACGTGCTCGCGACGAAGGTCGTCGCGAATACCGCCGTCGAGTTCGCCGCGAAGCGGTTCGTGCTGATCTCGACCGACAAGGCGCTGAACCCGAAGGCGGTCTACGGGCAGTGCAAGGCGCTGTGCGAATGGATCGTGGAGGCGTACGGCAGTCGCGGCGATGTCCCGACGCGCTTCGTCGCCGTGCGCTTCGGCAACGTGCTCGGGTCGGCGGGCAGCGTGATCACCATCTTCAAGCGCCAGATCGCCAAGGGCGGTCCGGTCACGATCACCCACCCGGAGATGACCCGCTACTTCATGACCATCCCCGAGGCGGCGTCGCTCGTCGTCCAGGCCGGCTCGATCGGCGGCGCGGGCGAGATCTTCGTCCTCGACATGGGCGCGCCTGTTTCGATCCTCCAGCTCGCCGGAGACATGATCCGGCTCTCGGGGAAGGAGCCCGAGCGAGACGTTCCCTTCCAGTTCATCGGCGTGCGCGCGGGGGAGAAGCTCCACGAAGAGCTCTGGGGCGAAGACGAGGAAGTCGCCGAGACGGGCCACCCGAAGATCCAGCGCGCTCGCCGCCTGCCGATCGACGCCGACTGGCTCGAGGACGAGCTGTCCGAGCTCGAGCGGCTCGTGCACGACGGCGGGACGCTGGAGGTCGTCTCCCGCCTCTCGACGATGGTGAAGTCGCCTCGCCGCGGCCTACGCGGCCAGCAGCAGGTCGAGGAGCTGGGCGGGGTCGCGCCGGACGCGCGTCCGCTCGGCTGAGTCGCGCTTCCTCAACTCGAGCGCGCGCGGGTCGGTGATCGGCACGAGACGGCCCTGGCGGATCAGTTCCTCGTCGACGCCGCCGAGGCGCCCACCGAACGTCGTGTAGACCGGGACGCCGAGCGCAGCCGCCTCGCGGTTCATCGTCCCTCCCGCGGAGACGACGAGGTCGCTGAGCGCGATCAGGCTCTGAGCGTCGACGGCATGCTTCGGGACGATGAGCGCCGGCAGGGCGAGCGAGCGGACGTAGTCGCCTTGCTCCTTCGTCCGGGGCAGGACGACGGCGTGCACGTCCTCCTGGCGGCCGAGGTGCTCGAGCATCTGCGGGAAGAGCGGGTTCGAGCGCCGGTGGTAAAGGGAGACGTCCGGCGGCGTGCGGACGACGACGAGCGTGCGCGAGGTATCGAGGGACAGACGCTCGGCGAGCGAGGGGTCCGGCTCGAAGTCGGAGAGGTAGTACTCCTCCTTAAGCCCGGGGTACTGGCGCAGCTTCGGCGGCCGAACCCCATAGCGCGCGAGCCGGTCCGCCGGGATCGCGCTGGGGACGACGACGTGCGTTGCTGCCCGAAGCCCGAGCTGGTGCTGGAGCCAGGCGAACTCGTAGTCGAAGGTCGTCGAACTGGGAATCCCGAGGCGGCTCGCAGTGATCGTCAGCTCGTGGGAGCCGTGCGCGAGCGCGTGCGCGAAGTCGCGGCCTGCGGCCCAGCGGCGCAGGGCGCCGAGACGCGAGGTGAGCGCCCGGGCCTTGCCGAGCGCCGAGCGGCCGCCGTGCTGCCCGAAGACTTCGGCCTCGAGCCCGTGGAGCTCCAGCAGCTCGAGGGTCTGCGCGTAGCTGCGCGCTGTCACCTCGACCTCGTCCCCACGCTCGCGCAGGATCCCGATCAGCGGCCGGAACACGAGCACGTGCGCCGGCGCCGTCACGTCGATCCAGACTCTCATCGCACGCGACGCCTCAAGCGACGGCGGCGGAGATGCGCGGCTCACGCAGCGCGCCGGGTTGCCGCTCGACATGGCGCTCGTACCAAAGCGTGAAAGCGAGCAGGCCCCACAGCTGGCGCGACAGATCCTCCTTGCCGGCGACATGGCGGTCGATCAGCCGCGTCACCGGCTCCGGCCGGAAGAACGCCTGCCGGCGCAGCGTCTCCGCCGAGAGCACCTCGCGGGCGAACGGCTCGAGCTCGCCGCGCAGCCAGCCGGCGGCGGGGATCGAGAAGCCGCGCTTTCGGCCGTAGGCGATCCGGCGCGGCAGGAGCGGTGCTGCCGCCCGGCGCAGCAGCCGCTTCTTCCGCAGCCCGCTGACCTTCAGGCGTGTCGGGAGTGCCTGCGCCAGGCCTGCGACGAGCGGGTCGAGGTAGGGCACGCGCGCCTCGAGTGAATGCGCCATCGAGGCGCGGTCGGTCTTCACGAGTAGGTCGTCGACGAGGTAGGTGCCGAGGTCGACGTCTTGCAGCCGGGCGAGAAGCTCCGCGCCCTCCGTCTCGGAAAAGCGCGCCCGAAGCAGCTCGACGGGATCGAAGCTGGATGGGCGGCCGAGCAGCTCGGCCCGCGCCTCCGGCGAGAAGATCTCCTTCCACGCGTGGTGGCGCTCGAGCGGCGGCAGGTCGGCGGCACGTGCGAAGCGCTTGGCCTTGTAGTCGAAGCTCGCCTTGCGGCTCGAGCTCGGCAGGAGCTCGACGAGTGGGCGAGCCCGCGAGGCGATCCCACCGAAGCGCAGCGCGAGCAGGTCGGCGACATACGTGTAGTAGCCGCCGAAGAGTTCATCCCCGCCCTCGCCCGACAACGCCACCTTGACGTGCGAGGACGCGAGCTGCGAGACGAGATAGGTCGGCAGCGCCGAGGAGTCCGCGAACGGCTCGTCGAACGCCTCTGCGAGCTCGGGCAGGAGCTGCGCCGCGTCGGGCCGCAGCACGAGCTCCTCGTGTCTCGTGCCGTAGCGCTCCGCGACGAGACGGGCGTCGGCGAGCTCGTCGAACGAGCGCTCCTCGAAGCCGACCGAGAAGGTGTGCACCGGCTCCGAGCTCTCCTGCGCGGCCAGTGCCGCCAGCATCGCGGAATCGATGCCACCGGAGAGGAGCACGCCGACCGGGACGTCCGCGATCAGGTGCGCCCGGACCGAGTCGCGCAGGCGTCCACGGAGCTCCTCGGCCAGCTCGTCCTCGTCGTCGCGCCGAACCTCGTCCGCCCGGACCGGCGCGGGGCGCGCGAAGCGGGAGACGCGTGCCTCACCGTCCTCCCAGACGAGGAGGTGGCCCGGCGGCAGCTTCTTGACGTCGCGGAAGATCGTGTGCGGCGCCGGAATCGAGTTGAAGGCGAGGAAGCCCTCGAGCGCATCGAAGTCGATCTCGCCGCGCGGCAGCGCCCGGAGCTCGGAGGCGAAGGCGAGGCCGTCGCCGTCGACGCGGTAATACAGGGGCTTGATCCCGAAGCGGTCGCGCGCCAGGACGAGTCGTCGGCGGCGCGCGTCCCACAGGGCAACGGCGAACATGCCGCGCAGCTCGATCGCGAATGCGTCGCCGTGTTCCTCGTAGAGGTGGACGAGCACCTCGGTGTCCGAACGGGTCGCGAAGCGGTGCCCACCCCGCTCGAGGCGCGCACGAAGCTCACGGTAGTTGTACAGCTCGCCGTTCTGGACGACATGGACGGTGTCGTCCTCGTTCGCGATCGGCTGGTCGCCGGTCTCCAGATCGATGATCGAGAGCCGGCGCGAAGCGAGTCCGGTGGGTCCGTCGACGATCTGCCCGTCGGCGTCGGGCCCGCGATGGACGAGCGTGGCGCTCATCGCGCGCAGGCGCTCGCGGTCGACGGGCCCGCCTCTACTTGCGAGACCGCAGATCCCACACACGGTTAATCACTCTACTTTCGTGGGTCGGACCGCTCCGCGCAGCGACTGCCCGAGCACGCGCCAGCCGGTTACGCCGAGCGTGCGGAGATAGAGGCCGACGGAGCGATCTGCGATCCACTCGAGGTCGTGCGCGAGCTTCTCCGCCATCGATGTCTCGTAGCCGTGCCGCACCTGCGCGAAGCCGGTGAGCCCTGGCCGGACGACAAGTCGCTGCCAGTACGCCGGTAGCTCGGCTGCGAGCTGCTCGAAGAAGATCGGCCGGATCGGGCGCGGGCCGACAAGGCTCATGTCGCCGCGGAGGACGTTCAGGAGCTGCGGCAGCTCGTCCAGCTGTGTCGCCCGGAGCCACCGTCCGACCGTCGTCCGCTCCTCCCGTGTGCGGCGCACGAGCTCCTCGCCGAGGTACCGGCCCAGGCGCTCCTCTGCGCCCGCGCGCAGCGTCCGGAACTTGAGCATCGTGTAGAACTCGCCGCCGCGCCCGACGCGCTCTCCGCGGTAGAAGACGGGGCGGCCGCTCGTCGCCAGGATCGCGACGGCGATGGCGAGCATCGGGAGCGCCGCCACCGCGAGAAAGAGGAGCGACAGGCCGATGTCGAGCAGCCGCAGCGCCGCGTCGACCCGCTCGCGCCGCGGGCTCTCGCGCGCCCGCCGGATGAAGCTCTCGGAGAGCGACGAAGGCACCGACCGATCCTAGTAAGGGCGAGGGCCGGCGTCAGCCGGCCCTCGCAGGTCGACGTTGTGGCGGCGGGCTACCCGCCCTTCTTCTTGCCGTGCCCGCCTTTCTTGCCGCCGTGGTGGCCGTGGTCGGGCTTTCCGCCCTGGCTGTCGGGCACGAAGAGCGCGAGCAGTTGGCCGTTCTCGCCGGTGGCGGAATTCGGCACCAGCGACGGCCCAGGCTGCGGCGCCGTGCTGTTGTGGCCCTGGACGTCGAGGAGCCACCAGCCGCGGCCGAGCACGTGGCCCGCGTTGATGATTCCCGAGGACTCCCACGTCCCGGGCAGGCACCCTGCGCAGTTTTCCGTGTTCGAGCCGGGCGGGGTACCCGGAGGCGTGTTCACTCGCGCCACGGCGCGTAGCTGCCCGTCGGAGAACCGGTACTCCATGACGCGGTTGTAGCCGCCGCCGACCGCAGCGCCACGGAACGGCGCCTCACGATCCTCCTGGATCATCAGTACCCGGTCAGACATGTCCATGTTGTCCGGGTTGTAGATGTCGTCGTTGTCCGGTGCGTCGCCGTTCAGGATCAGCTTCAGCGTCGCGCGGGTCGGGTCGCTACGCGAGATGTCGAACTGGTAGACGCGTCCGCGCAGGCGCGTGCCCTTGCCGGTGTCGGCGATGTAGACACGGCTGCTGTGGAGATTCAGGTTCGCTGCGTCCTCCAGCCGGTCGAACTGGAACGCGCCCTTCGCCGCCGCCGCGGCCTTGAGCGTGTTGTCGTTCGCGTTCTCGGCCTGCGCGACCGGAACGAAGTGGCCGGGAATCGACTCGCCCTTCGTCGCGGTCGCCGCGCCCGTCTCGGCGGGACTGTCCGCCTTCCAGACGTACAGGCTCCCCTGCGTGCCGGCGATCGCCTTCTTGAACGACGGCGCGATGTACGCGTAGAGATACGAAGCGCCCGGCCGGAAGTCGTCTTCCGTCGTCAGGAAGACCCACTTCGAAAGCCGGATCGGCACGACGTTTTCGTGCTGCAGGTGGCCGAAGTGTGCGGTCTCGCGGAAGGCGCCCGTCTCGGGGTCCATCACGATCGAGCTGCCGTCGTGAGCGGGCCCCGGCGGCTGGTTCGCCATCGGAACGGCCTCCTCGCCTGTGAAGTAGAGGGGCTTCCCGCCGATGATGCGGAGCGTCGCGGAGCAGAACCGCTCGTAGCCCTCGAGGCCGGTGAAGAGGTACTTGCCCTCCTTGACGTCGCGAGTCTCGCGATCGATCCGGAGCCGTGAGATCCGGGTGTCGACGCCGGGCGGGTTGCCCGGGAACGACCGCCCGAGCTCGTGGTTCATCACGACCGTGAAGGTCTCCGGCAGCTTCCCCTTGCCCTTGCGGGCCCCACGTCCGTGCTTCTTGTTGCCGTAGGCGCCGAGCCCGTCCGGAATGCCGGACATCTGGTACGGCGGCGTCTGCCCGGTCGGGACGACGTCGCCGACCGACAGGATCGGGTCGACCGTCACTCCCGATGCGACCGGAACCAGGAACGGCTGCTTGGCCGTCTTGACCGCTGTTCCCGCATGTGAGCCGAGCGCGCTGCTCACGAGGAAGATCGCCGCGAGCGCGAAGAGCGCACCCGCCGCGGGGACTGCTCTCTTCATTTCTCTCCCCTTCTGTTGGTTGCAGCGGGAAGTATTTCTCACTGCGGCCGTCGCTAATCCTGACTGCCGGTCAGAGACGCGTCTGCATAATGAATCCTTATGGATACGCGCCAGCTCACGGCCTTCTGCGCAGTGGTCGACCGCCGCAGCTTCTCGCAGGCAGCTGAGCAGCTGGGCGTCACGCAGCCGGCTGTCAGCCTCCAGATCCGCTCGTTGGAGAAGCGCCTCGGGCAGCGGCTCTTCGACCGCTCCGGCCGCCGCGTCGAGCCCACCGAGGCCGGTGTGCGGCTCTACCGCAGCGCCCAGCGCCTGCTGGCGCTGGAGCAGCAGCTCCTGGAGGAGGTCGCCGGTGAGGGAGAGGGCGAGCTCAGGGGGCGTCTCGAGATCGGCTGTTCCACGGGGCCCGGCGCGACCGTGCTGCCGCTCCTCCTCTGCGAGTTCCAGCGGGAGAACGCGGGCGTCGCGATCTCGCTCTCGGTAAACGACACGCAGCACGTCGTCGACGCCGTCGCGCGGCGAGAGCTCGAGCTCGGCGTCGTGGGCGCCGCGACGCGCCACCGTGGGGTCAGTTTCGAGCCGTTCTTCCGCGACGAGGTCGTCCTGGCCGTGCCGCCGAAGCACCCATTCGCGGGCAAGACCGTCGGCCTGGACGAGCTCCGCAAGGAGACGCTGATCCTGATGCAGGAGGGGGCCGGCGTCCGTCAGATGGTCGAGGACAAGCTGCGCGAGGCGGGGCTGCGGCTGCGCGACCTGGACGTGCGGCTCGAGCTCGG
>DATFQN010000093.1:0-85889 GCA_035264165.1 Gaiellaceae bacterium
CGTCGCGTTCACTGGGGACGGCGAGCGGCTCGTCGGCCCGCCGGCCAAGCGCCAGCAGGTCACGAACCCGCAGAACACGGTCTTCTCGATCAAGCGCTTCATGGGGCGGAAGTTCACCGAGGTGGACGAGGAGATGAAGATCGTCCCCTACGAGGTGGTGGAGGGATCCAACGGCGATGTCCGCGTGAAGGCGGCGGGCAAGGAGTACGCGCCGCCGGAGATCTCCGCGATGATCCTCCAGAAGCTGAAGGCCGACGCCGAGGCCTACCTCGGCGAGGCGGTCACGGACGCCGTGGTCACCGTCCCGGCCTACTTCAACAACGCGCAGCGGGAAGCGACGAAGGACGCCGGCAAGATCGCCGGCCTCAACGTCCTCCGCATCATCAACGAGCCCACTGCGGCCGCCCTGGCCTACGGCCTCGAGAAGGAGGAGGAGCAGACCGTCCTCGTCTTCGACCTCGGCGGCGGCACCTTCGACGTCTCCGTTCTCGAGCTGGCCGAGGGCTTCTTCCAGGTCAAGTCGACCGCGGGTGACAACCACCTCGGCGGCGACAACTTCGACAAGGCGATCGTCGACTGGATGGTCTCCGAGTTCAAGAAGGACCAGGGGATCGACCTCGCCACGGACAAGATGGCGCTCCAGCGACTCTACGAGGCCGCGGAGAAGGCGAAGATCGAGCTCTCGTCGACGATGACGACGCAGATCAATCTCCCCTTCGTCACGGCGACGCCCGAGGGACCGAAGCACCTCGACCTCCAGCTCACCCGCGCGAAGCTGAACGAGCTGACCGCCGACCTGCTCGAGCGCACCGTCGCGCCGACGAAGCAGGCGCTCGCTGACGCGGGCCTCGAGTCGAAGGACATCCACCACGTCGTCCTCGTGGGCGGCATGACCCGGATGCCGGCCGTCGTGGACAAGGTCAAGGAGCTCACCGGCAAGGATCCGCACAAGGGCGTGAACCCGGACGAGGTCGTCGCCGTCGGCGCCGCGATCCAAGCCGGCGTGCTCAAGGGTGAGGTCAAGGACATCCTCCTGCTCGACGTCACGCCGCTGTCGCTCGGGATCGAGACCAAGGGCGGCGTCTTCACCAGGCTGATCGAGCGCAACACGACGATCCCGACCAAGAAGTCGGAGACGTTCTCGACGGCCGAGGACAACCAGCCGTCGGTCGAGATCCACGTGCTCCAGGGCGAGTCGGAGATGGCGCTCTACAACAAGACGCTCGGCAAGTTCCAGCTCGTCGGGATCCCGCCGGCGCCGAGGGGCATGCCGCAGATCGACGTCGGCTTCGACATCGACGCGAACGGGATCATTCACGTGAACGCCAAGGACCTCGGCACCGGCAACGAGCAGCAGATTCGCATCGAGGGTGGCTCGGGCCTGAAGGAGGAGGAGGTCCAGCAGATGATCCGCGAGGCGGAGGCTCACGCCGAGGACGCGCATCGCCTGCGCGAGCTCGCGGACGCACGGAACATGGCGGAGTCGCTCGCGTACCAGACCGAGCGCACGCTCAAGGAGCATCGGGACAAGCTCGACGAGTCCGCCGCCTCGACGATCGAGGGTCGGGTCATGGAACTCCGGGGCGTGCTCGAGTCGGAGGACGTGAACGAGATCCGCTCGAAGACGGAGGCGCTGCAGGAGGCCTCGCAGAAGCTGGCTGAGGCCGTCTACGCACAGGCCACTGCCCAAGCGCATACGCGCTCTAGTGACCACGTCGACACCGACGGCGGAGGCGGTGAAGACGAGGACGTCGAGGAGGCCGACTACGAGGTCATCGACGAGGAAGAGGCGAAGACCTCGCAATGACCGACGAGGTCCGGACAGACGAGGAGCGCGCCGAGGAGGCCGTCGAGGAGGTCGACGAGCTCGAAGCGATCCAGAAGGAGCGCGACGAGCTCCTCGACACGCTCCAGCGCGTCCAGGCGGAGTTCGACAACTACCGCAAGCGGGCGGCGCGCGACCAGCAGAGCCTGGTCGCGCGCGCCCACGAGCGGCTGGTGAAGGAGCTCGTGCCCGTGCTCGACGACCTCGAGCGGGCGCTCGAGGCGGCCGAGGCGCACGAGGAGGCCAAGCTGGAGGAGGGCGTCGCGCTCGTGACGCGGTCGTTCGCGGACGTGCTGCGCAAGGAGGGTCTCGAGGAGATCGAGACCGACGGCAAGTTCGACCCGCACGTCCACGAGGCGCTCCTCTCTCAGCCGTCGGAGGCGGAGGAGGGCAGCGTGATCGCGGTGCTGCAGAAGGGCTACCGGCTCGGCGACCGGGTGATCCGCCCGGCGCGCGTGGTGATTGCTAGTGCGCCGAAGGCGCCGTAACTAGGACGCGTAGCGTGGCAGCGACTAAAGACCTCTACGGCGCCCTCGGTCTTGCGAAGGGCGCGTCGGCCGACGAGATCAAGAAGGCCTATCGGCGGCTCGCGCGCGAGCATCACCCGGACAAGAACCCGGGCGATACCGCGGCCGAGGAGCGCTTCAAGGAGATCCAGCACGCTTACGACGTGCTCTCGAACCCCGAGAAGCGCAAGGCGTACGACAGCTTCGGCTCGGCCGACGGCCGCGGCGGTTTCGACCCGCGCGGCTTCAATTTCGAGGGCTTCGACATCAACGATCTCGGCGACCTCGGCGACATCTTCGGCGGGCTGTTCGGCCGCGGGCGAGGGGCGCAGCGCTCGCGGTCCGAGCGAGGCGCCGATCTCGAGGTTCAGGTCAACCTCTCGTTCGACGACGCGCTCAAGGGCCTCGAGACGAAGATTCCCGTCGACGTCGAGACCGCGTGCCGCGAGTGCGGCGGCTCGGGTGCGAAGCCGGGGACGTCGCCCAAGATCTGCCCGGACTGCCGCGGGCGCGGCGTCGTGGCCGAGGCCCAGGGCCTCTTCTCGCTCTCCCAGCCGTGCCCGCGGTGTCGCGGGAACGGGACGGTGATCGAGGACCCGTGCAGGAACTGCCGCGGCACGGGCCGCGAGCGCCGGACGAAGCGCTACTCGGTGAAGATCCCCGCCGGCGTTCGCGACGGCACGCGCATCCGGCTGAAAGGCAAGGGCGAGGCGGGGATCAACGGCGGACCGGCGGGCGATCTCTTCGTCGTCACGCGCGTGGCCGACTCACCGATCTACGAGCGGCGCGGCGCCGATCTCGTCGTCGACGTTCCCGTCTCCCTGGCGGATGCTGCACTCGGGACCGAGGTGGACGTGCCGACGCCGGAAGGGACCGTCTCGATGAAGGTGCCAGCAGGCTCCGAGCACGGGAAGCTCCTGAAGATCAAGGGCCGCGGCGCGCCGAAGCTCAAGGGCGGCAAGGGCGACGTGCTCGCGCGCCTGAAGCTCGACGTGCCGAAGAAGCTGAACAAGAAGCAGCGCGAGCTCTACGAGCAGCTCAGGAAGGTTTCGTGATGGTGGACGACAAGGGGCGCTACATGATCAGCGTCGCCGCCGAGCTCGTCGGCATGCACCCGCAGACGCTCCGGATCTACGAGTCCAAGGGCCTCGTGCGGCCGAAGCGGACGTCCGGGAACACCCGGCTCTACTCGGAGCAGGACCTCGACCGCCTGCGGCTGATCCAGCAGCTGACGACCGAGCTCGGGCTCAACCTGGCCGGAGTCGAGATGGTGCTCCGGCTGGAGGATCAGTTGAGGCGCACGCAGCGCCGCGTCGACCGGATGGAGCGGGAGATGCGCGAACGGATGCGCGACCTCGAGAAGCAGTACAAGCGGGAGCTCGTGCTCTGGGAGGACCCGACGCTGCCCGCACGGAGGCATCACTAGATGGACTTCAACAAGCTCACGATCAAGTCACAGGAGGCGGTCGGCGCGGCACAGGAGCTGGCACGCCGCAGCGGCAACCCTGAGGTCTACCCCGAGCACCTGCTGCTCGCGCTGCTCGACCAGGAGCTGCCGCAGCAGCTCGTCCCCGACGCCCAGGCACTACGGGCCGAAGCAGAGACGACACTGCGCGGAAAGCCGGCGATCCAGGGCTCCCAGCAGCAGCCGACGGTGTCACGCGCCTTGGCAGAGGTGCTCGATCGCGCCTTCGAGGAGGCTCGGCGGCTGGAAGACGAATACGTCTCGACTGAGCACCTCTTGCTTGCGCTCGACGTCGTCCCGCGGGATCAGCTCCTGGCCAAGCTGCAGCAGGTCCGCGGCGGCCAGAGGGTTACGAGCCAGGATCCCGAGGGCACCTACCAAGCGCTCGAGAAGTTCGGTCGCGATCTGACGGAGCTCGCCGAGCAGGGCAGGCTCGACCCCGTCGTCGGGCGCGACGAGGAGATCCGCCGCGTGATCCAGGTCCTCTCGCGGCGCACGAAGAACAACCCGGTGCTGATCGGGGACCCGGGCGTCGGCAAGACGGCGATCGCGGAAGGTCTGGCGCAGCGGATCGTCGCCGGGGACGTCCCCGAGGGACTGAAGGGCAAGCGGGTCTGGGCGCTCGACATCGGCGCGCTGCTCGCCGGCTCGAAATACCGCGGCGAGTTCGAGGAGCGGCTAAAGGCCGTCCTGACGGAGATCCGGAGCGCCGAGGGGCAGATCGTCTTGTTCATCGACGAGCTGCACACGATCGTCGGCGCCGGCGCGGCCGAGGGCGCCGTCGACGCGGCGAACATGCTCAAGCCGATGCTCGCCCGCGGCGAGCTGCGGGCGATCGGAGCGACGACCCTCGACGAGTACCGCAAGCATGTCGAGAAGGACGCGGCGCTCGAGCGCCGGTTCCAGCCGATCTTCGTCGGCGAACCGTCCGTTTCGGACACGATTGCGATCCTGCGCGGGCTGAAGGAGCGCTACGAGGCGCACCACGGTGTCCGCATCCGGGATGCCGCACTGGTCGCGGCCGCCGTGCTCTCCGACCGCTACATCGCCGACCGCCAGCTGCCGGACAAGGCCATCGACCTCGTCGACGAGTCAGCGTCGCGCCTCCGCATGGAGATCGACTCGTCCCCGATCGAGCTCGACGAGGCCGAGCGGCGCGTGCGCCAGCTCGAGATCGAGCTCGCGGCGATGGGCAAGGAATCGAAGGAGGTGCGCGAGCCGGTCGAGCGCGAGCTCGCCGAGGCGCAGGAGCGCCGGAACGAGCTGGCCGCGCGGTGGGCGACCGAGAAGGACGCGCTCGAGCGGGTCAAGGAGGTCATGGCCAGGATCGAGGAACTACGGAATGAGGCCGAGCGCGCGGAGCGCAGCGGCGACCTGCAGCGCGTCGCCGAGATCCGCTACGGGGAACTGCCGCAGCTCGAGAAGGAGCTGGCGGAGCGTGACGGCTCGCCGATCGAGAACCCGATGGTCAAGGAGGAGGTCGACGAGGACGACGTCGCGGCCGTCGTCGCACGCTGGACGGGCGTCCCCGTCGACAAGCTGCTCGAGGGCGAGACCGAGAAGCTGATCCACATGGAGGAGCGGCTCCACGAGCGCGTCATGGGGCAAGACGAGGCCGTCTCGGCTGTGGCGAACGCACTGCGCCGCGCCCGCTCAGGCCTGCAAGACCCGAATCGGCCGATCGGCTCGTTCGTCTTCCTCGGCCCGACCGGCGTCGGGAAGACCGAGCTCGCGCGCGCCCTCGCCGAGTTCATGTTCGACGACGAGCGGGCCATGGTCCGGCTGGACATGTCCGAGTACCAGGAGCGGCACACCGTCGCGCGCCTCGTAGGTGCGCCGCCGGGCTACGTCGGCTTCGAGGAAGGCGGCCAGCTGACCGAAGCCGTGCGCCGCCGTCCCTACTCCGTCGTCCTCCTCGACGAGATCGAGAAGGCGCACACGGAGGTCTTCGACGTCCTGCTGCAGATCCTCGACGACGGTCGTCTGACGGACGGCCAGGGCCGCACGGTCGACTTCCGCAACACCGTGATCATCATGACCTCGAACCTCCGCTCGGCCGACGCGATGCGGGAGGTCTTCCGACCGGAGTTCCTCAACCGAATCGACGAGGTCGTCGAGTTCCACGCGCTCTCGAAGGAACAGCTCGGCGAGATCGTCGAGCTCCAGCTCCGACGGCTCCGCGAGCGGCTCGCGAAGCGAGGCCTCCAGCTCGAGGTCAGCGACGCCGCAAAGGAGCAACTCGTCGAGGCCGGCTGGGATCCCACCTACGGCGCCCGCCCGCTCAAGCGCGCGATCCAGCGCCTGATCGAGAACCCGTTGGCGCTACGGCTGCTCGAGGGCGACTTCACCGAAGGTGACACAGTCCGGGTGGACGCGCAGGACGACGGGCTGGTGTTCGAGAAGGCGCGCGCCGCCGAGCCCGCGGCCGCCTGAGCCGTGTGAGAGCCGCGTGAGCGCTCGGGCGCGGGCGACCCTTCCGACTGGCGGCAACGTCAGGCTGATCGTCAGCCGCGGTCGTCCCCGCTAGGACGTGCTGAACCGCGCGGCCTCTTCCGAGCCCGCCGTCGCGTCTCCCGCGCTGTAGGAGTGCGCGCCGGCGCCGGCGAGCCGCCCCGCGTCGACGATCAGGTACTCCTGACGGATCGGGCGGCCGTCGAACCAGCACTCGAGGATCTCCCGCGTGCCGGCCGCGTAGCGGGCCTGCGCGGAGAGACTGGTGCCCGAGGTGTGCGGCGTCATCCCATGGTTCGGCATCGTCCGCCACGGATGATCCTGCGGCGCCGGCTGTGGGAACCAGACGTCACCGGCGTAGCCTGCGAGCTGCCCGGTCTCGCAGGCTCTCGCCACTGCGTCGCGGTCGCAGATCTTGCCGCGCGCCGTGTTCACCAGGTACGCGCCGCGCTTCATCTTCGAGATCAGCTCGTCGTCGAACATCTGCTCCGTCTCCGGATGGAGCGGCGCGTTGATCGTGACGACGTCGCAGACGGAGACAAGTGACTCGACGTCCTCGTGGAAGGTGACGCCGAGGTCGTCCTCGACCTCCGTCGGGAGCCGATGGCGGTCGGTGTAGTGAAGCCCCACCTCGAACGGCTTGAGCCGACGTAGCACCGCCGAGCCGATCCGGCCGGCCGCCACGGTCCCCACCTGCATGCCCTCGAGGTCGTACGAGCGGGAGACGCAGTCGGCGATGTTCCAGCCGCCTTTCAGCACCCAGTCGTGAGCCGGGATGTAGTTGCGCACGAGGGCGAGGATGAGCATGACGACGTGCTCCGAGACGCTGATGCTGTTCGAGTAGGTGACCTCGGTGACCGTGATCCCGCGCTCCGCGGCCGCCTGGAGATCGACGTGGTCCGAGCCGATGCCGGCCGTGTGGGCCAGCTTCAGGTTCGGCGCCTTCGCGATCCGCTCGGCGGTGAGGTAGGCGGGCCAGAACGGCTGCGAGATCACGACCTCGGCTTCGGGTAGCTCGCGCTCGAAGACCGACTCCGGCCCGTCCTTGTCGGCGGTGACGACCAGGCGGTGGCCGCGGTCCTCGAGAAACTTCCGCAGGCCGAGCTCGCCCGAGACGCTCCCGAGCAGCTCGCCCGGCGTAAAGTCGATGCCCTCCGGCGTCGGCGTCGTCTGTCCGCCGTAGTAGCCCTCGATCTTCGGGACGTCGTCGCGCGCGTAGGACGTCGGGTAGCCGTCAACCGGATCGTCGTAGAGCACGCAGAGAACCGTTGCCATCTCAGACCACTTGGTCGAGGAACTCGGCGTGTCCGTGCTCCGGCGGCGCACCGTGGATGTAGAGGAGGAACTCGGAGTCGGACTCGTTCGCGACCTGCAACGGAGTGCCTGACTCCACGTGGATCACACCGCCCTGCGAAACCTCGTGCCGCTCCGGCGGCTCATCGAGGTACATCGTCAGCGTTCCGCGGACGACGACGAACGTCTCCTCCTGAACCATGTCCTTGTGCCGCCGGCCCTTGGCGCCCGGCTCATAGCGCCAGAGGTTCGCGAGCGCGTGTGCGAAGCCCGTGCGATCCGTCAGGCCCGCAACGTGTCGCTCGGCCTCTCCCGGCTCAGTGGGGCGCGTCTCCCACTCGAGCTCGTCCGGACGCACGACCTTGAAGCCCACACGGCGAGTCTAAGAAGAACCCGGGCGAACCGTCTAGCCGAGTTGGAAGCCGTCGACGTCGAACTGCGGCCTCCGGCCGCGGCGAGGACCCGGATGGAGAAGACGAGCCTGTCGCCCTTGCCGGCCGCGGCGCAGCGCTCAGTCGTTCGTCGCATCCGCTAGGACCGTCCTCCTGTCCACTTTCACCGCAGTCACCGCAGAAACCCCTGCTAATGACGACGATGGCCCCGCGCGTTCGAGGGTGCATCCCCCGGAAAGGGGAAGGCCTGGCTAGCGTTGGCGGCGTGGGGAGCACGCTGCCGCCGGCCGCGGCGCCGGGAGAGCGGACCGCGGGACAGCTCGTCGGCGAGGCGATGCGTCTCTACGGGCGGCGGCTGTGGTCGTCGCTCCTGATCGGCATCCCGCCGACGGTGGCGGGAATCGTGGTGGCGGCAGCCGTCGACTCGGGAACGTCGCGCCCGGCGGCACTCATTCTCGTGCTCGCCGTCGGCGTCCCCGCGCTCAGCGCCTCCTTCGTCGGCGCTTCGGTTCTCGCCGCAGGGCGCCGGCCGGCGGGGCGGACTTTGCTGGTTGCATTTGTCCTCGGCGTGCTCGTCCTTCTGCCGGTCCCGTTCCTCGCGACGCTCCTCGTGCTTCCGGGCGTCGCCTGGTTCGCGCTCTTCGGCCTCGCCGTGCCGGCCGCCGTGATCGAGGATCTCGACGTGAGGCGAGCGCTCCAGCGCGCCGTGCAACTCGCCCGGGCCGACTACGCGCACGCCGTCGGCTCACTGGCCGCAGCGGTGATCGTCGCCGTGGTCAGTGCGGGCGTCCTCCAGTTCCTGCTCGTCCAGTTCGGCGACACGGCGGCCGGGCTTGCCGCCTTCATCGCCGTCCTCCTCCTCGCGCCGGTAGTGCTCTTGGCCGCAGCGCTCCTCTACTTCGACCAGGCGGCAAGGGCTGCACGCGCCGCACGGCGGGTCGGCCTAGTCGCGCCGAGGCCGCGGCGAGGGAAATAGAGTCACCCGCGAGATACGAAAGGAGCCGCGCATGCCGACCTACATCCTGCTCTCGAACCTGACCGCCCAGGGCGTCCAGACCCTGAAGTCGAACCCCGAGCGCCTTCGCGAGGTCAACCGCGACGTCGAGGAGCTCGGGGCCAAGGTGCTCCACCAGTGGGCCACGCTTGGCACGTACGACTTCGTGAACGTCGTCGAGGCGCCGGACAACGCGACCATCGCTCGGGTCTCCGTGGCGCTCGGTGCTCGAGGGAGCGCGAAGTTCCAGACGCTGAGCGCCCTGTCGATCGACGAGTTCCTCAGCTCCGTCACGCAGACCTAGCCCCGCCAGGGGTTGCAAGAGCTCAGCTTCGGCCAGTTCCTCGTCGTCGTGGCGGTAGCCGCGGTCGGCTCGATGCTCGTCTTCGCGCACGCCGAGCGGCACGGAAACCGTCATGCCACGGCGTGGGGCATCGCCACCTTCCTCGCGCTCGGCATCGCGCTGCCGCTCTACTTCGTCCGGTACTGGCTCCGCAGGCGCGTCAATCGACGCAGCTGAGCACTGCGTCCCAGGCGAGCTCTGACGCGAGTACCCCAAGGCTCATGCTCGTGAGCTCCGGATTTTCGACCTCGTTCGTCGAGACGGTGTAGAGCACGTCGCCGTCGACGAGGGCGTGGAACGGTTGGATCGCGCGGCCCATGGAGCCGTGCACCTGGACGCCGAGCTGCCGGAGCTCTCGGCGGGTCAGCGTCTGGTTCGTGATCACGAGCGTGAGCGTCGTGTTCCCGGGAGCCGCCTGTGGGAGCTGCTCCTCGAGCCCCTCGACGAGCCGCATCCTCGTCTCCCGGCTCGCGTCGTAATGACCGCGGACGACGTTGCCCTCGCGGTCGACGATCGCGCCGAAGGCGTTCACGACGGTGAAGACCGCAAGCTTCGTCGGCCCGATCTGGCGGAACGCGCCTCCCTGGCCCGAGAACTCTCCGCCCTCGAGGCCGAACGTCTTTCCAACGGTGACCGAGCGGCCCGCGCCGCGGCGGCCGAGCGGGAAGACGCCCTCCTGGGCTCCGCGAAGCGCCTCGCGCCCCAGCGCCGCATCCGGATACACAGCGTTCTCGCGGCGGCCGAAGTCGTAGACGATCGCGCCGAGGACGAGCTCGACTTCGGTCCAGCCGACGGTGTAGCCACGCATGGCCATCAGCTCGGCGGCGACGCCGCAGGCGGCCTCGAGCCCGTAGAGCGAGCCGCCCGCGAAGCAGACGGCATGCGCCCACTCGTAGTTTCCGAGCGTCCCGGGCGAGCCGCCGCGGACGTCGACGGAGCAGGCGGCGCCGCCCGGCGGCAGCTGGAAGACGGTGCAGCCCGTAGGCCCGTCGTCGTACTCGGCGATGCCGACCCGCAGCCCCGGGAAGTCGAACCGAAGCTCCGCGCTCACGCCGCGGCCACCGCCAGCTCTCCCGCGAGGCCGGCGTTGGCCGCCGCGAGCTCGCGGTTGAGCTCGAGCGTCCGGCCGCCGCTCCGTTCGTGGAGCCGGCCCAGCACGAACGGCGTCAGCCCCTGACCGGTCGTCCCGAGCTCCACTGCCTCGGTCAACGCCGAGTCGATGAGCTCTTCGACGTCGATGCTCCGCGGGGGCGGGTTGGCGAGCACGACACCGCAGCCGATCAGCTCCCAATGCGCGCGGGCGATGCCGAGCGCCGCGTCGATCGATTCCACGCGCTGCGTCACCGCCGGCCCGCCGGCCGCGTCGTAGAAGCGTGGGATGGTGTCTGTCCGCCACCCGAGAACGGGGATGCCGAGCGTCTCGAGCAGCTCGGCCGTCGCCTCGACGTCGAGAATGGACTTGACGCCCGAGCTGACGACGATCACCGGGGCCCGAGAGAGCTCGATCAGATCGGCTGAGATGTCCAGCCGCGTCCCGCGGTGGACGCCACCGATCCCCCCGGTGCCCATGAAGCGGATCCCCACCTGACGGCAGACGGCGAGCGTGCTTCCCACGGTCGTCGCGCCGATCCCTCCCGAGGAGACGGAGGCCGCGAGGTCGCGCGGGCCGACCTTGCGCGCGTCAGGCCCGAAGCGCTCGAGCTCCTCCGCGCTCAGACCGACTCGAATCTCCCCGTCGAGCACGCCGATGGTTGCGGGGACGGCTCCGGCGTCTCGAACACGACGTTCGCTCTCGAGCCCCACGGCTACGCCCTCTCCGGCGGGAAACCCGTGCGCGACGATCGTCGTTTCCAGCGCGACGACGGCCCGCGCCTGCCGCACCTCCTCGGAGATCCGGATCACGGGGGGAGCGTCCCCAGTGACGCGATACAGCGGGCGGCGGTCTCCAGCGCCAGCTGCGGCCCGCCGACGAGGTAGCCGGCGGCGAGGGCGTCGCCGGCGCCCGTCGTGTCGACCACGTCGCCCGGCACAGGCGGGTAATCGTCGCCATCGAAGGTCGCTCCGCGCGGTCCTCGCTTGATCACGCGGCTCTGGCTCGGGACAGGCAGCTCTGCATGCTCGGCCTCGTTGCCGAAGACGACGTCGGGCCGGATCCGCACGAAGCGCTGGCTCAGGCGCTCGGCGCCGAACTCACGGATCACATTCACGGATGAGAGGTCGACGCTGATCCGCGCACCATGCCGACGGGCGAGCTCGACGGCACGCTCCGCTGCGGTTCCGATCGGCTCGCGCATCAGCGAGTAGCCCGACAGATGAAGCCACTCGGCGCGCTCGAACCATTCCGCTTCGAGCTCGCCGGCGTCGAGCTCGGGTGCGATGCCGCGGTCGGAGATCATCGTCCGGCTGCCGTCGAGCTCGACGAGCGACACGACGACGCCGTTCCGTTGTGTCGGAGGCGGGCCGAGCACCTCGACGGCCCGGCGGAGCAGGTCCGCTTCGGCCACCTCGCCCGCCGCATCGGAGCCGCGCTTGCCGATGAATCGTGCCTCCGCGCCGAGCGCTGCGGCCCAGGCAGCGACGTTCGCCGCCTGGCCGCCGCCGCCGACTCGGGTGTCCGCTCGCGTGTCGTCACCCCCGGCCAATGGCTTCGCGAGCTTGACGACGATGTCGAGGAGGAGATCCCCGAGGGTGCAAACGACCATGCTTGAATGCTCCCATGGACGATCAGGCCCGCGCGCGCCGGCTGCGCTCGTTCGTGCTCGGCGGCCTCGTCGGCGCCTCCGCCGCGCTCTCCGTTGCGCGCCGCCGGCGCCGCCGGCGACGCCGCCCGGCCGCCGGCCTCGCCGCGTTCGAGGGCGCGCCCTGCTATCAGGAGACGGTCGAAGAGCGCGAACGCCGCGTCTGAGTCGGCAACTATCCTGCGGTAGAGAGATGCCGATCTACGAGTACAAGTGCCCGAAGGGGCACGCCTTCGAGGTGTTCCACGGCATCTCCGAGCCGGCGCCCGAGCTCTGTCCGACCTGCGGCGAGGGGCCCGTTACCCGCGTGCTGCACCCCGTCGCGGTCCATTTCAAGGGCTCCGGCTTCTACTCGACCGACTACGGCCGCGGCCGGCGCGGCGGTCGTGACGGCGACAAGCCCGAGAAGTCCGACACGGGCGGCGAGAAGAAGAAGGAGCCGGAGAAGAAGACTCCGGCCGCCGAGAGCTCCTAGGTCAACGGAGTTCCGCGGACGCAGCCCGCGCCGCCGGTCGCAAGGCTTGGACGCTGGAGGGCGGACTTCCCGGCAAACATGAGCAGCGTCTCGCCGTTGTCGTCGCCGTCGCCCGTGAAGTTCAGGCGGCAGTAGATCGACCCTTTCGTCCCGGCGCGGAAGCGCAGCCAGCCAAGCTGGAAGACCTGCGGCGTCGAGAGGTCGGTCGTGAGTGGGCTGACCAGCTCGTCACCGATGAAGGGCAGCTTGACGAACGTACCGACCCCGACCATCTCCCCGAGCGTCGCCTGAAGCACCTGCTGCTGGCGTCCCGTGCGGTTCAGGTCGCCTTCGGCGCGGTTCAGCTCGTTCGTCCGGATGCGGGCGTAGATCCTCGCCCGCTTGCCATCCATGTGCTGCCGGCCCCGCCCGAAGCGCCAGCCGCCCCAGCGGCGGCATTTCGCGGCACTTCGATAGGGACACTCGTACTTCGTCACGGCGGGTGACCGGACGTCCACCTCGATCCCCCCGAGCGCGTCGATCACCTCCTTGAACGACGTCATGTCGAGCAGGATCACGTGGTTGATGTCGAAGCCGAAGGCCTCGCGGATCGTGCGGATCATCAGCTGTGGACCGCCGTTCGGCAGCGCCGAGTTGATCTTCTCGTGCCCGACGCCGGGGATGTCCACCTGGAGGTCGCGCGGGATCGACAGGTACGAGATCGTGTTCTTGTCGGGGTCCGTCCGGAGCAGCATGATCGAGTCCGCGAGCCGGTTCCCCCGTCGCGTTGGGTGCGTCGAGTGATCGCTGCCGACGACGAGGATCATGCTCGGATTCGAAAGCATCAGACCGTCCTGCGGCGCGAGTTGACCCTCGGCGGCGGGCGAGAGCCTGTCGTTCGCCTTCTGGACGCCGCTCCGCACCGCGAGGTACCCCGCGATCGTCCAGCCGATCAGCAGCAGGACGAGCAGAAGCACGCTGAGGAAGACGATCCGGCCGGGGCGCCAGCGGCGGGGACGCTTCACCGGTCCAGGGCCGCGGTACGCCTCTTGCGGCCGGCCGTCGCGCGACGGCGGCTTCGCGGCGGAGCGCGGACGGCGGGTCAGAGTCGGGACGCCGCCAGAGACCCGGCCCCCCTTGTACACGCGGTACGGCTTATCTGGGCGGGCCATCCGGCGGGTTATCGTAGCCGCCGCTCGTGAGCGGCCAACGCGCCATCGGGGTTGACGTCGGCGGCACGAAGATCCTCGCGGGGGTCGTCGACCGCGACGGTGACGTTGCCCGCCGCGAGAGCGCGTCCACGAGCAAGGCGTCGCAGCAAGCGCTGCTCGAGCAGCTGGACGCGATCGTCGAGGGGCTCATGGGCGACGACGTGGCGGCATTGGGCTTCGGGCTGCCGTCGACGATCGACCAGCGGGCGGGACGGGCCGTCTCGTCGGTTCACGTTCCACTCGCGGACCTTGATTTCCGCGACCGGATGGCAGAGCGGTTCGGGATGCCCGTGGCGCTCGACAACGACGGGAATGCAGCGGCGATCGCGGAATGGCAGCTCGGAGCCGGGCGCGGCGCGTCGCACATCGTCGCGCTGACGCTGGGGACGGGCATCGGCGGCGGATTGATCCTCGACGGACGGCCGTATCGCGGGGCGATCGGTGCCGGCGCCGAGCTCGGTCACATCGTGCTCGATTACGGCGGCGTCCCGTGTGGCGGTGGCTGTACCGGCCACGGGCACTTCGAAGCGTTGGCGGCGGGGTCGGTTGCGGACGAGGCGGCTGTCAAGCGCTTCGGCGCCGGAGCCGACGCCGAGCGCCTCCTCGAGGAGGCGCTGGCCGGCGATCAGGACGCACGCGGCGACCTGGAGGAGATCGGCCACCGCCTTGGCGCCGGCATCGGATCACTCGTGAACATCTTCAACCCCGAGCTCGTGATCGTGGGCGGTGGGTTCTCGCGCGCGCGTGAGGTTCTTTTCCCGGCGCTGCTCGAGACCCTCGCGGCCGAGGCGCTGCCACCCGGGCGCGATCTCGTGCGGGTCGTCCCTGCTCACTTCGGCCCGGAGGCCGGCATGATCGGCGCGGCTCTCGTCGGGTTCGAGGCGCTCGACGCGGCTTCGGCCTGATGCCGCTGGCGATCTGCGCGACGCCGATCGGCAATCTCGAGGACGTGACGCTGCGCGTGCTGCGCGAGCTGCGCGAAGCCGACCTCGTGCTCTGCGAGGACACGCGGCATACGCGGCGGCTGCTCGAGCGGCACAGGATCAAGGCCACGCTGCGGAGCTACCACGAGCACAACGAGGCACAGCGGACGGCTGAGGTGCTGCCGCTCCTGGACGCCGGAAAGCGCGTCGCCCTCGTCAGCGACGCCGGTCTGCCCGGGATCAGCGACCCCGGCGTTCGGCTGGTGGCGGCGGCGCTGGAGGCGAGCGTGCCCGTGACGGTACTCCCGGGACCGTCGGCCGTCGAGACCGCTCTCGTCGCGAGCGGTTTTGGCACAGATCGGTTTGAGTTTCTTGGCTATTTGCCGCGGGGCGCGGGTCAACGGCGCGCGCTGTGGGAGGAGTTGGCGCGGTGGGAGCATGCAGCCGTGGGGTTCGAGTCCCCGCAGCGCCTGCCGGCCGTGCTGGCGAGCCTCGCGGAGGTGCTGCCGGAGCGCCCGGTCGCCGTCTGCCGGGAGCTGACGAAGCGGTTCGAGGAAGTGGTTCGCGGGAGCGCAGCCGAGCTTGCCCAGCGGTTTGCCGGGGCGGTGAAGGGCGAGATCACGGTCGTGATCGGTCCTGCGGAAGGACGCGCGCCGGTCGACGAGGGCGGTGCAGCGGCCGACGCCGTGGCCGAGCTCGTCGCCGCCGGTGCGCCGAGGCGTTCCGCCGCCGAGGTGGTGTCTCGCCTGACGGGAGTCCCCCGCAACAGGCTGTACCGCGGGTCTCTGTAGCCGATTTTGACAACAGAACCGTCGGCCTGCTACGGTTGCCGTCGATGTTGACGAAGAAGACAACAGCACTCGCGGTCGTGGTCGCTTGCCTGGCCTGGCCGGCGGCTGCCCGCGCGTGGACCTGGCCTGCGGACGGACAGGTCCTCCGCCCGTTCTCCTTCGGAGGCGCCGAGTACCACGAGCGCGGCCATAGCGGGATCGACGTGGGTGGCGCTGCCGACGCCGTCGTCCCCGCCCCGGCGGCCGGCAGCATCTCCTTCGCCGGGTGGCTGCCGAGCCACGGCAAAACGGTCACGATCAGGACCGCAGACGGTTTCGCCGTCACGCTTCTCCACCTCGGCTCGATCGTCGTCAGCGCGGGCGACGGAGTGGCCGAAGGCGAGCCGATCGGGACGATTGGGCCGTCCGGCGACCCGGAGTTCGATGTGCCGTACGTGCATCTCGGGATCAGGCACGCCGATGATCCCAAGGGGTACGTCGATCCACTCTCGCTCCTGCCTCCGAGGCAGCAGCCCGCCACTCCGGTTGCGACGCCCGCGCCGCCCGCAGTGGCGGCGACGCCTCCGCCTCAACCCCTTGCCGCTCCAGCGCCCGCTGTCGAGACCGCTGCGCCGCCACCGCGGCGGGCTCCACACGTTGCGGCGGCCGCACGTCCCGGAACCACCCCTACTTCGACGGCCGCGTCGGCGACGGCTGCCGACCGACCGCAGCCGCGTCACGCGACGGTGCAGCCGGCGGTGTCACAGCCGTCGCCGGGTGTGAGCGGCTCGCGGCCACGGCGACAGCAGCAGGCGCGGGAGCGCGGGGCGCCGGTGCCGGGGGTGAGGGCGCGGCCGGCCACGCCGGTTCGCGTTCCGGCCGCAACCGTGATCGGCGACAAGAAGGCCAAGCCGGAGCCGGAGCGCGAACCGAAACGGCAGCCGCTGACCCCCGCCGCAGACGCGAGGGAAAACTGGCGTCCCCCATGGGCTTTCGGCGGCATCGCGCTGCTCGCTCTGGCGGGAATCGCCGTCCTGTGCGCCCGAACGGCCACCGAAGATGCCCTACCTATCATTGACGGGGATGAGCTTCTACCTGACGACACCGATCTACTACGTGAACTCGACGCCGCACATCGGGCATGCCTACACCACCCTGGCGGCGGACATCCTCGTGCGCCATCATCGCCAGCGCGGCGAGGACACGTTCTTCCTCACGGGCACGGACGAGCATGCGTCGAAGGTCTATCGCGTCGCCGAGGCGGAGGGCATCGACGCCAAGACCTACGTCGACCAGATCGCCGAGAAGTGGCGCGAGCTCCCTGACCGGGTCGACGCCGAGATCGACTTCTTCATCCGCACGACAGACGAGGGGCACAAGCGCTTCGTCCAGGAGTTCGTCCAGCGGATCTACGACAACGGCGACATCTACGAGGACACATACGCGGGCCTCTACTGTGTCGGCTGCGAGGCGTTCAAGACCGAGGACGAGCTCGTCGACGGCAAGTGCCCGGAGCACGACACCGTCCCGGAGTGGATCGAGGAGAAGAACTACTTCTTCCGCCTGTCGGCCTATCAGGACCGACTGCTGGCGCTGTACGACGAGCGCCCGAACTTCGTCCGGCCCCCCTTCCGCTACAACGAGGCGCGCAGCTTCATCGCGGGCGGCCTGCAGGACTTCAGTCTCAGCCGCGCCGGCCAGCCGTGGGGCGTGCCGATCCCGTGGGATCCGGACCAAGTCGTGTACGTCTGGGTCGATGCGCTGATCAACTATCTGAGCGCGCTGACCTATGCCCGGCCCGGCGAGGACCTGCGCGAGCGCTACTGGCCGCACGTCCGACACCTGATCGGCAAGGACATCCTGCGCTTCCACTGCGTCTTCTGGCCCGCCCTGCTGCTGTCGGCGGGCTACGAGGTGCCGGAGGAAATCTTCGTCCACGGCTACCTGCTGCTCGACGAGCGGAAGATCTCGAAGTCGCGCGGCAACGTCATCGACCCGCTGGACCTGGTCGATGTCTACGGATCGGATGCGGTGCGGTACTGGGCGACGCGATCTGTGCAGTTCGGGCAGGACGGGTCCGTTTCGCTGGACAGCGTCCACGAGCGCTATGAGCGCGAGCTCGGGAACGACCTGGGCAACCTCGTCTCGAGGACGACCGCGATGATCGCCAAGTACCGGGGCGGGAAGATTCCCGTTGCTCCCGGGCTCGGCGAGGACGCGGCAATCCACCGCCTGGCCACGGAGACGAGCTCGAGGCTCGACGCGTACGACCTGACCGGCGCCCTCGACGCGATCTGGGAGTTCGTCCGCGGCCTGAACAAGTACGTCACCGACACGAAGCCCTGGGAGCTCGCCAAGGATGAGGCGAACGCGGCTGAGCTCGACCGGGTGCTGTACGCCCTCGTAGACGGCCTGCGGGTGGCCGCGATCGCTCTCCATGCGTACCTGCCGCAGACGGCGCCGCAGATCCTCGAGGCGCTCGGGCAGCCCACCGACTTCGACTGGTCCGGCGTCGCATCGGGCCGCACGGTCGAAGCGGAGGGGATCGAGCCTGCGCCGCCGATCTTCCCCCGCATCGAAGCGCCGCCCGCCGCCGCTGCGTGATCGACACGCACGCGCACCTGCACGCGTGCGCCGAGCCACCGCAGGAGCTGGTCGAGCGGGCCCGGGCCGCGGGCGTCGACCGGATCCTCGAGGTGGGGGCGTGGCCCGCCTCGTGGAGCGAGGTGGCCGCATTCAGCGCGGCGACCGAGGGCGTCCACCCGATCCTCGGCGTCCACCCGCACGAGGCCGGCGACGCCGACGCGTCCCAGCTGGGACGCCTCCGTGAGCTCGATCCCGTCGGCGTCGGCGAAACGGGACTCGACTACTACCGCGACTACGCGCCGCACGACGCTCAGCGGCAGCTCTTCCAGGCGCACCTCGCGACGGCGGAGGAGCTCCGGAAGCCCGTCGTGATCCACTGCCGCGCCGCCGACGCGGACGTCGCACGGGCGCTGGGGGACTTCGACGGCACCGTCGTCCTGCACTGCTTCTCGTCGCCTGGACTGCTGCATCCGGCGCTCGAGCGGGGGTACTACGTGTCCTTCGCCGGCAACGTCACCTATCCGAAGGCGGAAGAGCTGCGGGAGGCCGCGCGCGCCGTGCCGCAGGATCGGATCCTCGCCGAGACCGATAGCCCGTACCTCTCGCCGCAGCCGCGTCGCGGGCGCCCGAACGAGCCCGCGAACGTCGTTCACACTGTTGGAGCCCTGGCGGAAGCTCGCGGGGAGGATCCGGATGAGCTCGCCGCGCAGATCGGCGAGAACGCCTCACGCGCGTTCGGACTCCGTTGACGCTGCCGACTCCCAGCAAGGAGCTCGGCCAGCACTTTCTCGTCGACGACAACATCCTCGGGGTGATCGGACGGCTCGCCGAGCTCGGGCCGTCCGACGTCGTGCTCGAGATCGGCCCCGGACGCGGGGCGCTCACGTCGTTCCTCGCGGATCGAGTCGCCGAGGTCCACGCGGTCGAGCTCGACCGCCGACTGGAGCCTCACCTCCGAGAGCGCTTCGGCGACCGACCGAACGTCAACCTCCGCTTCGAGGACGCGCTCTCGCTCGAGCCAACGGCGCTCGAGCCTCCGCCGACGAAGCTCGTCTCGAACCTCCCCTACAACGTCGCCACCCCGATCGTCGTCGAGAGTCTCGAACGCTTCCGCGCCATCGAGGTGTGGACGGTGATGGTCCAGCGGGAGGTCGCAGACCGGTTCTTCGCAGCGCCGAGGACGAAGGCGTACGGCGCCGTCTCAGTGCTGCTGCAGCTGGCGACGGAACGCACGGGCTTCCATCCCGTCTCGCGGACGGTCTTCCGGCCGCCGCCGAACGTCGACTCCGCCCTCGTCGCCTTCCGGCGCCGCGCAGATTCGCCGACGATCCCGTGGCCTCAGCTGAAGCGCCTCGTGGAGGGGGCATTCGCTCATCGCCGGAAGCGTCTTCCGAACTCGCTCGAGTTAGCGGGGATCGCCGACCGCGATCAGGCCGCGGCGGCGCTCGCCGAGCTCGGCCGCACGCCGAACACCCGTGCGGAAGAACTCGAGCCGGAGGAATTCGTGCGCCTCGCGACCGCACTCTGATGACCGAGCTGCTCGCCCCGGCGAAGATCAATCTCGCGCTCGTCGTGGGTCCGACGAGGTCCGACGGTCGCCACGAGGTGGCCACCGTCCTCCAGCGGATCTCGCTGGCCGACCGCATCCGGCTCGAGCCGGCCGATGAGCTCGCCGTGACCGGCTTCGCCGGGGACACCCTCGTCCGTCGTGCGCTCGAGGCACTCGCCGACGCGGCCGGCGTGGAGCCGGCGTGGCATGTCGAGATCGACAAGCAGATCCCGGTGGCCGCGGGTCTCGGCGGCGGGAGCTCTGACGCCGCCGCCGCGCTCCGCCTCGCCAACTGGACGCTCCGGCACCCACGCGACGACCGCGCGCTCCGCGCGCTCGCGGCCGGGCTGGGTGCGGATGTCCCCTTCTTCCTGACGGTTGGGCCGCAGCTCGGCGAGGGAGACGGAACGGAGCTGAGGTCCCTCGACCTGCCGCAGGACTACTGGATCGTGCTGCTGCTCCCTCACGGAGAAGAGAAAGCGTCGACGGGAGCCATCTACGAAGGCTTCGGCGGCGCAGAGGGCTTCGCCGAGCGGCGTGCCGACCTTCTCCGCGGCCTGGCGCTCGGCGAGCTCGCCTTGTTGCCGCCGAACGACCTCGCCTCCTCGCCTCTCGCCCCAGAGCTCCGCGCGCGAGGGGCCTTCCGCGCGGACGTGTCGGGCGCCGGCCCCGCGGTCTACGGGCTCTTCGCCGAGCAGGGTGAGGCGTTGGCAGCGAACGCCGCATTGGGCGATCGCGGCAAGGTCTGGATCGCCGCACCGGGCTGGTAGCGTCATCGCCGTGATCGAGCACCCCGTCCTCGAGCACCGGACGACGCGAGGCGGCCGCTGGTTACGCCGCAACCGGACGAGGGTCGCGTTCTGGATTGCGGTCGTGGAGGGCGCGCTCCTCGTCTTCGGCGCAATCGACCGCTGGGGTGCGCTGCTCGTCGCCGTGCTCGTCATCGCGGCCTACTTCGTCATCCGGCCCCGGCTGCAGTCGCCGCTCGGCCGCGACGTCCTCTGGACGGCGGCCGTCTCCCAGGCGCTGGTCGCGCTCGTGCCGATCCTCGTCATCGTCGTCGGGACGGTCGCGCTGATCGCCGTCGGGATCATCGCCGTCGTCGCGCTGATCGTGCTGTTCGGCGACCGCCGGTAGAATTCCGGCGTCGCGACCTTTCCAGCCTTTGGGGCGTAGCCAAGTGGTAAGGCAACGGGTTTTGGTCCCGTGATCCCAGGTTCGAATCCTGGCGCCCCAGCCAACTGAAGCCCGTGAAGACATCCGGACTCGCAGCCGTCGTTCTTGCTGGCGGCCTTGGCACGCGTATGCGCTCGCAGACGCCCAAGCACCTCCACCCGCTGCTCGGGCGCCGGCTCGTCGACTGGGTTGCGGACGCGGCGCGCAGTCTCGACCCCGACCCGCTTGTGATCGTGACCTCGCCCGACTCCGCGGACGCATTCGACGGAGTCGCAGTTGCGGTTCAGGACGAGCCCCTCGGCACCGGTCATGCGCTGCTCGCGTCCCGCCCCTCGCTCGACGGCTACCAGGGCGACATCGTCGTCCTCGCCGGGGACACTCCGCTTCTTCGGACCGAGACGCTCGCCGGCCTGCTCGAGACGCATCGGGTCTCTGGCGCCGCCGCGACTGTGCTCACCTTCGACCGGGAGGATCCGGCGACCTACGGCCGGATCGTCCGCGGCGGCGACGGCTCGGTGCGCGCCATCGTCGAGGCGACCGACGTCGGCGAGGAGCTGAGCGGGATCACCGAGGTGAACTCCTCGATCTACGTCTTCGACGCTGCGAAGCTCTGGCCCGCGCTCGAGCGCGTCGACTCGTCGAACGCACAAGGAGAGCTGTACCTCACGGACGCCGTGCGGCTGCTCGCCGAGGACGGCGCGCACGTCGCCGCCCACGAGGCGACCGCCGAGGAGGCCGAGGGAGTCAACACGCGGGTCGAGCTCGCCGCCGCCGCGGCAGAGCTCCGCGACCGCATCAACGAGCAGCACATGCTTGCCGGCGTGACGATCGTCGATCCCGCCACAACGTGGATCGAACCGTCGGTCGAGCTCGAGGAGGATTCCACGATCCATCCTTTCACCGTCCTCCGTGGCCGCACGCGTGTCGCGGCCGGCGCCGAGGTCGGCCCGCACGCGGTCGCGATCGACGCCGAGATCGGCCCCCGTGTCCTCGTTGGACCGTTCTGTTACCTTCGCCCCGGCACGGTCCTCGAGGCGAACGCGAAGGCGGGCACGTTCGTGGAGATCAAGAACTCGCGCATCGGCGCGCGGACCAAGGTTCCGCATCTGTCGTACATCGGCGATGCGGAGATCGGCGAGGACACGAACGTCGCCGCGGGCAACATCACTGTCAACTTCCCGCACGAGCCCGGAAAGCCGAAGAGCCGGACGACGATCGGAGACAACGTCAGGACCGGCGTCCAGAATGCGTTCGTTGCTCCGGTCGAGGTTGGCAAGGGCGCTTGGATTGCGGCGGGATCGGTCATCACGAAAGACGTCCCGCCTGGCGCGCTCGCCGTCGCCCGGGCACGACAAGAAAACAAGGAGGGCTACGCCACCCGTGGAGACAGTGGAGCCGACGATGACGACTGAGCTCGCGAGCCTTCCCGGCCTCGGGACCGTCCCGGGCACGACGCCTGAGGTCGAGCTCCAGCCCGAGCACTGGATCGAGCGGGGGCCGCAGAAGCGGCTGATGCTCTTCTCCGGGCGTTCGCACCTCGAGCTCGCGCAGAAGATCGGCGAGCGGCTCGGCGTCGAGCTCGGTGAGGTCACGCTAGGTTCGTTCGCGAACGGCGAGACCTACTGCCGCTTCGAGGAGTCGATCCGCGGCGCGGACGTCTTCCTCGTCCAGACCGGCTGCGAGCCCGTCGACCGGAACCTGATTGAGCTCCTGATCATGATCCAGGCTGCGAAGCTGGCGTCGGCCAAGCGAATCACGGCCGTCGTACCGTGGTACCCCTACGCGCGGCAGGACCGCAAGGCTCGCCCGCGTGAGCCGATCACGGCGAGGCTGGTCGCCGACATGATCCAGATCGCCGGCGCCGACCGCGTGCTGACGATGGACCTGCACGCCGGGCAGATCCAGGGGTTCTTCTCGATCCCGGTCGACCACATGGTGGCGCTGCCGATCTTCGCGCAACACCTCCGCGACCAGGGTTTGACGGGCCAGGGCGTGGTTTCGGTC
Organism: Gaiellaceae bacterium; assembly: GCA_035264165.1. Classification (GTDB taxonomy): domain Bacteria; phylum Actinomycetota; class Thermoleophilia; order Gaiellales; family Gaiellaceae; genus JACDAN01. The sequence goes on from DATFQN010000093.1 coordinate 22,681, forward strand.
GCCCCCGACGCGGGCCGAGCGAAGATGGCCGTCAAGTTCGCGGAGCTGCTGGAGGCGGACTTCGCGATCATGCACAAGACGCGGCCAGAGCATGACCAAGCGGCCGTCACGGAGGTCACGGGGAACGTGCGCGGCAAGGTCGCGATCGTCGGCGACGACGTGATCATGACCGGCGGCACGCTGCTTGCGGGCGCCCACGCGCTGCGGGAGGCCGGCGCCACGAAGGTCTACGTCTGCGCGACGCACGGCGTTTTTGCGAAGGACTCGCTCGAGCGTTTCCGTGACGCCGAGGAGATCGACGAGGTGGTCGTCACGGACACGATCCCGCTCGATCCGATGACGCGCCCGCCGAACCTGACCGTCCTCACCGTCTCCGGCCTGCTGGCGGAGACGATCATGAACGTGTTCGCCGACGAGTCGGTCTCGGCGATCTTCCAGGGCGAGAATCAGCTCTTCTAGAAACCTCGCGTAGCCAGGGCTTTTGCTCCTGCGGGGAGCGGCGCGGGGCTCTTTGAGAACGGGCACCGGGGTGCTATGAGTCTGTGGGCAAACCGGGGGGAGATGGAGGAGAGAGATGAAGGTTCTGATGCTCGGTGCGGCGATTGCCGCATTGCTCGCGATCCCAGCCGTAGCCGGCGCAGGTCCCGGCGGTGCCCCGGCCATCCACGATCACGGGACGTTCACGGACGTGGACCCGGACTTCTGCGGCACCGGCGAGGCGATCGACATCGCCGGCAGGTTCAACTTCGTCATCTGGATCGGCGAGACAGGCGGAGATCCCGAGCAGGAGCTGAAGACGAGCTTCAACTACAACGTCACCGCGACCAACCCGGACAACGGGAAGTCGGTGATCGACTCGGCCGCCGGCTCGTCGACGAACGTGATCGTTTCAGGCGCGGAGGCGGGCGCCCACACGCACCGGTTCGTCGAGAGCGGACTACGAGGGAAGCTCAAGCTCGCGAACGGTCGCGTCCTCACCCATGACGCGGGCCAGATCGTCTACGAGGTCTCATTCGACGCGAACGACGAGGTCATCGGCGTCGAGGTGATCTCGGTGCACGGGCCGCACCCGGCGTTCGAGTCGGACGTCTGGTGCGACACGGCGACGAAGGCCCTCGGGCTCTAGGCGCACGTGTGACCAGGTGATGGCGGAGGCCCCTCACGACAGGGGCCTCCGCCGAGCCGGTTTTGGCTCGGGCGAGCAGCTGCCGTTCCCCTAACGCGTCGCCTAACGCACGGGTTACCACGCGGCGATACTGCCGGGCATGAGCGTCGGCCTGAGAAGGCAAGAATCCCCGCAAATCGAGGCATTCCGCGCACCAGTCGGTACGCGCCGCCACGATGGGCTCAGCTCTTTTGGAGCCGCCGCCCTCGTCGCCGCGGCCGTCGGCTTCCTGCTCTACCGCCTCGCGCCCGATGTCGCCCAGAAGCCGCTCTACGAGGACGAGGCGATCGCGGGACTGATCGCGATGCGGCCGCTGCGGGAGGTGCTCGACACCGTCCTCGTCGACCGCGGTGGCGCTCCGCTCCACTTCGTCCTGGCGCATGCGGTGTTCCGGGTGGATCCCACGGCCGATGCCCTCCGCTGGCTCTCGGTCGCCGCCGCGCTCGGTGCGGTTCCGCTGTGCTTCGACCTCGCTCGGCGGCTCGCCAACCCCGTTGCCGGGATCGTCGCGGCCGCCGTGGCCGCATCCTCGACGGCTCTCGCGGTCTACGGGAGCTTCGGCCGTATGTACGCGCTGTTCGTCTTCGTCGCGGCGCTCAACGCCGACCTCGTCGTGCGGGCGCTCCGGAGCCCGACGCTCCGCTCCGTCGCTGCCGCGTCCGCCGCCGGCTGGCTGCTCGTCGCGGTGCATCCCTACGGTGCGATCCCCGCCTTCCTCGGGATGGTGCTGATGATCTGGCGCCTACGCCGGCCACGTTTGCTCTGGCCGCTGGCGGTCGCTGTGCTCGCGGCGGTCCCGTTCGTGGTGGCCGACATCCGACTTGCGGACCGCGCGTCGGTGGGCGGAGCGGGGAAGACCCTCGCGTCGCCGGCCAAGGCGTGGAGCGAGCTGGTCGCGGCGCTGTCGTCCTTCGCCGGCGGGGACGGCCTGCCGTTCGTGTTCTTCGCCGTGCTCGCGGTGGTGGGGACCCTCATCGCGTCGCGGCGCGAGCCGGCGTTCGGGATCCTCGCCGCAGCAGTCGTTGTCCCCCCGATCCTGTTCGTGCTCGTTCGGAGCGGCTCCCCCGCCGACCTGTCGCCGCGGCACCTCTTCTACGGGTTGCCTCTGTGGGCGGCGGCGATCGGCGTGGCCGCCTCGCGGATGCCGACGGCCGCGGCGGCCCTCGTTGCTGTGGTCGCGCTGACCTCGCCGGCAAGCGCGCTCCGCGATCCGCGCGAGCTGGGGATCGCGGCGGTCAAGGCGGACGACGCACCGGAGGTCCTCGCGCGCGAGAACGATCTCCTGCTCCCGTACTCGCCGGTCTTCCTGGCCTCGCTTCGTGAGGTCCGAGACGGAGTCGCGCTGCCCCACGGCCCGGGCGAGGAGGTCGCGCGCGCCCTCGACGACGTCAACGGGCCGATCGGCAGCGTCTACCTGGCGGTGCCGACGGAACCGTGGACGATTCGCCGTCTCGCAGGCGCTTTCGACAAGGCAGGTGCTCTGGCAGCGGCGGCGACGGCGGCGCATCAGTATCCGCGGACGCCGAACTTCCCCGGCTGGCGCGAGTGGCTGGAGCCGGGGCTGTGCGACGCGCTCCGCCGCTACACTGGCGCGCCGTGGCAGGGGAACGAGTCAAGATCGAGGTCCGGGCCCGCGACACGCGCGGTTCAGCGGCTTCCCGCCGCCTGCGGCGCGAGGGGCTGATCCCGGGCGTCCTCTACGGACGCGGTAAGTCCCCGCACGCCTTCTGCGTGGCGGAGCGGGAGCTGCGCAGGGCGCTCACCGGCCCTGCAGGTCTCCACGCGATCCTGGACGTCGTCCTCGACGGTCAGAAGACCACCCATTCCTCGATCCTGAAGGACTACCAACAGGACGTCCTCACCGGTCGGCTCGCACACATCGACCTGCAGGAGGTGCGGCTCGACCAGCCTATCCACGCGCAGGTCGTCATCGAGCTCGTCGGCGAGTCCGCCGGCGCGAAGGAGGGCGGCGTCCTCTCGCAGGTCTCGCGCGAGATCAACGTCGAGGCGCTCCCGCTCGAGATCCCCGAGCGCATCGAGGTCGACATCAGCGCGATGGAGATGGGCGACACCATGCGTCTCGCCGACATTCCCGTCCCTGAGAGCGTCACGTTCCTGGACGACCCCGAAGAGACGGTGCTCGCGACGGTGACGGTTCCGACGAAGGAAGTCGAGCCGGAGCCCACCGAGGAGGAGCTCGCCGAACTCGAGGAGGGCGTCGAGCTGGCCGAGGGCGAGGAAGCACCGGAGGGCGCCGAGGGCGAGCCGCCTGGCGAGGGCGAGGCCGACGCTTCGGCAGAAGAACCCTCCGAGGAGTAGATGCGCCTCTTCCGTCGGGGCGACCGAGCCTCGACGCTCGACCTCCTGGTCGCCGGCCTCGGGAATCCGGGACGAGAATACGCGCAGACGCGGCACAACATCGGCTGGCTTGTCGTCGACGAGTTGGCGCACCGACACGGCGGGTCGTTCCGGTCGAAGTTCTCCGGCCAGCTGGCCGAGGTGCGGTTCGGCGAGCAGAAGCTCGCGCTGCTGAAGCCGGAGACGTACATGAACGAGTCGGGACGGTCGCTCGCGGCGGCGGCGCGGTTCTTCAAGGTCGACCCCGGGGCGGCGCTCGTTGTGCACGACGACGTCGACCTGGAGCCCGAGCGGCTGCAGGCGAGACTGGGCGGCGGGCTCGCCGGCCACAACGGCCTGCGGTCGATCGCCCAGGCGCTGGGGACGAACGACTTCCTCCGCCTCCGGATCGGCGTGGGGCGGCCGGGACGGGGCGACCGCCGCCCCGTCGCGGACTACGTGCTCTCGAAGTTCGACTCGGAGACGGACGTGGATGCCCTTGTAGCCCGAGCGGCGGACGCTATCGAGACGCTCGCGACCGACGGTCTCGAGGAAACGCAGCAGCGCTTCAACTAGCCGGCCGCCGGGCGCACATTTGGCGCGGGATCGGCGCGAAGGCATCCGTCGGCGGGCGCTAGCCTCGCCGGGCAGCCCCTGGGTGGGTGGGGGTTAGGGATGGGACCCGCACGACCCGGCGCAATCCGGGCTCGGCCCCGGCCCGGAGCGACCCAGCCTCGATCCGGCGCGCCAGCCGCGTATCGGCAGCGACCAGTCGGGCATCGGCACGTACCATTCGGGCCCCGGAACTTGGCGGTTCCGGCATTCGTCATGGACCGGCCCGTACTGCACACCCTTGCGCAGGAACTCGCTGCAAACGAGCGGTTTCAAGCCTTCCTCGAGGAACTCGATGCCACCCACCAAGGGCTCGCCGTCGAGGCTGTTGACCGCCGCGGGCCCCGCGCTCGCGTGTCCGAACCGGCTCTGCCCGTCGTCCTCGCCGCACTGCACACCGAGCTTGACCGCGGCCTCGTCGTCGTCCTCCCGGAGGACGCCGATGCCCGTGACGCGGCCGAGGCTGCGGCCTGGTACCTCGGGACCGAGCAGGTCGCGCTCTTGCCCAGTCGCGGCGTCCGCTGGGGCTCGGGCCTCGACCCGGCGCCGCACCTCGTGGGCGAGCGGGCCCGCGCTCTCGACGTCCTCGCCGCGGGGGGGCTCGTTGCAGCCTCCGCCGCCGCCGTCGCCGAAGGGATGCCGCCGCCGGTGCAACGCCCGCAGCCGATCCGCCTCCCCGAAGCTGCCGACCTGCCCGAGCAGCTCGCCCTCGCGGGCTACGAGCGCGTCGAGCGCGCCGAGGAGCGCGGCCAGTTCGCGGTTCGCGGCGGCATCGTCGACGTCTTCCCGACGACTGGGCGCGAGCCGCTCCGCATCGAGCTCTTCGGAGACGAGATTGAGTCGATCCGCGCCTTCTCGCCGTTCACGCAGCGCACGCTCCATCCGGTCGAAAACGCGGTCATCTACCCGGCAACGGAACGGCGGCCGGATCTCCTCGAACCTCAGCTGAGCGACGACGACGAGTCGCCGCCGGTCCCCGAAGACCTCGAAGCACCGTTCGAGCGCGTACCTGACATCGTCTGGGAGCCGGACGCCGTGCGCGAAGTCTGGGAGGAGGAGGACCTCCCGCCGCGGCCGCTGGCCGGCGCGGCGGAGCTCGACCCGTTCCCGAGTGGCCAGCCGTTCTCCTTCGAAGCCCAGCGTCCCGCGATCGCTGCCCGGGGCTTGGCCGAGGCCGAGAACGAGCTGGGGGCGCTCGTCCGGGCCGGCCTTCGGGTCGTGGTCGCGTTCGCGCACGAGGGCGAAGCGCTGCGCAACCAGAACCTGCTCCGCCGCGTCGAGTCGCGCCTCTTCGAGCCGGGAGACGAGCTCCCGAAAGAAGCAGAACTGCTCTACGCCGTGGCCCCGGCCCGCCGCGGCTTCGTCTGGCGCGACCTCAGGATCGCCGTCCTCCCCGACACGCAGGTCTTCCGCCGGAAGCCGCGCGCCGCGGCCCGCGTCGGCCGCTCGCTCCAGTCGTTCGCCGACCTCCGCACCGGCGACCACGTCGTCCACGAGGACCACGGCGTGGGGAAGCTGCTCGGCTTCGAGACGAAGGAGGTCGCGGGCGTCACGCGCGACTACCTCCTGCTCGCCTTCCGCGGCGACGACCGTCTCTACGTCCCGCACGAGCAGCTCGGCAAGGTCTCGCGCTACGTCGGGATGAACGGCGCGCCGGCGCTCTCGAAGCTCGGCGGCAAGGCCTGGCAGCTGCTGAAGAGCCGCGCGCGCGAGGGGATCCGCGAGCTCGCGGCCGAGCTCCTGCGCCTCTACGCGCAGCGCCAGCAGGCTCCGGGGTTCACGTACGACCTCCGCCACGAGTATCTCGAGCAGCTCGAGGCCGACTTCCCTTACCGGGAAACCGAGGACCAGCAGGCCGCGATCGAGGCGGTCAAGGAGGACCTCGAGGCGCCGCGTCCGATGGATCGCCTCGTCTGCGGCGATGTCGGCTTCGGCAAGACGGAGGTCGCGGTGCGCGCGGCGTTCGCCGCGGCGCTGAACGGCAAGCAGACGCTGATGCTCGTCCCGACCACCGTGCTCGCCCAGCAGCACTGGAACACCTTCCGCGAGCGCTACCGCGACTTCCCCGTCCGCGTCGAAATGGTCTCCCGCTTCCGCAGCGCCAAGGAGACGAAGCAGGTGCTCGCCGATTTCGCCGAGGGCAAGGTCGACGTCCTCATCGGCACCCACCGCGTGCTCTCGCGCGACGTGATCCCGAAGAACCTCGGCCTCGTGATCGTCGACGAGGAGCAGCGCTTCGGCGTGGCGCAGAAGGAGCTGCTACGCCAGCTGCGTCTCGAGGTGGACGTGCTGGCGCTGACCGCGACGCCGATCCCACGCACGCTCCACATGTCGCTCTCGGGCCTCCGCGACATCTCCGTGATCGAGACGCCGCCCGAAGGCCGGCGCCCGATCCGCACCTACGTCGGCGAGTTCGACGAAGAGCTTGTCAAGCAGGCGCTCGAGCGGGAGGTCGCGCGCGGCGGCCAGGCGTTCTTCCTCCACAACCGGGTCGAGACGATCGACGAACGCGCTGCGTTCCTGCAAGACCTGACCCCGAACCTCCGGTTGTTGGTTGCGCACGGCCAGATGCGCGAGAGGGAGCTCGAGGACCACATGCTCTCGTTCCTCCGCGGCGACGCCGACGTTCTCGTTTCCACGACGATCATCGAATCAGGCCTGGACATTCCGCAGGCGAACACGCTGATCGTCGAGCGGGCGGACGCGCTCGGCCTCGCCCAGCTCTACCAGATCCGTGGGCGAGTCGGTCGATCCGACGAGCTGGCCCATGCCTACCTCTTCTATCCGGACGCAGCGGAGCTCACCCCCGAAGCGAGGGCCCGTCTGGCCACGCTGGCCGACCACACGGAGCTCGGCGCGGGCTTCGCGATCGCAATGCGCGACCTCGAGATCCGCGGCGCCGGCGACCTGCTCGGCGCGGAGCAGTCGGGCCATGTCGCCGCGCTCGGCTTCGAGCTCTACGTCGAGCTGCTCGCTGAGGCCGTCGCCGAGCTCTCGGGCGAACGCCGCGTCGCGGCACGACCGGTCCGCGTCGACGCGCGGGTCGATGCCTACGTCCCGAACGCGTACATCGACTCCGAGGCGCTGCGGATCGACCTCCACCGCCGCCTCGCCCTCGTCGAGACCGACGACGAGCTGCGCGAGCTCGAGGCCGCGACGATCGACCGCTTCGGGCCTCTGCCCGGGCCGGTCGAGAACCTGTTCGGGATCCAGGAGGCGCGCATCAAGCTCTCGCGCCTCGGCGCCGACTACCTCGTCTTCCGCCAGGGCAAGGCCACGGTCGGGCCCCTCGTCCTGGGGTCGGGGGAGCTGAGGGAGCTGCGTCGAAAGGTGGACACGGCCGTATACACGACGGCCCGAAAGGAGGTCTCGCTCCGCGAGGAGGACCTGCCGGGAGCGATCCGGTTAGTCGATGCTATCCTGGAGACGCGCCAGGCGGCATAGACGGCGCTTTTTCTATGAAACGAAGCTTTTTTGCAGGCCTTTTCATCGTCTTCGGGGCGCTCTTCGCGGTCGGCTGCGGCACCTCGAGCGACAGCGCCGGCGACGTCCCCGCGGACTCCGTCGCGGTCGTCGGCGACAAGTCGATCAGCAAGTCCGATTTCGCCGATCTCGTCAGCTACGCGAAGCACAGCTACACGAGCCAGAAGCGTCCCTTCCCGAAGACGGGGACGCAGGAGTACAAGCAGATCCAGGACCAGGCCATGCGGTTCCTCATCCAGCGTGCGCAGTTCGAGGTCAAGGCCGAGGACCTCGACATCGACGTCAGCGACAAGGCGATCGACAAGCGCATCGACGAGTACATCAAGGAGCGCCACAAGGGCGACAAGGGCAAGTTCCGCGATGAGCTCAAGGCGCAGGGCCTGACCGAGGACCAGGCGCGCCAGATCATCCGCGCGAACCTGATCCAGGAGGCCGTCTACAACAAGGTCACCGCCGACGTGAAGGTCTCGGACAAGGACGTCCAGTCGTACTACGACAAGAACAAGGCGCAGTACGCGACCCCCGAGACGCGCCTCGTCCGCCACGTGCTCGTGAAGAACAAGGCTCTCGCCGACCGCCTGTACCCGCAGCTCAAGGACAAGGGCGCCGACTGGGGGGCTATTGCCAAGCGCTACTCGCAGGACCCGGGCTCGAAGAACAAGGGCGGCCGGTACACGGCCACGAAGGGCCAGCTCCTGCCACAGTTCCAGGAGTCTGCGTTCAGCCTCGAGACCAACGAGGTCTCGAAGCCGGTGAAGACGCAGGCCGGCTGGCACATCATCCAGGCGCTCGAGCCCGTCAAGAAGGGCTCGACGACGCCTTTCAAGCAGGTCAAGGAAGCGATCCGCCAGCAGCTGCTCCAGGAGCAGAAGAACAAGAAGATGGAGAAGTGGGTCGCCGACATGAAGAAGGACCTCGAGGACGACACGGCGTACCAGGTCGGGTTCAAGCCGACCGCCACTGAGGGCGCCACCACCGGCTGAGCCCGGACCGCACAGAGCTCGCGGACGCCCTTCTTGCGCTGCAGCAGCTGACCGAGCGCCTGCGGCGCGAGTGTCCCTGGGACCGCGAGCAGACGACGCGGACGATCGTTCCCCACACGATCGAGGAGGCGTACGAGGTGGCGGACGCCGCGTTCGGCGCCGAGGCGTCCAAGCTCGAGGACGAGCTCGGCGATCTGCTCTTCCAGACCTACTTCCTCGCGCTGCTGCTCGAGGAGCAGGGTGGAGGAGATCTCGCGTCGATCGCGCGGCGGATCCACACGAAGCTGGTCGCGCGGCACCCACATGTCTTCGGCGATGTCGAGGCGCGAACGGCGGGGCGGGTGCGGGAGAACTGGGAGCGGCTCAAGGCCGACCAGGAGGGCCGCGAAGGCATCTTCCACCACGTCCCGGAGAGCCTTCCCGCGCTGCTCTTCGCGCGGAAGCTGCAGCGGCGCGCCGCGGCGATCGACTTCGAGTATCCAGACGCCGCCGGCGCGCTGGCCGACCTCGACGACGAGCTGCGCGAGCTGAAGGAGGCCCTTGCCGAGGTCGGTGAGCCGGCCCCGGAAGACGAAACGCACCCTCGGCTCTTCGAGGAGCTTGGCGACGTGCTCTTCGCTGCGGTCAACGTGGCGCGGCGGCTGAACGTCGACCCGGAGCTCGCGCTGCGCGCCATGGCGCGGCGCTTCGCGGATCGCGTCGAGCGGGCGGACGCGCTCGCGGCGGCGGAAGGCCGGCGCTTCACCGAGCTCTCGCTCGAGGAGAAGGACCGATACTTCGACGCCGCGAAGGCGGAGTTCAACACTTGAGCAGCCCCATCGACGCAATCCACGCGCGCCAGACCCTCGACTCCCGGGGCAACCCGACGGTCGAGGTCGACGTGACGCTCGAGTCGGGAGCCGTCGGGCGGGCGGCCGTTCCTTCGGGTGCCTCGACGGGCCGGTTCGAGGCGGTGGAGCTGCGCGACGGCGGTGACGCCTATCTCGGCAAGGGAGTGCTGCGCGCGGTCGAGAACGTGCGGACCGAGATCGCGCAGGCGCTGCAGGGGATGGACCCTGAAGACCAGGCGGGCATCGACTCGGCACTCGTGATGCTCGACGGCACCGAGAACAAGGGTCGGCTCGGCGCGAACGCCATCCTCGGTGCCTCGCTGGCGGCGGCCAAGGCGGCGGCGGCCGACGCGGGCGTGCCCCTCTACCGCTGGATCGGCGGCGGGGACGCGCACGAGCTGCCGGTGCCGATGCTCAATGTGATCAACGGCGGCGCGCACGCACGCAACTCGCTCGACCTCCAGGAGTTCATGGTCGTGCCCGGCGGCGCCGCGACGTTCTCCGAGGGGCTGCGGCTCGCAGTCGAGGTCTTCCACACGCTGAAGAAGCTGCTCGACGAACGCGGCCTCGCGACAGCCGTCGGCGACGAGGGTGGTTTCGCACCCGACCTCGGCGGCAGCGACGAGGCGATCGAGCTGATCCTCGAGGCAGCCGAGCGAGCGGGGCACCGCGAGCGGATCGCGGTCGCTCTCGATCCGGCGATGACGGAGCTCGTCGGGGAGGACGGGACGTACAGGTTCGAGGGCCGCACCGCGACGCCCGACGAGCTGCCCGACTTCTGGGCCGGCCTCGTCGACCGCTTCCCCATCGTCTCGATCGAGGACGGCGCCGCGGAGGAGGACTGGGCGGCGTGGACGGCGCTGACCGCGCGCCTTGGCGAGCGCACGCAGCTCGTCGGCGACGACCTCTTCGTCACCAACGCCGACCGGCTCCGGCGCGGGATCGAGGCCGGCGCTGCGAACTCGATCCTGATCAAGGTCAACCAGATCGGCACGCTGACCGAGACGCTGGAGACGATTGCGCTCGCGCGGACCGCCGGCTACTCGTCGGTGATCTCGCATCGGTCGGGAGAGACCGAGGACACGACCATCGCAGACCTGGCTGTGGCGACCAACGCGGGGCAGATCAAGACCGGCGCGCCCTCTCGCTCCGACCGCACCGCGAAGTACAACCAGCTGCTGCGCATCGAAGAGGAGCTTGGCCCTGACGCCGAATATCCCGGCTGGAATGCGTTTCCGCGTCGCTAGCGAGCCTGGACGCCCTCGGCTCCCGGCCGGCAGAGCCGGCCTCCGCCGAGCGCTGACGTCGCTGACGGCACGCGGCTCTCCGGGCCCGTGCCCCGAAGCACAATGCCCTCCGGCCCCGCACCGCCAGCGCCGTCCGAGACTCGCGATCGCAATCGTTCCTGGCGCGCTGGCGGCGGTTGTCGTCTTCGCGGCCTGCAGCGGGAGCGACACCAAGACCGTCACTGTCCGCGAGACCGTCACCGAGACGGCGACGTCGTCGGTGCCGAACGAGTCGCCGTCGCTGGCGGTGCTCTACTTCCTCCGCGACGGGAAGGTGGCTCCGACATCGCGCGGGGTCGCCGCGGAGTCGGAGTCGGACCTTGCCACCGCCGCGGTGGAGGAGCTCGTGGCAGGCCCCAAGGACGAGCCTGAGCTCGAGACTGCGATCCCGCAGGCGACGACACCCGGCTCGGTGGAGATCAACGGCGACATGGCGACCGTCCGGCTGACGCCCGAGCCCAAGGACCGATCGGCGCGGGCGCAGGTCGTCTACACGCTGACCGCGATCCCGAATGTCAAGCGCGTCTCCTTCGGGGGAGGCGCGGCGGTCGGCCGACGCGCCTTCGAGCAGCAGACGCCGGCGATCCTCGTCGAGTCGCCGCTGCCGGACGAAGCGGTCGAGTCCGGCTTCGAGGTCACCGGCACTGCGAACACGTTCGAAGCGACCTTCAACTACGAGTTGAAGGACGCGGCGGGGAATGTTCTGCACAAGCACTTCGTTACCGCGACGTCGGGCAGTGGCACCCGCGGGACGTTCAAGTTCACCGTCCCGTACGAGGTCGATCACGCGCAGGAGGGGCGCCTCGTCGTCTTCGAGCTCTCCGCCGAGGACGGGTCGCGGATCAACGAGTCGGAGATCCCGCTACGGCTCGAGTGACCTCGGGCGCTGGGGGTACGCTCCGAGCGTGGCGCTGATCCTGCCCCGCCGCACCAAGATCGTCGCAACGCTGGGGCCTTCGTCCGCCTCGCCCGAGTACGTCACCGGGCTGGCGCAGGCCGGGATGGACGGCGCCCGGCTGAACTTCTCGCACGGCTCGCACGAGCAACACGCGGAGTACGCCCGGCTCGTCCGAGCCGCGCAGGAGGAAGTCGGACGGCCGATCGCGCTGATCGCCGACCTGCAGGGGCCGAAGCTGCGGATCGGCGAGTTGCCACAGCCGATCATGCTCGGCGAGGGCGACGAGATCGTCGTCACCGGCGACACGCCATCCGACGGGCAGTTGCCGGTGCGCCCGTCGGTCATCGGCCAGGTCCTCCAGCCCGGTCACGACGTCCTGATCGACGACGGGCTCGTGCGGCTGCGCGTCGAGGCGGTCGAGCGTGGTGCCGCCCGCTGCGTCGTCGTCGTGGGCGGGCCCGTGTCGGCGAACAAGGGCGTGAACGTCCCCGGCGTGCCGGTGCCGATTCCGGCCCTGACGCGGAAGGACGCGGAGGACCTGGAGTTCGCGCTGAGCCTGGACGTCGACTTCGTGGCGCTGTCCTTCGTACGCTCGGCGGCGGACGTGCGCGACCTGAAGGCGCTGATCAACCAGGCCGCGTCGCCCGCCCACGTCATCGCCAAGATCGAGAAGGCCGAGGCCGTCGATGCGCTCGTCGCGATCCTCGAGGAGTCGGACGCCGTGATGGTCGCGCGCGGCGACCTCGGCGTCGAGATCGGGCCGGAGGTCGTCCCGCTGCTTCAGAAGCGGATCATCAAGGCCGCACTCGACCGCGGGAAGCCCGTGATCACGGCGACGCAGATGCTCGAGACGATGGTGCACCAACCCGAGCCGACGAGGGCAGAAGCCAGCGATATCGCGAACGCGATCCTGGACGGCACCTCGGCGCTGATGCTTTCCGAGGAGACGGCGATCGGCGAGCATCCGCTCGACACGGTGCGAACGATGAACCGGATCGCCCTGGCGATCGAGCCGAGCATCGAGTACCGGCACCAGTTCCCGCAGCCTGGGGACGAGCCGACCGTCGGCCAGGCCATGTCGAACGCGGCCTGCGACCTGGCCGAGACGCTGGGCGCGCGCGCGATACTCGTCCCCACGTTCACCGGGCGAACGGCCTCGGTGGTGGCGCGGCTTCGGCCGCGGCGGCCGGTGATCGGTCTCTCGCACCACCAGCACGCGCTCCAGCACATGGCGCTCGAGTGGGGCGTGACGCCGGTGCGGATGCCGGAGGCTGCGGATGTCGAGGAGCTCTGGGCGAGGTCGCTCGAAGGGGGGCGTCAGACGGGTCTCCTCGACGAAGGCGACCTGGTCGTGCTCACAGCCGGGACGGCGGTGAACATTCCGGGCACGACGGACGTGATCAAGCTGGCATACGCCTAGCCGGCAGGAGGGCTCGGGCGCGGCCAGAAAGGACGCGCATGCCGAAGTCCCAGCGGCGAGCAGCGCGTCCCCGCCGACGCATACCCGTCCTGCGGTGGGCGGCCCTCGCGACCCTCGCGATCGTCGCGCTCCTCTACTACCGCCCGCTCAAGAGCTACGTCGAGACGCGCGCCGCGCTCCACGAACGTCAGGCGGAGGTGCGTGAGCTGCGCGCGAAGCACAACGAGCTTTCCCGGCGACTGGAGGAGGCCGATACGCCCGAAGCGCTCGCGCGCCGCGCCCGCAAGCTCGGTCTCGTCAAGCCCGGCGAGCAGCTCTTCATCGTCAAGGGAATCGAGGAATGGCGCCGGAAAGCCGAGGTTAGGCTAGGGAGGGATGGATGACCGGGCCGTCGTCGAGCGCCAGCTGGGCCGGACGCCACGTGCCTTCCTGCGGGTCGCCGTTCGGTGCCCGTTCGGCGCACCGGCGGTCACGGTCCAGGCACCGTACGACTCCGCCGGCGAGCCCTTCCCCACCACGTTCTACCTGACCTGCAGGCACCTGGTCGCCTCGGTCTCCCGGCTCGAGGCGGCCGGCGGCATCGAGCGCTGGAGCGCGGCGGCGACGAGCGACCGGGAGCTCGCCGCGAGCCTGGCCGCCGCGACGAAGGAGCAGCAGGCCGTCCGTCGGGAGCTCGCCGGTGGGCGGGTCGGGCAGGAAGGCGGCGCCTCGCTCGAGCTCGGGATCGGCGGCTCGGCGCGCCCCGAGAAGCTCAAGTGTCTGCACGCCCACGTCGCGTTCGCGCTGGCGAGGCCGGGCTACGAGCTGGGCGAGCGGATCGTTGCGGAGCTCGATGGACTCTGGCCCGACCGCTGCTGCACGCTCGATTGATGAGCACTGTCGACGCTGCGCGGCAGCAGTGGGAGGAGGGCAACCGCCGGTTCGAGTCGTACTCCTCCGACCCGGAGCTCTACATCCGCCTGCTCGGCCAGCTCGAGGTTGCGACGGAGGAGCTGCGCAAGCGCATCGGCGAGACGTTCACGCTCGCCCAGCTCGCGGACGCCTACATCGCGTCGGATCACTGGCTGCGCGACGCCGTCGGGGAGCGCGTCGACGCCCCAGGTTGGGAGCGCCAGCTCTCGCTCGTCCAGGACGCGGCGTTCCACCTGTACGCACGCGGCGCAACCGACTATTCGCCGTGACGATGTCGCCCTCTCCGCTCGAGTCGCGGTTGAGGCGACGACGTCGGCGGCCCGTTCTCCGCTGGGCGCTCTGGCTGGCCGGGCTGGCCGTCGTCTTCGGGCTCGGCGTCGCTGTCGGCCAGGCGATCGAGGATCGTCCCCGGGCCGGGAAGCCGGTGACGAACGTCACCACGATTCAACCCTGGACGCAGACGGAACGGTAGAACCTCGTTCTAAAGAAGTACTCACACTGCCCTCCAAAGAATGTGAAGGTTTGCTTAGATTCGCCGAGGCATGCATGAAACCGGCGGAAAAGCGCGGCGTCAGTCCCCCGACAACGGCGCCGCGGACTGGCTCACGCTGGGACAGGCCGCGCGCTATCTCGGCGTGGCGCAGAGCACGATCCGCAAGTGGTCGGATCAGGGGAGGCTGCCGGCCTTCTACACACCCGGCGGTCACCGCCGCTACCGGCAGCGCGACCTCGACTCCTTCGTCGCCGGGTCCTCGGCAGGGGCCGCCGCCCCGTCACGGTCGCGCCCAGCGCCGATCGTCCTGATCGTCGACGACGACCCCCGCATCCGTGAGTTCGTGCGCGTCAACCTCGAGATGGACGGCTTCTCGGTTCGCGAGGCCGGGAGTGCCGACGAAGGACTGGCCGCGCTCGAGGCCGAGCCGCCGGACCTGATCCTCCTGGACGTGATGATGCCCCGCGTCGACGGCTGGGAGATGCTCCAGCGCGTGCGTGAACGCCACGGCGTCGACTCGATCCAGGTGATCATGTTCAGCGGCCAGGTCGACGCGAACGCGACCGACCAGGCCGAAGCAGGCGGCGCTCAGGCCTTCGTCGGCAAGCCCTTCAACCCGCAGGATCTCGTCACCCGCGCCAAGGACTTGCTCGGCAGCTGACGCTGCCGCTTTCGCCACCCCACGGGCAAAGCCGTCCCGCGGCGGCTCACAGTTCTTCGGATGCGCGCAGCAGCCCGGCGACGATCACCAGCAGCGCGGCGATCAGACTGATCCAGAGCCCGATCCCCCGGCTTGCCGGCTGGAACTCCTCGGGGATCGTGATCACGCGGATGAGCACGAGGATCGTCGCGAGCGAACCCAGCAGGATCACGATCAGGCTCTCCGGCACCGTCGCCGGCAGCTCGATGCCGGCCTCGTGGAGCAGGTGAAGTGCGATCACCACCAGCCCGATCACGAGCACGATCTTGGCGATCGCACCCGTGTGCCAGCCGATCACGGCGATGGTGGGCTCCTCGCCGACCCCGACGTACCAACCCATCAGCGTGGACAGGGCGAGCACGAGGCCCGAGAGCCACGTCAGCCGCTCGCCGGCGCCCCAGATCCACGCGACGTCGGGCGAGAAGCGCTCCCGCGGCTCGACGTAGGGCTCTTCGGGCGGAAACGGCTCTGGAGTCTGCACGGGCGGAAGTATCCGCGATCCGCGATGCCTACAACCCGAAGAGCTGCTCGACCTGGCGCCAGACGACCAGGGTGAGGTAGGCGGCGAGCACGAGCAGCGTCAGCGTCACCGCGAGGAAACGCAGGCGGGCAAGACTGCGCTCCCGCACCCGCTCCTCGCGAGCGTGGCGACGGGCTCGATGGGCC
Source organism: Gaiellaceae bacterium (assembly GCA_035264165.1). Taxonomy (GTDB): domain Bacteria; phylum Actinomycetota; class Thermoleophilia; order Gaiellales; family Gaiellaceae; genus JACDAN01. Next base: position 38,466 of record DATFQN010000093.1, read on the forward strand.
CGGTACGCGCGATCGATCGCCGTGGGATCGATTGGCGGCGGGTCCTCGACGGCAGTATGGCGCCGGGCCGGCTCGGCCATGGCGGGCACTATAAATGGCGGTGGGGATGGCGGTGACGGCGGCGCAGCTGGAGAGTCTCGCTACGGCGGGGCGCGAACTCGCCGATGCCGAGAACCTGGACGATGCACTCGCCGCCCTTGCCCGAGCTGCGGCGGCCGCAACGAATGCAACTGTCGCCGTGGTCCGCGTGCCCGACGGTGCGGGCGGACTGCCCTCGCGGGCGGTCTGGTCGACGTCGCCGGCGCTCGGAGCCGAGCTGGAAGGGTCGCGTCTGCTGCTCGAGGACACCAACGATCGGGCGGTCCCGGCCGCAGTCGGCCGACTCGCTGAGCGCATGGGCGCACGCGGAGTCCTGTTCGTTCCGGCTTCTGCGGACGGCCGTGTCGTCGCCACGCTCGAGCTGATCCGGCCGGCCGAGCCGTTCTCGTCGTCGGAGCAGATGCTCGCCGAGATCGCCTCGAACCAGGCGGGCCTGCTCGTTCGTGTCTTTGCGCCAGAAAACGGCGCGGCCAACGGCATGACGGCGGTCGCGGCGGCCCTCGAGCTCGCGGGCCGCGCGCTCACCGCAGGAAGTGAGGAGGCGCGCAGCGCCGAGCGCATCGCACGACTCGCAGCGGAAGTGACCGAGGCGACGTCCTGCCTGCTGTGGCGGGTCGAGGACGACGAGGTGCAGCCGCTGGCTGCCGTGGGAGCGGTTGACGATCCCGCGGGCGACGCGCGGACGGCAGAAGCCGAGCTCGGCACCGAGACGCTCGTCACGAGGGACGAGCAGGCGGCGAAGATCGCGGTCGTGCGCCTCGGCGACCCGCCGTTGGGCGGTCTCAGGCTCGTGTTCACGGGGCGCATGCCTGCCTCGGACGAGCTCGAGCGCCTGGCGGCGTTCGGGACTCGCGCCGCTCACGCACTGCGCGCTGGTGAGCGCACCACCGAGCTCTCGCAGGAGCTCGAGCGGAGCCGTGCGCTGCTCGCGGTCGTCGGGCAGGCGATCGCGGAGCTCTCCCTCTCGCACACGCTCGACACCGCTGTCGACCGCGTCGCCGAGCTGCTGCGCACTCAGCGCGTCGCCGTTTATCTCCGTCAAGGTCGAGAGCTGGAGACCGCGGCGGAGCGGGGCTTGGCGGGGCCGCATCTCCGCGTCGCCCAGGCGCTGCTCGGTCTCGCGCTCGGGCGGCTCAGGCCCCGCCCCGTCGTCGAGATCCACGATGCCGCCGACGATCCCGCGCTCGCGGGCGTCCGAGAGGCCGTGACGGAGGCCGGCGTCGATGCGATCGCGTCGGTCGCGCTGCGCGCCGGCGGCGAGCTGATCGGGCTCCTGGTCGCCTACCTGCCGAGCGGGCGCCGCCTCCACGCGAACGAGTCCGCGCTTCTGGCGGCCCTCGCGGGCCAGCTCGCCGTCGCCGTCCAGAACGCCGGGCTCCACGAGGAGACGGCGCGCCTGGCGGCGGACAGGGAGGGGGCGCTGCGCTCCGAGCGCCGAGCGGCGCGCCGGCTCGAAGCGTTCTTTGAGATCTCGCGCTCCTTCTCCGAGAGCATGGAGCTGGAGCAGACCGTCGAGGCCGTGACGCGGACCGCAGTCGAGTTGCTCGGCGTGGACGCGGCGGTGCTCCGGATGCTCGAGGGGCGAGGCGACGATCTCGTCGCACGCTCTGTCTACATTCCCGATCCACGGCTCGCGTCGGCGCTCGAGCCGATCCTGAGCCGGCCGCAGCCGGTCACGCGCCTCACTGGATTGGGCCTCGGTGCCGCGCGCCGGGCGCTCGTGCTGGAGCCGGTGACGGCCCAGCACCTTGGTGGCGGCCACGAGCTCCTCGCGCCGTTTCTCGAGCGCGGGTCGAGCGCGGTCGTCGTTCCCGTGGTCGCTCCCGTCTCGGGCGAGGTGATGGCCGCGCTGACGGTGGTCGCGCTCGACCCGGCGCGAGTCGTCGACGCCGAGACGGTCGAGGCGCTCCGTTCGCTGGCGGCGCAGGCGGCGTTCGCGATCGACAACGCCCGCCTCTACCAGCAGCAGGCCGGCTTCGCCGACGCGATGCAGCGCTCGCTCCTTCCTGCCGCGCCGCCCGTGCTGCCCGGGCTCGAGGTGGGCAGCGTCTACGAGTCGTCGGCGCGGCTCGACGTGGGCGGCGACGTCTTCGACTACGCGACGCTGCCCGACGGGCGTCTGGCCGTCGTCGTCGGCGACGTCACCGGGAAGGGGATCGACGCCGCCGCCGACATGGCCATGACGAAGTTCGTCTTCCGCTCGCTGGCCCGGGAGCACCCGGATCCGTCCGACTTCCTCCACGCGGCCAACGACGTCGTGGTCGAGGAGGTGCAGGAGGGAAAGTTCGTCACGCTCGTTTACCTGAGACTCGATCCGACGACCGGCGAGGTCGCCTGCGCCAGCGCAGGTCACCCGGTCCCGCGGCTCGTCTGCGACGACGGCCGTGTCCTTCAGCTCGCAGCCACAGGCCTCGCCCTCGGCATCTCGCGGGATCAACGGTACCCCGAGGCGCGCGAGCAGCTCGATCCCGGCAGCGCCGTCGTGCTCTTCACCGACGGCGTGGTCGAGGCGCGGCGCGACGGTGAGCTCTACGGCGACGACCGGCTCGACCGGTCGCTCTCCGAGCACCGCGAGCTGCCTGCGCCGGAGCTCGCTCGTGCCGTCGTCGACGACGCCCGCGCGTTCGCAGGCGGGGGTCTCGACGACGACTCGGCCGTCGTCGTCGTCAAGCGGATCGAAGCCGGCCGCACCGGCAAAGCCGGCACGGCCTCTTGACGGCGTCGCAAACGAGCGCCTCCGCGGACAGGTTCCAGGCGGCGCTCACCGGCGTCGTCTTTGCAGCGGGAGTCGGATCGCTGGCGACCGAGATCGCCGCCTCACGCCTGCTCGCGCCGTACTTCGGCAACTCGACGATCGTGTGGGCAAACGTCATCGGCCTGATCCTCGCATCGCTTTCGCTGGGCTACTGGCTCGGGGGCCGGCTTGCCGACCGGCGGCCGTCTCCGCGCGCCCTGGGTACGGTCGTCGTGGCCGCAGCGTGCTTGATTGCGGTGATCCCGTTTGTCGCGCGGCCGCTGCTCGACCTGTCGGTCGAAGGCCTGGACCGCGTCTCTGCGGGCGCGGCCATCGGCTCGTTCTTCGGGGTGCTCATCCTGTTCGTCCCGCCCGTCGTGCTCCTGGGGATGGTGGCGCCGTTCGCGATCCGACTGGCGCTGACCGACGTGAGGACGGCCGGCGCGGTCGCCGGGCGCCTCTACGCCGTCTCCACCGTGGGCAGCCTCCTCGGAACGTTCCTCTCGGCGCTCGTCTTGATCCCGGCCATCGGGACGCAGCGGACGCTGCTCGCCGCCGCCGCGCTGATCGGGGGCGGAGGGGCGCTGCTGCTCGGGCGGCGCTGGCTCGTCCTTGCCGGTGGGCTCGCGGCGCTCCTCCTGATCCCGCCCGGCGCCGTGAAGGCGCAGGCCGGATTGCTCTACGAGGACGAATCGCGTTACCAGTTCATCCAGGTGGTCGAGCAGGACGGCGTGCGGCGCCTCTACCTCGACGAGGGGCTCGCCACGCATTCGGTCTGGAGGCGTGACACAGTGCTGACGGGCGGCGTGTGGGATACCTACCTGGCCGTTCCCGACCTCTTGGGCCGCCCGCCCGAGCGCGTCGCGATGCTCGGCAACGCCGCGGGCACCGCTGCGCGGGCGTTCGCGAGGTTCTACCCGTTCGTCCGCATCGACGGAGTCGAGCTCGATCCAGCCGTCAGTGACGCCGGACGGCGGTTCTTCGAGATGGGAACGATCCCTGGCCTCGAAGTGCACGATCTCGACGCCCGCTCATATCTCCGGCAGACGGACGAGCGGTACGACGTGATCATCGTCGACGCCTATCGCCCTCCGTACGTCCCGTTCTACTTGGCGACGAAGGAGTTCTTCGAGCTCGTGCGCACGCGCCTGAACCCTGGCGGCATCGTCGCGCTGAACGTCGCAACGACGCCCGATGATCACAGCCTGGCAACGAGTGTTGCCGGAACCCTGGCGTCCGTGCTGCCGCGAGTTTTGGCCTGGCAGCCGCTTCGCTTCAACCAGATCGTGATCGGCCAGAACGGTGCCCCGCTCGGGTCCGTGCGGCCGGCTCCAGCGGCTGTGAAGCCGCTTGTCGACGACTTGAGGAGAAGTGCGAGATCGGTTGCGGCCGCTGCCGATCCGTGGACGGACGACCGCGCGCCGGTCGAGTGGATCACCGACCGCATGATCGTCGAGTTCGCGGCCGAGGGCGGGCGCTTCGAGGAGGAGCCGCTGCCGACGTTGCCTTAGGAGGTCCCGGCGGAACGTCGCTCGTCCGAGCAACGCCCCTCCGCCGGCACAGCCGACGTTTCGCCGAGGCCTCGTAATCTGACGGTTTCCTTACACTGCGGCGCGAATGAGGCGTGGGGTTCTGTTCGGCTTGGCTGCGTTCGTCTGCCTGCTCGCAGGCCTGTTCAGCGCTGCGGTCCTCGCCGCGCCGGGGTCTCTTGGCGCGGTGACGACGATCACGCTGCCCTCGACGACGCTGACGACGACGACCACTACCGTCACCACAACGACGGCCACGACCACCACCCGCGCGCCGCAGGTCTTCTACATCGCGCAGGGCGTCACCGTGGGGAAGACCGAGGTCGGCGGGATGACGCCGGCGGAAGCGCGTGCGATCGTCCAGGCCAAGTTCGACGCGACGCTCGACGTGCGTTTCGGCGCGCGGACGTCCTCCGCCTCCCCACGCAGGCTGGGCGCGACGGCCCGCGTCCGCCTCGCGATCGATCAGGCTCGCCGGGCAGCGCCGAACGCGCACATCCCGCTCTTCGTGACACTGCGAAGCGGCGGTGTCAGCCGGTACGTAAGGGCGCTGGCGCGCCGCCTCGATTCTCCTGTCCGGGACGCTCGCCTCGTCGGCCTGCGCCGACTGCGGCCCTGGATCACCAAGGAGCGCGCGGGCAAGGTGGTCAAGCAGCGGAACGCGGTCCGGCGGATCGTCGCGGCGCTGCGGACGCATGAGCGGACGGTTCGCATCCGCGCCGCCCGCCTCGACCCCCGCGTCACACGCGCCCGCTTCGGTCCGATCATCGTCATCCGCCGGGGGTCGAAGGTGCTGAACCTCTACCGCGGGATGCACCTGTGGAAGCGCCTCGGCGTGGCAACGGGACAATCGTCGTACCCGACCCCGACCGGGAACTACTCGATCGTGACGATGCAGCGGCATCCGTGGTGGTATCCGCCCGATTCGGACTGGGCGGAGGGCGAGGAGCCGATCCCGCCTGGGCCCGGGAACCCGCTCGGCACGCGCTGGATGGGTCTCAGCGCTCCGGGCGTCGGGATCCACGGGACGCCGGACGCGGCGTCCATCGGCTACTCGGCGTCCCACGGGTGCATCCGGATGCGGATTCCCGAAGCGGAGTGGCTCTTCAGCCATGTTCGGGTCGGGACCCCCGTGTTCATCGTCCGGGCGTAGCCTTTCTGTCATGGCAGGGCGGCTGAAGGTTGCGGCCCAGGTAGTGGCGCTGGCCCTCGTGGCGGGGCTCTTCGCGCTGCTCGTCTGGAAGGTGGCGACGCAGGAAGAGGGCGCTGCCCCGAAACTCGGGCGCGGCGAGACTCCGGCGGCGCCGGCCTTTCACCTCGATCGGCTCGATCGGCCGGGCAAGCTCTCACTGGCCGCGTACCGAGGGCGTCCCGTCGTCCTCAACTTCTGGGCCTCGTGGTGTGTCCCGTGCAAGCAGGAGGCGCCGCTGCTCGAATCCGTCTGGCGGCGCTATCGCGATCGAGGGCTCGTCGTCCTCGGTGTGGACATCAACGACCTCCGCGGCGACGCGCGCCGCTTTGCGCGGCAGAACAAGATGAGCTACCCGCTGGTCTACGACGGGCCGGGGAAGACGACCACCCAGTACGGATTGACCGGCGTCCCGGAGACGTTCTTCGTCGCCCGCTCGGGCAAGCTCGTGTGCGACCGCGTCGAGGCCGGCGTCCATCTCGAGGGCAACAAGGAGCGGTTCGAGGATTGCGTCGAGGAGGTGCTGGGCGCGTGAGGTTCGTGCTGGCGCTCGCCGTGGCTCTCGTCCTGGTGCCCGCTGCCGCAGCCTGTCCGAACGCGGCCGACCTGGAGGGCGAGCTGATCTGTCCGACCTGCAAGACGACGCTCGACCAGTCGGACGCACCGGCCGCCCGCCGGATCAAGAGCCTGATCCGGCAGCGCGTCGCGGAGTGCGCATCGGAGCAGCAGATCAAGGACGAGCTGGTCGCGCAGTTCGGGCCGGCGGTGCTGGCGGCGCCGCCGAAGAAGGGCTTCCACTGGATCGTCTGGCTCCTGCCGCCGATGGGCATCTTGGCCGCCGCGACGGTGATCTCGGTGCTCGTCTGGCGCTGGAGCAGGGCGCGCGGCGACGAGGCAGTGGCGGACTCCAACGGCCGCCCACCGCTCGATCCGGAGCTCGAGCGCCGGCTCGACCGGGAGCTCGCCCGGTTCGATGGCTGAGATTCCGGTTGCGTTCGCCGCCGGCGTACTGTCGATCATCACCCCCTGCGTGCTCCCGCTCGTGCCGGGCTACTTGTCGGCCGTCTCGGCCGTCGAGGCGAACCGGCTCGGCGAGCCGGGCGTGGGCCGCCGAGTGGCGGCGGCCAGCATCCCGTTCGTTCTCGGCTTTACTGTCGTCTTCGTCGTCTTGGGCGCCGCGGCGGCCGCGCTCGGCGGCCTGCTCGACCTCAACCGCCGCTCCGAAGTGGCCGGCTTCATCCTGGTCGTGCTCGGTCTGGCCTTCCTCGGTCTGCTGCCGTGGCCCGAGCGCCTGGTCGCGCCCGGGCTCCTGAGCGGTGCGCGCCGCCGGGGCTCAGGAGCGCTCCTGGGCGCCGCCTTCGCCGTCTGTGCGGCGCCATGCATCGGCACCGTGCTCGCGTCGGTGCTCGTGCTGGCCGGCAATACGGAGACGGCGCTCAAGGGATCGGTGCTGCTGGCCGCATACTCAGCCGGCCTTGGGATCGCATTCGTGCTCGCGTCGATCGCGTTCGTGCGCGCGATGAGCGCGTTCCGCTGGCTGCGCGACCAGTACCAGGTCATCCGAATCGTCAGCGGTGGCCTCCTCGTCGTCATCGGCCTCACGCTCTTCTTCCATCGCGACGGCTGGCTGCGCGTCGGCATGAACCGGCTGCTCGAGCTCGTCGGATTAGGAACCTTCTAGGAGCTCGTCCACCTCGCGGATGCTGCGGCCCACGAGCTCGGGGAGGCAGAGGCGTGCGGCTTCTTCGGCTGTCACCCAGCTGAAGCCGTCGTGCTCTTCGTTGAGCAGCACTCGGGCGTCGGCCGGCGCCGCAGCTGCGTAGACCGCCCAGGATCGAGCGACGTCCACGGCCTTGAGGGGCAGCTGGAGGCCGGTCTCCTCGCGCAACTCCCGGCTCGCGGCTTCGAGCGGATCCTCGTTGGCCTCGCGTACTCCTGACGGGGGCGTCCAGGCCCAGTCGCCTTCGTAGTCGGACCCGTGGCGCGTGCGGCGGTGAAGGACCAGGTACTCACGGCCCTTCGAGCTCGCCCGCCAGACCACAACCGAGCAGCCGAACGGCCTGTCCCCGAGGGGCAGGAACGGCGGCTCCAGGTCCACGGAGCCTGCGGCAACCGTTCGACGCGCGCTTTCCACGGAGAAGAGGAGGAGGTCGAGGGCGACGCCTCGATGCTCAGGCGCGAACGGCCCGAGCCGGCGCGCCGCTTTCTCGAGCTGTCGCTCGCAGCCGACGCGGTTTCCGCGCCCGGCCTGGTACCAGGCGACGGCGACGTGAACAAGGCCCTGGAAGAAGTCCTTCTCCGCGGGGCCGGCGCTGCGCCAGACGTCCTCGAGCGTCTCGTGCGCTTCGAAATACTCGCCACGGGCGATCTGGTCGAGCCCGCGACCCAGGTCTTCCTCCACGAGACGAAGTGTTACCCTCGACGCGAGATGGCGACGATCCTGCTTGCGGGGATCGACCTCTTCTTCCGCGGCAAGCTCGAGGCATCCCTCGTGGGCCATCGGTTCATCACGACCGAGGGCGTCGACCCACCGGACATCGTGATCGCGGACATCGCCAGGATCGACCCGGACGAGGTCGCGGATGCCTACCCCGACGTGCCGATCCTTGGGTTCTCGAACCACTCGGATACGTCGGGCCTTCGCCGCGCGCACGAGGCCGGATTCGATCAGGTCGTGGCCAAGTCCGCGCTGTCCGAACGGGCGCCTGAGCTGGTCGAGGGCCTGCTTGGCTGAGCCGCTAGGGTCCGCACCGTGACGTACATCATCGCCGAGCCCTGCATAGACATCAAAGACCGCTCGTGCGTCGACGTCTGCCCCGTCGACTGCATCCACGAGTTCGAGCGGATTCTGATCATCGATCCAGAGGAGTGCATCGATTGCGGTGCCTGCGAGCCTGAATGTCCGGTCGAGGCGATCTTCCCCGAAGATGCGCTGCCCGATAAGTGGGAGCCGTTCGTCAAGATCAACTACGCCTACGGCGACGGCGCCGAGGTGGTGAACCAGCTCACGGACGAGTACGCCACTGAGCACAACGTCCAGAACCCACCCCTGGAGTAGCTTCGCGCAGACCGGGTATCCCTCCTAAGGACGAGAAAGGAGGGCTGTATGCCTCAGGAAGCGTGGAGCAACAAGCGCGAACGTCAGTACGAGCACATCAAGGACAGCGCGAAGGAGCGCGGCGCATCCACGAAGAGAGCCAAGGAGATCGCGGCGCGCACCGTGAACAAGGAGCGCGCCCGCTCGGGTGAGGCCAGGACCGCGTCGCGCACGTCGAGACGGGACATCTCCTCCGGCCGCCGCGGCGGGCTCCGCTCGGGTACCAACCGCCCGAAGGGCCGCACGAAGGAGCAGCTCTACAACGAGGCCAAGCGGATGAACATCTCGGGGCGCTCGAAGATGAACAAGCAGCAGCTCCAGCGGGCGGTCGACCGCCGGAAGTAAGAACGACACCATCTGCGACACGGAGTCGGGTGACTATCCTTCCCGGCTCCGTGCGCCCCAAGACCCTGGACCACGTCGCGTACTGGCTCGAGGACCGCGACCGGATCGCGGATTTCCTCACCGACCACGTAGGCATGCATGTGATCGAGCGCACCGACCGCTTCACGCTCGTCGGTCGCGACGCGCTCAAGGGCAAGCTGACGCTTTTCGAGGCGGAGGGGCTGCGGGAGCGCGGCGCCCTCAAGCACGTGGCGCTGCGGGTCAACGACCTCGACGCGGCGCTCGCCGAGCTCCCCGATGGCTCCCTCTTCGAGCGCGAGGACGGGATCGCACTGCTCGACCTCGGCGACGACGTCATCGTCGGCCTGGTCGAGGCTGAGACCGAGACCGACTACGACCTCGACCACGTCGCGCTCTTTTCGGCTAATCCCGAGGCGACGGCGGCCAAGTACCGCGACTACGGGTTCGAAGCGGCTGAGCGGGCGCCGTCCGGCGCTCCTCGGGTCGAGGTCGCCGGCGCGTTCGTCGAGTTGCACGAGGGAGACCCGGGCGACCCCGAACGCCCGCTGCTGAACCACCTCGCGGTGCTCGTCGACTCCGCCGAGCAGCATCGCGCGGCCGCCGAGGAGCGCGAGATCGAGGTGCAGGACTTCGTCGACGCCCCCAATACGCTCGCCGTGTTCGTGTGGCTGCCCGAGCGTGTGCGGCTCGAGTACGTCGAACACAAGCCGACGTTCGCACTGAGCTGAGAATCGCCGGGGCCGGAATGGCCGGCCTGTGCGCCGCCGCCAGGGCGCTGGAGCTCGGCGCGCGGCCCGTCGTCTACGAGAAGGGCACGCGGCCGGGCGGATCGATGCTTCTCTCCAGCGGGTTCGTCTGGCGCTATCGCTCGCACGAGCTCTTGCGCGAACAGTGCCCCGGAGGCGATCCCGAGCTCCAGCGCCTGATCCTGGAGCGCTTCGACGACGCGGTCGACTGGCTCGAGGCCTGCGGCGTCGAGCTCCTGACCCGCGAGACAGGCAACCCGCTGACGGTCGGGGCGCGATTCAACCCGCGGCAGCTCGTACAGGTCCTTGCTCGAGACGTCCGCCTCGGCGAGGCCACCGACGACCCGACGATCCTCGCCACCGGCGGCTTCCCGGGGAGGCTTGCCCGGGAGCGGGGCCTGCTGCTGCGCGCCAACCCGTGGAGCGACGGCGACGGCCTCGACCTGGCGCTCGAGCGAGGCGCGCAGACGGCGGGTGACCTGGACGAGTTCTACGGACGGGCGATGCCGGCGGTGGAGGAGCTGACGGAAGACGACTTCGTCCGCCTGGCGCAGCTCTACGGACGCTACGCCACCGTCACCTCGGAAGACGGCACGGAGACATTCGAGGGCGAGCCGAGCTGGTCGGAGATCGACCTCGTCCAGCTGATCGCGCGATGGCCCGGCGGAACGGCCTGGTACACGGTCGACGACGCCGTGCTCGACGAGCGCGTGCGGGACCGGACAGTTCGGGAGATGATCGAAATGGCCAATGCCGCCGGGGCACCGGTCCGGGAAGAGGCCGGCCGGACCTCCGTGCTCGTCCGCGCCGCCGTCACCCAGACGCTCGGCGGAATCCGCGTCGACACGAGTGCCCGAGCCGCCGATGGCCTCTTCGTCGCCGGTGCGGATGTCGGCGGCATCGCGACCGGCGGCTGGTCGAGCGGCCTTGGCACGGCGCTCGTGCTCGGCCTCGTCGCGGCCGAGTCCGTGCTCGCCTAGGCAGCCTGCAAGTACGCGCAGCGGCGGTTGTCGGCCGGCAACGGCGAAGGGCCGATACGCGTCACGACCATCCGCCCCTCGTCCTCGTCGAGAACCGAACCCAGCGAGGGCACGTCGCCGTCGCGCTCCCGGAGCTCGTAGCCCGTCGGTTTCCAGATGAAGAGCAGGTACTGCACGCGCGGGCGATCCTAGCGTTGCGCCGTGTAGGGCGGGAGGGTGATTCGGACCGCGGTGCCGGCGCCGTCCGGGCTCGTGTCCACGTCCACTTGCCCCTGAAGCGTCCGCGCCCGCTCCTCGAGCGCCTCGAAGGTGCGCCGGCGCCGCTCGCCGGAGCCGTCGTCCGTGATCACGGCCTCGACGCCTCCGCCGCCGGCCTCCGCGATCCTCACCGAGATCGTCGTTGGGGGGCCGCGCCGGATCGCCGAGTCGAGCGACTCGCGGATGATCTGGTAGAGGACGACCTGCGCGCGGTCGGCCAACGACTCGCCGGCGGCGATGTCGAGCTCGACGCGGATGCGATGCGATTCCTCGAGCTGATCGGCGAGGGCGTTGACGGCCGGCACGAAGCCCTGATCGCGGAGGACGACGGGCTCGAGCGCGAAGGACAAGTCGCGCAGCTCGCGGATCGTCGCCCGCTGCCGGTCCATCGCGGAGTGCAAGATCTGCTTCGCGTCCTCTGTCGCGCCACGGTCGATCGCGTCGACGACGCCGTCGAGCATCAGCGCGATCCCGGACATCGCCTGGACGGGCACGTCGTGCAGGAAGAGGGCGAGCCGGCGGCGCTCGTCTTGCTCCGCCGTCACGAGCTGGTCCGAGAGACGCGCGCGCTCGGCTTCGCGCTCTTGGGCGCGGAGGAGGTAGATGGCGAGCGTCGCGGCTGCGGCGATCGCGAGACCGAGCGCGACGAACGCCAGGAGTGATGCGTCGAGCACGATGCCGAGGAGCGCTGCGAGCGCGGCGGCGGCGACGGCCCCCACCAAGATCGCGGCGCTAGTCGATGATCGCTTCGCGAAGCGCAATCGCCACCGCGTGCGTCCGCGTATCCGCCTCGAGCTTCGTGAGGATGTGGCGCACGTGGCTCTTCACGGTCTCCTGGCTGATGAAGAGCCGTGCCGCGACGTCCGCGTTAGACATCCCGTCGGCGAGCAGCTGCAGGATCTCCCGCTCGCGGGCGGTGAGCATGTCGTCGCGATCGCCCGGGAGGAAGGCGGGCATCAGCGCCGGGTCGACGTAGCCGTCGCCGGCCGCGATCTTCTCGATCGCTTTGACGAGCGTCTGGTGGGGCGCCTCCTTGAGGATGTAGCCCTTGGCGCCCGACTCCAGCCCGCGGCTCAAGAGGCTCCGCTCGCTGTAGGCCGTGAAGATCAGCACCGACGTTTCCGGCACCTTCGCCGTCAGGTGCTTGGTCGCCTCGAGTCCATCCATTCCGGGCATCCGCACATCCATGATCACGACGTTCGGCTTCCGGCGCTCGGCGAGGGACACGGCGGAGGCACCGTCGGAGGCCTCGCCGATCACGCGAATGTGCGGCGCGCGCGAAAGAGACAGGCGGAGCCCTTCGCGGACGACCTCGTGGTCGTCGACGATCAGGCAGGTGATCTCGTTGCCGCCGTCGGCGCTCGGCTCCTGTGCCACGGGAGACGGATTCTAGGGTGGGGGGCGGATTCCCTGTCCAAATGGGCTGCGCTAGACGGCGAGCGCCAGCTGCTCGTCGTGCTGCGTCCCGTCGAGCGGCTTCTCGCGGCGGTCCTTGACGCCGTACTCTCGAGCGAGCGCCGACACCTGCTGCCGCAGCGGCTTTGCCTCCCCGCTCCGCAGGTAAGCACGGCCCTCGTAGAGCTCGAGGTAGTGCGGGAGCTGTTCGGGCCAGTCCTCGGCGAGGTGCTCGAGGAAATGCTCGCGCGTCCCCGGGCGGAGGAAGAGCAGGTTCGTCCAGATGCCGGTCGCGCCCGCGTCGCGCGCCGCTTTCACGACCTCGCGCAGCTGCTCTGGCTTATCAGAGATCCCGGGGAGAATCGGTGCCATCCCAACGCCCACCTTGATCCCTGCATCGACGAGCTCCTTCACTGCGCGCAGCCGTTGGCGTGGGTGGGCGGTGCTCGGCTCCGTCTTGCTCCAGACCTCGTCGTCCAGCGTCGGGATCGAGAAGGTGATCGAGACCTTCGCGCGCCGAGCCGCGTCCGTGAGGACGTCGAGGTCGCGGACGATCATCGGGCCGCGTGTGATCAGGCTGAACGGGTTCGAGGCCTCGGCGAAGGCCTCGAGGCAGCCGCGCGTCAGCTTGTAGCGGCCCTCGGCCGGCTGGTAGGGGTCTGTCGCGGCGCCCACGGCGACCGACTCGCCCTCCCAGGAAGCGCGCGCGAGCTCCTTCCGGAGCACCTCGACGACATTGACCTTGACGCGGATGGACGTCCCGTAGCGGTCGTCCGAGGAACGGTCGGCGCGACGCTCGAAGGCGCGGACGTAGCAGAACGTGCACCGGTGCACACATCCCATGTACGGGTTCAGCGACCAGTCGAACGCCATACCCTTGACCCGGTTCAGCGCGCTCCGACAGGGCTCTTCGCGGTAGTCGACCCGCATGGCGAACAGTGTAGAACATACGTTCGTCTCCCGGCGACGTCAGACCCGTTCCTATAATCCGAAGACTTCCTTGGACGACGACCGACCGCCCAGTACCCAGGCCCCGGAGAGCGGGGCATGAGCGAGTTCCTCAGGATCGTTGCTGTTCTCCTGCTCGTGCTGGGGAATGCGTTCTTCGTCGCGGCCGAGTACGCGCTGGTCACCGCGCGTCGCTCGCGCCTCCGTGAGCTGGCCGACGCGGGCAGCCTGCGCGCTCGGATCGCGTTGCGGATCATGGACAGCCCGGTCCGCTTCATCGGCACGGTGCAGCTCGGCATCACCGCCTTCTCGATCGCGCTCGGCGCAATCGGGGAGCCGCTCCTCGAACACTTCCTCGACCCCATTTTCGCGACGACGGTCTCGTTCATCCTCGCCTTCTCGATCGTGACCTATCTCCACGTGACTCTCGGGGAGCTGGTGCCGAAGGCGATCGCCCTAACGAAGAACGAATCGACCGCCCTCTGGGTGGCATTGCCCGTCGAGGCGTTTTACGTCGCCACCTACCCGCTCGTCTGGTTTCTCCAGGAGTCTTCGAACCAGTTCACGCGTCTGTTCGGAATCGAGCCGGCGCCCGCCGGAGTCGTCGCTCACACCGAAGAGGACATCCGCATGATCGTCGCGGCGGCCGGCGAGACCGGTGTCGTCGAAGAGGTGGAGGAGGAGATGTTCTACAAGGTCTTCGACTTCGCCGACAAGGAAGTGCACGAAGTGATGGTCCCGCGGCCGGAGGTGGTTGCGATCTCGGTCGACCTCCCGGCGCGCGAGTGCCTCGCCGCCGTCGTCGACTCGCCGTACACGCGGTATCCGGCGTACAAGGACTCGCTCGACCAGATCGTCGGCATCCTCCATGTCCGCGACCTCTTCAAGGCCCTGTACGAACACGGCGTCGACAATGTCGTGATCGCCGACCTGCTCCGCAAGCCCTATTTCGTGCCGGAGACCAAGGACCTTGCGGCGCTCCTGGCCGAGTTCCGCCAGCAGAACCACCACATGGCGATCGTCGTCGACGAGTACGGCTCGATGCAGGGGATCGTGACGTTGGAGGATTTGCTCGAGGAAATCGTCGGGGAGATCGAGGACGAGTTCGACCTGCCGGACGAATCGCTGGAGCGGATCGACGAACGCACGATCCGCGTCCACGGCACCTTCCCGATCGACGACTTCAACGAGCAGTTCCAGCTGTCGATGCCGCACCAGGACTACCACACACTCGCCGGCTACGTCTTCGGCTTGCTCGGCAGGGCGCCGGAGGACGGCGACCAAGTGATCTGGAACGGGCTCAAGTTCAAGGTCATCGACGTGGACGGACAGCGAATCGAGAGACTTCAGGTCGAGTTCCTTCCGCCGGAGGAGGCTGAAGCGACGCAGGCGGAGGCCGGCTGACCGTTCCCCGGGGCTTCGCGGGGGCCGAGGCGCCTCCGTCGTGGCCGGTGCTTCCCGGGACACCGCGGCCGGGGCGCCTCGACCTCGCGATCGACGTCCTCAAGGGCGTGGGTCCGACCGTGAAGAAGAAGCTGGCGAAGCTTGGGCTCGCCACGGTCGGCGACGCGCTCTCCTACCGACCGCACCGCTACGAGCCGGCCGCGCCCGATCGGCGGATCACGGAGCTCTTCGGCGACGACGAGGCCGTGATCGCCGGCGAGGTACGCAGCACGCGCCTGCAGCGGGCGAGGCGTCTGAAGCTGGTCAAGGCGCGCGTGGCCGACGAGACCGGTGAGATCACGGCCGTTTGGTTCAACCAGGCGTGGCTGGCGGAACGGCTCGTCCCCGGGATGCAGGTGCGGCTCCGCGGCTCTCTCCGCGGAAGCGAGTTCGCGGTGCGCTCCTACGACCTCGACGGCGTCGCCTCGACCGCGGACTTCGCGCCGGTCTACCCGGCCACCGAGGACATAACCGTCAAGAAGCTTCGCGAGGTCGTCGGCGGGGCGCTCGAGTACGCGCGCGACGTCGTGGACCCTCTCCCGGCCAAGCTCAAGGCGGCCGCCGGGTTTCCGGTCCGCGCGGACGCCGTGGCCGCGCTGCATCGCCCCCGCGAGGAGGCCGACGGCGAGCGCGCCCGGCGGCGTCTCGCCTTCGACGAGCTGCTGGTGCTGCAGCTCGGACTGGCTCGGCGCCGGCAGGGGAGAGAGCAGGAGCACGCCACTCCGCTCGGCGCTGCCGGCGAGCTCGTCGCGCGATACCGCGAAGCGCTTCCGTTCCGCCTCACACCGGATCAGGAGCAGGCGATCGCCGAGATCGACGCCGACCTCGCCGGCGAGCTGCCGATGGAGCGGCTGCTCCAGGGCGACGTCGGCTCGGGGAAGACCGTCGTCGCGCTCTACGTCCTCCTGCGGGCGGTGGAGGCGGGTCATCGCGGCGCGCTGATGGCGCCGACGGAGACGCTGGCGGAGCAGCATTTCCTGACAATCGAGCCGATCTGCCTCGAGCTCGGCGTGCCCTCCGCGCTCCTGACGCGCTCCGTGAAGCACGACGTCGCCGAGGCGCGGATCGTCGTGGGGACGCACGCGCTGATCCAGGAAGGCGTCGAGCTCGGCGATCTGGCCGTGGCCGTCGTGGACGAGCAGCATCGCTTCGGAGTCGAGCAGCGGGCGGCGATCAAGGCGGGCCGGAGGCCGCACACGCTGCACATGACCGCCACGCCGATCCCGAGGACGCTGGCCCTGACGGTCTACGGCGACCTCTCGGTAACGGAGATCGCCAAGCCGCCCGCGAACCGCAAGCCGATCGTGACCAGCTGGATCTCGGAGGAGCGGGCGTCGGAGGCATACCGCCGTCTCACGCGTCTGCTCAAGGAAGGCCGGCAGGCCTACGTCGTGTGTCCGCTGATCGAGCAGTCCGAAACCAGCCGTGCACGGGCCGCCGAGCAGGAGGCCGAGCGGTTGCAGCGGGCCGAGCTGCGGGGTTTCCGCGTCGGCTGCCTCCACGGGAAGCTGAAGACCGACGCCCGCCGCGACCTGATGGCGCGCTTCAAGGCCGGAGAGCTCGACGTCCTCGTCGCGACGACGGTGATCGAGGTAGGCGTCGACGTTTCGAACGCGACAGTGATGATCGTCCAGGAGGCAGACCGGTTCGGGCTCGCGCAGCTGCATCAGCTCCGTGGTCGGGTGGGGAGGGGCGCCGAGCAGTCGTACTGCCTGCTCGTGTCGCGGCGGAAGGAAGAGCTGACCGAGAGCGCCGTGGAGCGGCTGGAAGCAATGGTCCGGACGACGGACGGCTTCGAGCTCGCCGAGGTCGACTTGGAGCTACGGGGCGAAGGTCAGCTGCTCGGGACCCGTCAGTCGGGCCTGACGGACTTCCGTTTCGCGAAGCTCCGCGCCGACCGCGACCTCCTCGAGGAAGCGCGCGAGATCGCCGAGCGCCTCGTCGACTACAAGGGCCCGCTGAACGACGAAGTCGAGCGGCTCTTCGCCGACCACGACCTCGCCGCCTGAAGCCTGTGGATCCTTCGTCTCACTTTCGACGCCAGCCGACCCTTGACGCCGAAAGGTGTCCGACACCGATTCGACGCAAGTGGCCGTTGGGGGCATGAGGATCATCGCCGGGGAGAAGCGGGGCGCGAAGATCGTCGCCCCCAAGGGTCACGACACGCGGCCGACGAGTGACCGGGCGCGGGAGTCGGCGTTCAACCTGATCGGACCCGTCGATGACGCGGCGGTGCTAGACCTGTTTGCCGGCTCCGGCGCCTACGGCCTCGAGGCGCTCTCGCGCGGCGCCGCGTCGGCGGTGTTCGCGGAGTCCGACCCGGCCGCCTGCGCGGCGATCCGGCACAACCTGCGGAAGCTCGCCTTGACCGGCGCGACCGTCCTCTGCCGCGACGCCATCCAGGTGCTGGCGCAGGAGGCTGGAGCAGGCAGGCGGTACGATCTCGTGCTCGCCGACCCGCCGTACCGAGAGTTCTCCTCCGTGCAAGCCGGCCTCGCTACCTACGTCCCCGAAGTCCTCGCCGAAAAAGGGCTCGCCGTGATCGAGACGCATGCGAAGGAGGAGCCGGAGCTGCCGCTCGTGACGCGGACGAGCCGAAGGTACGGCTCGGCGCGCCTGACCCTCTTCGAACACCCGTGATCACCGCGATCTACCCGGGCACGTACGACCCCGTCACCAACGGCCATGTGGACGTGATCCAGCGCGCGGCGGGGATCTTCGACCGCGTCGTCGTCGGGGTCGTCGGAACCCCATCCCACAAGCAGCCGATGTTTTCCGTGGACGAGCGTGTCGCGTTCCTGCGCGAGGCGCTGGAGGACGTCGAGAACGTCGAGGTCGACGTCTTCCGTGAGCTCGTCGTCGACTTCGCGCGCAAATGGGACGCCAAGGTGATCGTCAAGGGGCTTCGCGTCATCTCGGACTTCGAGTGGGAGTTCCAGATGAATCAGCTCAACCGGACGCTGGCCCCGGACATCGAGACCGTCTACGTGATGGCGAGCCCGGAGGTCAGCTTCGTCTCCTCCAGCGGGATCAAGGAGATCGCGACGTATGGCGGGAAGATCGACGCTCTCGTGCCGAAAGCGGTGGCAAAACGCCTGTACGAGCTCTACGGCGACGGCCGGCCAGGAGCCCCCGTCCCACCCTCTGAGTAGACTGAGAAGCTATGGACGTCCTCGTTCTCATCGACAAGCTCGACGACCTCGTGCACAACGCGAAGGCGGTGCCGCTGACCGACCAGGTGCGGATCGACCGCGAGGAGATCTACGAGATCCTCGACCAGATGCGCGCGACGATCCCCGAGGAGATCAAGCAGGCCCGCTGGATCGTCAAGGAGCGACAGGAGATGCTGGCCGAGGCCAAGCGCGAGTGCGACCGGATCCTGGGCGAGGCGCGGGAGCAGGCGGCCCGCGAGGCATCGCAGACCGAGATCGTCAAGCTCGCCGAGCGCCAGGCGCAGGAGATCATCGACGAGTCGCGGCGGCAGGCCCGCGAGACGCGTCTCGAGATGGAGGACTGGGCCGACAGCATCCTCTCGACGCTCGAGGTCAACCTCGACAAGTTCCTCGGCGCCGTCAAGCGTGGGCGCGAGCGGCTCCACGAGCGTTCGCAGGAGACGGTCGTCGCAGGCGTCGCCGCTCCGGGCTCGACGAACGACGATCAGCCCTACGCGTAACGCCCGCCGGGTCGCGGCCCTCTACGACGTCCACGGGAATCTCCCGGCGCTCGAGGCCGTGCTCGCCGAGGCCGGCGACGCGCAGCTCGTCTTCGGCGGCGACCTCGCGGCGGGGCCGATGCCCGCAGAGACGCTCGATCGGATCATGGCGCTGGACGCACGGGTGCTCCGCGGGAACGCCGACCGCGCGCTGCTCGAGGAGCCCGAGGGCGGGCTCATCGACCAGTGGGTGATCGACCAGCTCGACGATCGTCACCGCGAGTACATCGCCGCGCTGCCCGAGCAGATCGAGCTTGACGTCGACGGGCTCGGACGCGTCCTCTTCTGCCACGGCTCGCCGCGCTCGGACGAGGAGATGATCCTGAAGACGACGCCCGACGACTGGCTGCTGGAGATGCTCGACGGCCTTGAGACGGGCGTCGTCGTCTGCGGGCACACGCACATGCAATTCGACCGCCGGGTCGACCGCTGGCGCGTCGTCAACGCCGGGAGCGTGGGCCTCGCCTACGGTGGTCCCGGCGCACACTGGGCGATGCTCGGACCGACCGTCGAGCACCGTCAGACGCCGTACGACAACGAGGCTTTCGCCGATTACGTCCAGACCCTCGAGTGGTCGATCGCGGAGCGCTTCGCCGAGGAGAACATCCGCAACTTTCCGAGCGAGCAGGAGGTGCTGGAGTTCTTCGAGCCGCTGGCCGCCGAGCAGCACGCCCAGCGCTACCCTGGCCGTTCGTGACCACGTTCGATCTCAGACAGGCAAAGCTCCGTCCGGGCGAGGAGTACCGGGCCGAGCAGGAGATCGCGCTCTCGCCCTTCGACCTCGGCGGGCAGCGCTACCTCCCGGTGCCCGAGAACGTCACCGCCGAGCTCGTGATCAACCGCGGAACGAGCGGCACGACCTTCGAGCTCCGCTTCCCGATCCGGCTGCACGGGCCGTGTTACCGCTGTCTGAAGGACGCCGTGCTCGACCTCTCGATCCGGGCGCGGGAGTACCAGGCGACGAGCCCCGGCGAGTCGGACGAGCTGACGACGCCCTACGTCGTCGACAACCAGCTGCGCCTCTCCGACTGGGCGCGCGACGCGATCGCGGGCGAACTCCCGGAGCAGATCCTCTGCCGCGCCGACTGCGCCGGCCTCTGCGCGATCTGTGGCCAAGACCTGAACGAGAACCCCCATGAACACGCCGAAGAGCGCCAGGACCCGCGCTGGGCGGCGCTCGAAGAGCTGAAGGAGCGTCTCTAGAGCCGCACCGTCTGCGTCGGCTCGAAGCGCTCGAGCAGCCGGCGGTCATGGGTGACGAGCACGACCGTGCCGCGGTAGCTGTCCAGCGCAGCCTCGAGCTCTGCGATCGCCTCGAGGTCGAGATGGTTCGTGGGCTCGTCCAGGACGAGGACGTTGACGCGCCGAGCTGCCAACAGGGCGAGGCCGGCCCGCGTTCGCTCACCGGGCGAGAGTGACGCCGACGCCCGCAGCACGTCGTCTCTGCCGAGCCTGAACTTCGCCAGCAGCGTCCGCGCCTCACCAGTAGCGAGTCCGCCGTGCGTGCAGAACGTCTCGAGCAGCGGCTCCGGCCCGCCGAGAAGCGTCCGGCGCTGCTCGAGCTCGCCGAAGCGGACGCCGGCGCCGACGCGGCGTCGCCCTCCGCTGAGCGGCAGCTCGCCGAGCAGCGCGCGCAGCAGCGTCGTCTTGCCGCTGCCGTTCGCTCCCACGACGGCGAGGCGGTCGCCGTGACCCAGGGTGAGGTCGAGCGGCCCGAGCGTGAAGTCGCCGCGTTCCACCACGGCGCCGTCGAGCCTCGCAACGACGTCGCCCGCGCGGCGCCCGGCATCGAGATCGAGCTCGAGCCGCCACGGCTGCCACGGCTTGTCAGCGCGCTCCAGGCGCTCGAGTCTGCGCTCCGCCGCCCGCACCTTTGACATCACCGCGTGGGTCCCGCGCCGGTTCGCCATCTTGCCGCCGGCGCGGGCCTGGCCGCGGCGCTCGCGCAGCAGCGAGGTGAAGCGATCTCGCTCGGCGGCGTAGCGTGCATATGCATTCTCCTCGCGGGTCCTGCCGAGCTCGCGCAACCGCTCGTACTCGTCCCAGGTCCCGACGAACTCCCGCACCTTCCGCGTCTCGGCCTCGAACTCGACGATGGACACGACGGCGTGCTCGAGGAAGGCCCGGTCGTGGGAGACGACCACGAGCGCGCTCGGCGTCTGTGCAACGAAGCGCTCGAGCACGGCCAGGCCGTCGAAGTCGAGGTCGTTCGTGGGCTCGTCGAGGAGCAGGACGTCGTAGTGAGCAGCGAGTAGCGTCGCGAGCTTCGCACGCGCGACTTCGCCGCCGGAGAATCCCCTGTTGGCATCGAAGCCGATCCTGGCGGCTCCGCGCCGCAGTTCCCACTCGGGAACATCTGCCGACTCGACCGGCCCTTCCTGCGGCAGGTAGCCCACGGTGAGCGAGGGTGGATGCCGCTCGACCTGGCCGGAATCGGGAGCGTCGAGGCCCGCAAGCACGCGCAGCAGCGTCGTCTTGCCGGCGCCGTTCGGCCCGATCACGCCGGTTCGGGCGTGGGGCGGCACGACGAGGGAGATTCCGTCGAGGACGACCTCGGCGCCGTAGCTCTTCGTGACGTTGGTCGCGGCAAGGGTGCCGCCGGGCGTGCGCATTGCGCTCCTCCTGATCGCGAGACGAGAAACGGGTTATCGATCAGCGCACGCGCATAGGTCGAGCCCCAGGGCTCGCTGCCAATCGTAGCTATAGTGCCGGGCCGCGATGGCAGTCCCCAAGCGGAAAACCTCCAAGTCCCGCCGTGACAAGCGCCGGGCAACGCACAAGCTCGAGGCCCCGCGCCTGAACGAGTGCCCCGTCTGCCATCGCCCGAAGCGTCCACACCGCGTCTGCCCCAACTGCAAGACCTATCGCGGACGCGAGGTCGAGCCGCTGCGCGCTCCGGTCCCCTAGAATCGGCGCGCTCCTTTCCACGAACGCAAGCGAGGTGACATGGCAGCGTCCCGAGACGAAGTCTTCGAGCGCGTCAAGGAAGTTCTCTCCGAGCGGCTGAGCGTCGAAGAGGCGGACATCACGGAGGAGGCGAACTTCCAGGAGGATCTCGACGCCGACTCGCTCGACCTGGTCGAGATGATCATGGAGCTCGAGGATCAGTTCGGGATCAAGATCCCGGACGAGGACGCGCAGAAGATCCAGACGGTCGGGCAAGCTGTCGATTACGTCACGTCGCACCAGTAGCAGCGGCTCACAGGCGGGGGAACCCGCACCACTTGCGGCCCTGATCGAGCAGCTTCCGGCGCAGCGCGTCGAGAACGCGTTCACCCACCCGTCGTGGGCCTCCGACCGCGCGGAGTCGTACGAGCGGCTCGAGTTCCTCGGCGACAGCGTGCTGGAGCTCGCCGTGGCGCGGGCGCTCTACGACCGCTATCCCGACCTGTCCGAGGGCCGCTTGGCGAAGATCCGCTCGCACGTGGTGTCGCGTGCGAGCTGCGCGGTCGTCGCGCGCGAGCTGGATCTCGGCCCGCGGCTGATCGAGGCCGGGTCGGGGATCGTTCCACCCGACGAGCTCGACCGGCTGTCGCGGAACCGGAACGTGCTCGCGGCGCTCCTGGAGGCAGCGTTGGCGGCCCTCTTCCTGGAGCACGGCTTCGAGAACGTCGAGCAGCCGATCGTGGAGGCGTTCTCCGGCCGCATCGAGTACGCCGCGACGACACACGTCGACTTCAAGACGGAGCTCCAGGAGCAGCTCGCGTCGATGGGGCGGCAGGTGAGCTACTCGGTCCTCGACGTCGAGGGTCCGCCGCACGACCGCCGGTTCACGTCGGCGGCGATCATCGACGGCGACCAGGCTGGTGTCGGCGTCGGGCCGTCGAAGAAGGCGGCCGAGCAGGAAGCCGCCAAGCAGGCTCTGACGAAGATCCGGCCGTAGGAAAAGCGCCGTCCGTTCTGTTAGCGCCATCCGCCTGACGCACTAGCGTTCGGCCCGCGTGCACCTACGCGCGATCCGCATCCGCGGCTTCAAGTCGTTCCCTGAGCCGGTCGAGGTTCGCCTCGAACCGGGCGTCGCCGTGGTCGTCGGGCCCAACGGCTCGGGCAAGTCGAACGTCGCGGACGCGCTGCTCTGGGCCTCCGGAAGCCTGAGCCCCGGCGAGCTGCGCGCCGAGAAGCCGGATGACGTGCTCTATGCGGGTTCCCGTGAGCGCAAGCCCGCGGAGTACTGCCAGGTCGAGCTCGTGCTCGACAACGAGGACGGCGCCGTCGCCGAGCTGGATTTTGCGGAGGTCTCGATCATGCGCCGGCTGCATCGCGGCGGCGAGGGGCAGTACTTGATCAACGGGATGGCGGTGCGGCGCACGGACCTCGTGGAGCTTCTGGCGGACGTCGGTCTCGGCGGCGCCGCGGGCTCGGTGATCTCGCAGGGCAAGGTTGAGGAGATCCTCGCTTCGAAGCCGGAGGAGCGGCGTGCGCTCGTCGAGGATGCTGCGGGGCTCGGCAAGTTCAAGCGGCGCCGACATCGCGCGGAGCTGAAACTCGTCCGTGTGGCGCAGGACGTTGCACGGGCGCGGGACGTCGAGGCAGAGGTGCGCAAGCGGCTGCGGCCGTTGGCGTTGCAGGCCACGGCCGCGCAGCGCGCGGAAAAGCTGGCGGGGGAGGTCGCCGCGCTCGAAGCCGCGATTGCGACGCTCGATGTCGCGACGATCGACGAGCAGATCGGTGCCGCGGAGGAACGGCGCGCCGCCGCGGATCACGCCAAGAAGCGCAGCGACTCGAAGCTCGAGGACCTGCTGGTGGAGCGGCACCGCGCGGAAGAGGAGCTGGCGGACGCCGCCGGGCGCCGGGAGCAGGCGACCGCCACGCTCTACCGGCTCCGGAGCGCGGGGGAGCGGGTGACGCTCCGCGGCGAGAGCGCGGCCGAGTCGCTTGCCTCGCTGAACGACGCCGCGGCGAAGCCGCGGCTGGCCGTCGATCTGCGGCGCCAGCGTCTGCGTGACGAGGCGCGCGAGCGCCTTGCGGCACTCGAGCGCATGCTCGCCGAGCGCGAGGGCGTGCCGCCGGCGGCCCGCGCGCTCGCGGAGGCCGGCCATCCGCTCTTGCTCTCCGAGCTCGACGTCCCCGCGGGAAACGAGCGCGCCGTCGCCGCTGCGCTCCGCGGCCGCGGAGCGGCGGTGATCGCGTCTGATCGCCCCACGGCGCTGGCGTTGGTCCAAGAGGCTCGTCGCCGTGGCCTGGGAAGCGTCACGGTCGTCGTCGGCCGGCGGCCGCTCGAGGAGTTCGCGATCGTGGAGGAACGTGAGCTGCTCGACTCCGACAAGCTGGCCGTCACAAGAGATGGGATCGCCTTCGACCCCGAGCGCAACGAGCTGTGGTTCGCGGGCGAGGCGGCGGAGGCCGTGTTGCTCGAGCTCGAAGCGCGCCGGCGAGAGCTCGCCGACGAGGTCGCGGAGCTGGAGCGTGAGGAGCCGGCGCAGTACGTCGTGGACGACACCCCCTACCGGCCCTTGATTTCCGTGGCTGAGCGGCTCGATTCCGCGCTGGCAGCCGCCGCCGGTGCCGCGGCGCGGTTTGAGCCGACGCTGCGTGCGCGGGCCGACGCGGGCGCGGCGCGCACCGGTACGCTCGCCGAGGAGCTGCGCAAGCTCGGCGCGGCCGAGGCCGAGCTTCGGCGCGAGGCATCCGAGGTGGCCGCGCGAGCGAGCGCGATCGACGTCGATCTCGCCCGCCTACAGGCCGAGCGCCGCGAAGCCGCTGGACGCCTCGAGGCCGCCGGCGCCGAGCCCATGGAGAGCGAGGACCGCGACGCGCTCGTCGACCGCGTGGAGCATCTTCGCCGGCGACGCGAGGAGCTCGGCCGCGTCAACCCACTCGCGGCCGAGGAGTACGCGAAGGAGAAGGAGCACCTCGCCGACCTGACCGCGCAGCGCGAGGATCTCGAGCAGAGCCTCGACGAGCTGGCGAAGCTGCGCGACGAGCTCGACGAGACGGTCGAGCGGCGGTTCGCGGAGACGTTCGCCGCCGTCAGCCGTCACTTCGGGGAGGTCGCGGAGACGCTCTTCCCCGGTGGGCAAGGACGGTTGCGGCTTTCCGGCGAGCAGGAAGGCGAAGACGAGGATGCGGCGCCGGGAATCGAGGTCGAGCTGCAGCCGGCCGGGAAGCGCGTGACGAGACTGTCGCTGCTCTCGGGCGGCGAGAAGGCCCTCGGCGCGATCTCGTTCCTCTTCGCGCTGTTCCTCGCCCGCCCGTGCCCGTTCTACCTCCTGGACGAGGTCGAGGCGGCCCTCGACGACGCGAACATCGGCCGCTTCGTCCAGGTGCTGCGGCGCTACGCGGACCGCGCGCAGTTCATCGTGATCACGCACCAGAAGAAGACGATGGAGGCGGCGGACGTCCTCTACGGCGTCACGATGGGCGACGACGCCGTCTCGCAGGTCGTCTCGCGCCGCCTGCCCCGCGAAGCCGACGCCGAAGCCGCGGCGTAGCGCCCGGTCCACGGGGTCAGACCCCGTAACGAGCCTGCGCCGAACGTCCGGCAGAAGTGTGACGTGCGCGGCCGGCCCTCCGCATGGCTACGCCAGTGGCATGCCCGATTGCGTCGGCTTGCCGTGGAGCGTTTGGCGCACTTCGGTTACCGGGTCTGACCCCGTGACGAAGCAGGCGCGTCTCGGGGTCCAGCGGGGCTAGCCTGCCGCGGTGGCCAGGAGCTGGGGAGAGTTTCTCGGCGAGACCGACGCGCCGGACGAGACGCCGGAGGAAGCCGCCGGTTTCTTCACGCGTCTCCGCGACTCGCTCGGCAAGACCCGCCGGGCGATGACCGACCAGCTCGCCACGGTGGCGTTCGACCCCGCCGACGACGAGGCGTGGGAGCGCGTGGAAGAGGCGCTGATCGCGGCCGACGTCGGTGTCCCCACGACGGCCGAGCTCGTCCAGCGGCTGGAAGCGCGCGGTGAGGTCGGCGACCTGAGCGAGGCTCTCGCCGACGAGGCGGCTGAGCTCCTGGGTGAGCCCGGCCGGCTCGACGTCGCCAACCGCCCGTCAGTGATCCTGGTCGTGGGCGTCAACGGCACGGGGAAGACGACGACGATCGGCAAGCTCGCAAGCCGCCTGAGCGAGCACGGCCAGTCGGTGATCATGGCCGCGGCCGACACGTTCCGCGCCGCCGCCGAGGAGCAGCTGGAGATCTGGGCGCAGCGCGCCGGCGCCGACTTCGTCGGCTCGGAGCGGGGGGGAGACCCGGCGGCCGTCGCCTACGACGCAATCGAAGCGGCGACAGCGAGGGGCCGCGACGTCGTCATCGTCGACACCGCGGGTCGCCTGCACACCCAGACGAACCTCATGGAGGAGCTGGCGAAGGTCCGCCGCGTGATCGAGCGCCGCCTCGACGGCGCGCCGCACGAGACCCTGCTCGTGATCGACGCGACCACGGGGCAAAACGGCCTCCAGCAGGCGAAGCTCTTCGGCGAAGCGGTCGACGTCTCGGGCGTCGCCCTGACGAAGCTGGACGGTTCGGCGAAGGGCGGCGTCGCGCTCGCGATCGCCCACGAGCTCGGTCTCCCGGTAAAGCTCGTGGGCGTCGGCGAGGGGATCGAGGACCTGAGGCCCTTCGACCCGCACGACTTCGCGCGCGCGCTGCTGACCTAACGCCTCAGCGCTCGACCGCGAAGGCGATGTTCACGGTCGTCCGGTACTCGCTGATCCGGTCGTTCTCGACCACCGCGCTCATCGAGACGACGTCTGCGCCTGAGATCCCGCGGAGCGTCTTCGACGCCTCCTGAACTGCGGCGTCAGCCGCCTTGGCGAAGCTCTCCGGCGATGACCCGATGATCGTGATGACTTTCGCGATCCCTGCCATCCCTCTCCTTTCGCTAACCGACGACCCGGTAGTCGTGAACGGCGTTGTCGCTCCGCTTCCTCACTTCGATTTGGACCGGCTTCCCCTCGCCGATTGCGGCTTTACCGTCGGCGAAGGCGGCCTCGATGGCGAACTGCAGCGTACGTCGCCAGCCGTCGTTCCAATCAGCCTCGCTGATCCCCCAGAGCTCCCACGAACGCATCTCCTGGGACATGTCCACCTCCTCGTCGTGTTGGCGCGATCCTACGACGTTCGCGGCGACAGGGCTGCGATGCGAGCCACCGCAGCCAGGTTTCCCTTACGCTCGTATTCCCGAGCCGCCGCCACGGCGTCGCCCGCAGCCAGCAGCGCTCGAGCCTTGACGTCGGGATAGTCCGTCGGGTCAGCGAGCGCGACCGCGTCGCGGGCCAGTCCGACGTCCCCGAGCGCGTTCGCGCGCGCTACTCGCCACATCACTTGTGTGGCGACATCGAGGCCGGCGGCATGCTGCTCGCTGATCTTCGAGTAGTGAAGCGCGTCCTCCAGCGAACCCTCGGCGGCCAACGCGTCCGCAAGGAAGGCTGCCAGGGTCGACATGACGGTGGTGATGCCCATCTCCTGAAGCTCGCCGAACGCCCAGCGAAGAATGCTCCTTGCCTCATCGGGACGCCCCGCGAGCGCCTCGATGTCTGCTGCGATGAGGGATCGCGCGGCGAGCCGGAAACGCTGACCGAGCGCTTCGTAGAGCGCGCGTGCCGCGACCTGGAGCCGCCGCGCCTCCTCGAAGTCCTGCTTCATGGCACGGAGGCCCGCAATCGAGCCGGTGACCGACGCCCGCAGCGAGCGATCATCTGGCAGCTCGGCCAGGAGGCTCTCGCACCGCGCGATCGCCTCGTCGACTGGCGTCGGCCCGCAGTACAGAGCCCAGGCAAGCTGCGCCGCAAGCGTCCCCTGCTCACTCTTATCTTGCGCGGCTCGCGCATACTCCACGGCGCGTTCGAGGTTCTCGACCCGGGCGCCCCAGCGACAGGCAATCAGGTCCACCTCACTCTTGAGCCACCACGCCTTCGCGAGCCCGAGGTGGTCGTCGAGTTCTTCGAGGAGCGGGATTGCGCTATCGGTCACAGCGACGATCCCTTCGACGGATTCTTCACGGCTCGTGAAGACACGGAAGAACTCGCGCTCGATGAGCGTTCGAAGCTCCAGTCGCCGGTCGGAGGCAGCTCGCGCGCCGTCGAGGGCCTGTGTGAGGATCCGTTCGGCCCGGGTGAAGTCACCAGTCCGCATGAGCGCGCTGCCGAGGACGGGGAGCAGCTCACGCCGCGCGGCGTGGTCGTCTGGCAGGAGCGAAGCGGCACGCGTCAGGAGCCCGACGGCCGCCGGGAGGTCGCCGCGACGCACGGCCCGCCTACCCGCTCGCGCGAGGTGTTCGCCGGCGGCCGTCGCCAGCGTGGCGTCAGCCGGCCCGAGCTCCTGGTGGTACCGGAACGTCTGTTCGAGGTGGTAGCCGACCAGCTCGTCGAGCTCACCGGCAGAGCCGAGCCAGTTCGCGTACTTGCGATGAAGCTCGGCGCGGGCCTCCTTGGCGAGCCCCAGGTAGGCGGCGTCGCGGATCAGCACGTGGCGGAAGCGGAACCCGTCCTCGCCTTGAAACGTGGTGGGATCGGGTTCGACCAAGTCACGGCGGACGAGCGCGAGCAGAATGGCACCCACCGACTCCTCGCCTGACAGAGCCGAGACCGCGTCGCGGGTGAACTCCCGTCCGATCACCGCGGCCTGCTCTAGCGTCAACCGCTCCCGAGGCTCGAGCCGGTCGAGGCGCGCGGCAAGGATCGCGTGGATCGAAGGCGGAATCGCTTCCTCCCTGCCTTCCTGCTCGAGGGCGAACAGCTGCTCGAGGAAGAGCGGGTTGCCTTCCGCCGCCGCAGTCAAGCGCGAGCGCTTCTCCGCTGGGACGTCGAGAGCGTCTGCGAGCCGCTCAGTCTCGTCGACGGAGAGCGGGGCAAGCGAGATCGTCACGGGCCAGGAGGGCCGCCGCTCCGCGAGTTCCGGTCTGCCGAGACCCAGAAGCAGGATCGGCGCATCAGTCGTCCAGCCTGTGAGGTACTCGACCAGGTCGAGCAGCGTCGGCTCAGCCCACTGAAGCTCGTCTAGACCGACAATCAGCGGCCGTTCCCGGGCGAGGTGCTCCAGGAACTTCCGGACCGCCGAGAATGTCTCCTCGGTGCCACTCAGCCCCTCTGCGGGGCCGACGGCATCCGCGATGATCGCCGCGATCCGGCCAGCTTGCTCCGAACCTCGTAACCGCTCCGCGATTCGATCCGGGCTCAGATTGCCCACGGCGCCCAGGACGATCGCTCGCAGCGGCCAGTAGGTAACTCCTTCGCCGTACGGCAGGCATCGCCCGACGAGTGCCGCAGTGTTTTCCCCGGCCTCGCGCAGCAGCTCGGTCCCCAGCCGAGACTTTCCGATCCCGGCGGGGCCGATGATCGTGGCAAGCCGGCACCGCCGCTCGGCGACCGCGGCTCCGAGTTCGCGGCGCAGCAGCTCGAGCTCCGCTTCGCGGCCCACGAGGGGCGTGTCCAGCCGGCGCGGAAACGGCTCTGCGCCCTCGACGACGCCCAGCAGCCGCAAGGCAGGAACCGGCTTGGCTTTGCCCTTCAGCAGGAGCGGTTCGACCGGCTCGACGAGCACGGCGTTCGAGACGAGCTCATACGTCGTCTGGCCGATCAGGATCTCGCCCGCCCGCGCCGAGG
Source organism: Gaiellaceae bacterium (assembly GCA_035264165.1). Taxonomy (GTDB): domain Bacteria; phylum Actinomycetota; class Thermoleophilia; order Gaiellales; family Gaiellaceae; genus JACDAN01. The sequence goes on from DATFQN010000093.1 coordinate 67,498, forward strand.
ACTCCAAGCGCTGCGCGGTTGCGACGGCGTCCCCCGTCGCGAACGCTTGGCCCTGGGAGGGATCGCCGGCCATGACCTCGCCCGTGTTGACGCCCATGCGGATCGCGAGCGTGAGGCTGTGCGCCTGCGACAGGTGCGCGTTGAGCTTGGAGAGCGCAACCCGCAGGTCGGAGGTAGCCCGCACCGCACGCAGCGCGTCGTCGTCGTGCGCAGTGGGGATGCCGAAGACCGCCATCACGGCGTCGCCGATGTACTTCTCCACGGTGCCGCCGTGCCGCTCCAGCGCGCCGCGCACTGCGTCGAAGTACCCCTCCTGGACGCGCCGATGCAGCTCGGGATCGATCCGCTCCCCGAGGGCTGTCGAATCGACGATGTCGCAGAAGACGACGGTGACCGTCTTGCGGGCGGCCATGTACCGAGTCTAGGGCGGCGGAAAGGCCGTCACTACACTGTTCCGCCGATGTTCGACACCCTCGGCGACAAGCTCAACGCCGCCCTCGGCCCGCTCCGCGGCCGCGGGAAGCTCGACGAAGAGGCGATTTCGCGCGCGATGCGCGAGATTCGGCTCGCGCTGCTCGAGGCGGACGTCAACTTCAAGGTCGTCAAAGACTTCGTGGCGCGGGTCAAGGAGCGGGCGACGGGCCAGGACGTCGCCCGGAGCCTCACGCCCGGCCAGCAGGTCGTGAAGATCGTCCACGAGGAGCTCACCGAGCTGATGGGCGCGGGGAGCTCGAAGCTGGCGATGGCGGGCAAGCCGCCGACCGTGATCCTGCTCGCCGGCCTCCAGGGCTCGGGCAAGACGACGGCCGCGGCCAAGCTCGCGCTGCTCCTGCGAAAGGAGGGCCATACGCCGGCCCTCGTCGCCGCCGACCTCCAGCGACCGGCGGCGGTCGAGCAGCTCGAGCAGCTGGGACGGCAGATCCAGGTGCCTGTCTCCACGGCGTCGGACCCCGTGAACGCCGTCACTGAAGGGATCCAGCGCGCGCGAGATCAGGGCGCCGACGTCGTGATCCTCGACACGGCCGGCCGGCTGCACGTCGACGAGGAGCTCATGCAGGAGCTGGCTCGCGTGCGAGATGCGGCGAAGCCGACGAACGTGCTGCTCGTGCTCGATGCGATGACCGGCCAGGAGGCCGTCTCCGTCGCCGAGGCCTTCCAGGAGCGCGTCGCCTTCGACGGCGTGCTGATGACGAAGCTCGACGGCGACGCCCGAGGCGGCGCGGCGCTCTCCGTCAAGGCCGTCACGGGCAAGCCGATCAAGCTCGCGTCCGTCGGCGAGAAGCTCGACCAGCTCGAGTACTTCCACCCCGACCGAATGGCGTCGCGGATCCTCGGCATGGGCGACGTCCTGACGCTGATCGAGAAGGCCGAAGAGGCCGCGGCCGAAGAGGACAGCGCCGCGCTCGAGGCGCGCATGCGCGCCGGCGAGTTCAGCTTCGACGACTTCCTGGCGAGCTACCGGATGCTGCGCAGGATGGGACCGCTCCAGGGCGTGCTGAAGATGATCCCGGGCCTCGGGAAGGAGCTCCAGGGTCTCGACATCGACGAGGCCGAGCTGAAGCGGGTCGAGGCGATCGTCCTCTCCATGACGCCGCACGAGCGCCGGATGCCGCACCTGATCGACGGCTCGCGGCGGAAGCGCATCGCGGCCGGCAGCGGGACGACGATCCAGCAGGTAAACAAGCTGCTCTCGGCGCGAAAGCAGATGCAGAAGATGATGAAGCAGATGGGAAAGGGCAAGATGCCGGGGTTGCCCCCAGAGCTGACGAAGGCACGAGGGAGGTGAAATGGCGGTACGGATGAGATTGACGCGGGTCGGGTCGAAGAAAAACCCGATCTACCGCGTCGTGGTCGCCGACTCGCGCTCGCCGCGGGACGGAAGATTCATCGAGATCGTGGGGCGCTACAACCCCCAAACCGATCCTTCGACGATCGACTTCGACGAGGAGAAGGTCAAGGAGTGGCTCGGCAAGGGCGCACAGCCGTCGGGCACGGTTGCCCGCCTGCTGAAGATCAAGAACCTTGGCTGAGCTGCTGACCTACCTGGCGCAGCGCCTCGTCGACGACCCTGAGGCGGTTCGCGTCGAGGAGGAGGAGCGTGACGACACGCTCGTGCTTCGCCTGCACGTGGCCAAGGACGATGTCGGCAAGGTGATCGGCCGCCAGGGGCGGATCGCGCGGGCGCTTCGCGCGATCGTCAGGGCGGGCGGCGCGCGGGAGCGGCGCCGGCTGATTCTCGAGATCGCTGACTGACGAGCTCATCACCGTCGGGCGCGTCGGAAAGCCCCACGGGCTGGACGGCTCCTTCGTCGTCGAGAACGCCAGTGAGGAGCCGGAGCGCTTCGAGCGCGGCGCTCGTCTGCTCGTCGGCGGGGAAGAGGCAGAGGTCGTCGAGCGGAAGCGCCCCGGCGGACGCCTCGTCGTGCGGCTGGACCGGCCCGTCGAGCGCGGAGCCGCGCTCCAGGTGCGCCGTGCCGATCTGCCGGAGCCGGAGCCCGGCGAGTACTACGCCTTCCAGCTGGTCGGCCTCGTCGTCGAGGAGGACGGTGGCCGGATCCTCGGGAACGTCGAGGAGGTCGCCCGGGGCGTCGCGAACGATGTGCTCGAGCTCGACTCGGGCCTCGCGCTGCCGATGGTGGAAGCGTGCGTGAGAGAGGTCGATCTCGAAGGGCGCCGAATCCTGGTCGCGCGGGGATTCACGCCCGGCCAAGGCGCCGACTAGGCGGCGCCGACCAGAAGGGGCCGTTTCGGCTTTGCCGGTGCGGCCCGTACGACTAACCTGCTCGCACTTTGCGCATCGACGTCTTCACGCTGGTTCCGCATGTCTTCGCCGCGGTTTCCGAACAGCGGCCGCTGGCCGCCGTACTCGGCGACGAGCTCGACCTGCGGCTCTTCAACTACCGCGACTGGACGCCGCTTCCGGGCGGGCAGGTCGACGGCGAGCCATATGGAGGCGGCGCTGGGATGGTGCTGCGCGTTGACGTCGTCGCCGCGGCGCTCGAGGGCGTCTACGGCGGCCTGCCGGAGCACCGCGTGATCGCGCTGACGCCGCAGGGGAGACAGCTCGACCAGGCGGTCGTCGAGGAGCTCGCGGAGGAGCACCACCTGACGCTGCTCTCGGCCCGCTTCGAGGGGTTCGACGAGCGCATCCTCGTGCAGCTTGCGAGCGACGCGATCTCGATCGGGCCGTACGTGCTTTCCGGCGGGGAGCTGCCCGCCATGGTCGTGCTCGACGCTGTCGCCAGGCGCCTCCCGGGCGCGCTGGGTGAAGGCTCCGCTGCGGAGGAGACGTTCTCCGCGGAGCTGGAGGGCGGGTTCGAGTACCCGCACTACACGCGGCCGGCGGAATTCCGCAGCTGGCGCGTCCCGGACGTCCTGGTCTCCGGCGACCACGCCCGGATCGCCGACTGGCGGCGAACGCAGAGCCGGGAGCGTACGCCCTCGTGAGGAACCCGATCGAGCGCCTGACCCATAGGCTGCCGCGCTCGTGGCGGATCGCGATCGACTGGGTCGTGACGATCGTCGGCGCCGTCGCGATCGTGCTCGCGGTCAAGGCCTGGGTCGTGAACCCCTATCGGATCCCGTCGTCGTCGATGGAGCCGACGCTGCACTGCGCGGGCGCCGGCCTGGGGTGTACTGCACGCTTCTCGGACCGCGTCCTCGCCAACCGGTTCATCTACCACCTCGTCGAGCCCAAGCGCGGCGACATCGTCGTCTTCCACACGCCGGCAGCAGCGCGCAGGGACTGCGGCGCGGGCGGGACGTTCGTCAAGCGGATCGTCGGCCTCCCGGGGGAGGTCTGGGAGCTGCGCGCCGGCTACGTCTACATCGACGGGGTGCGGCTGCGCGAGTCGTACATCACGAAAGACCGCCGGAACGGCGAGTCGAATCCGCCCTACCGCATCCCGAAGGACGAGTACTACGTCATGGGCGACAACCGCGCGTCGTCGTGTGACTCGCGGGTCTGGGGGGCGCTGCCTCGTAAGAACCTGATCGGGAAGGTCTTCGCGGTCTACTGGCCTCCGAAGCGAGCCTCCCTGCACTCGTGAGAAACCCGATCGACCGCTTGACCCACCGGCTACCCCGGTCGTGGCGGATCGCGATCGACTGGGTCGTGACGATCGTGGGTGCCGTCGCGATCGTGCTGGCGATCAAGGCCTGGGTCGTGAACCCGTATCGGATCCCGTCGTCGTCGATGGAGACGACGCTTCACTGCGCCGGCGCCGGTCTCGGCTGCACCGCGCGCTTCTCCGACCGCGTCCTCGCCAACCGGTTCATCTACCACTTGGTCGAGCCGAAGCGGGGCGACATCGTCGTCTTCGAGACGCCGCAGGCCGCGCGGCGGGACTGCGGCGCGGGCGGGACGTTCGTCAAGCGGATCGTCGGCCTCCCCGGGGAGGTCTGGGAGATGCGCGGGGGCTACGTCTACATCGACGGGGTCCGCCTGAGGGAGCCCTACGTGCAGACAGACCGCCGCGACGGGGACACGAAACCGCCGTACCGCATCCCCAAGGACCAGTACTACGTGATGGGCGACAACCGCGCGCAGTCGTGCGATTCGCGGGTGTGGGGCGCCCTGCCGAAGGACAACCTGATCGGCAAGGTGTTCGCCGTCTACTGGCCGCCGAGGCGGATTTCCTTGCGCTAGCATGCCCGGTCGGCCGACGGCCGACCCTTTGCCCATGCCCAACCCGATCGAGACTCTCGAGCGCCGTCAGCTGCGCTCTGACATCCCGGAGTTCAAGGCCGGGGACACCGTGCGCGTGCACTTCCAGGTGATCGAGGGCGAGCGACGCCGCGTTCAGGTCTTCGAGGGCATCGTCATCAAGCGCCAGGGGTCGGGCGTGCGTGAGACCTTCACCGTGCGGAAGCAGTCCTTCGGCGTCGGCGTCGAGCGGACGTTCCCGGTGCACTCGCCGAAGATCGAGCGCATCGAGGTGACGGCGATCGGCGACGTCAATCGCGCCAAGCTCTACTACTTGCGCGGGAGAGTGGGACGAAAGGCGCGCGTGCGCGAGCGCCGTGAGGGGCAGCGGCTATCCTCGGCCGGTGCCCGCGCCGCCGAGCAGTCTGCCGACGAGCCAGTCGCGGCCGTCGAGGCCGAGCGGGATCCTGAGGGCGAGGCGGAGGCGGAAGCCGCCGCGGTCGAGCCCACGGAATCGAGCTAGGCGACTCCTTCAGTTCGACCGACAGTTCGGCCTTCGTTGGGTGGCCGGGGTTGACGAGGCCGGGCGTGGCTGCCTGGCGGGCCCGCTGGTCGTCGCGGGCGTCCTGTTCGACTACGAGTCGCTTCGCGACCATCGTGTCCGGCCGCTCGCGGGGCTGAACGACTCGAAGCAGCTGTCGAGCGCGGAGCGGGAGACGTTGTTCCGGGCGGTCGTCTGGTCCGCCCGGTCGTTCACGGTGCGCATGATCTCGCCGGCCGAGATCGACCGAAACGGGCTGCACAGGTCCAATTTGGACGCCATGCGCTCGTGCCTGCGGACGCTGGCGCCGCCGGCCGAGGCGTGTCTCATCGACGGATTCCGGCTGGGGCCGTCCGCGCCGGAGCATCTCGCCGTCGTCGACGGGGACGAGCGGAGCGCGGCGATCGCGGCGGCGTCGATCGTGGCGAAGGTCGTGCGGGATCGCGCGATGCGGCGGATGGACGCCTTGTTCCCGCACTACGGATTCTCCTCGCACGTGGGTTACATCACGCCGCGGCACTCGGCCGTCGTGCGCGAGCGCGGCCCGTCAGAGATCCACCGGCGCTCGTTCCAGGCCCTCTGTTATGAAGATCTCCTCGAGCTCGAGGGCGCGGGGGACTGAGGCCGAGCGTCGCGCGCGCCGGTTCTACCGGCTGCGCGGATACCGGGTGCTGGGCGAAAACGTCTGGGCGAGCGGGAACGAGCTCGACCTGATCGTGCGCCGCGGCGGGCGGCTGGTCTTCTGCGAGGTGAAGGCGAAGCTCGGCGAGGGCTACGGCGAGCCGGCCGAGATGGTGGACGCGGAGAAGCAGCGGCGGCTGCGGCGCGCCGCCGAGGCGTGGCTCGGGGCGCATCCGCAGCTCTCGGGGCTGGAGGTGCGCTTCGACGTGGTGGCGGTGACGCTCGCCGGAGTGGAGCGCGTCTCGGTCGAGTTCTAGGAGTCGCGCGTTCTTCGGCGAAGGGGTCTCCTCATGGCCCCGACGCAGGACGCGCTGTACGCCGAGATCGATCTCGATCTCTCGTGGTCGGAGCGCGATCTTCCCGAGCGTGAGCGGACGAAGCACGTCCACCGGCTCCATCCGTACCTGGGCAAGTTCATTCCGCAGGTCGTGGAGGTGCTGCTCGCCCGCTACGTCCCACGCGGCGGGAGGGTGCTCGACCCCTTCGCCGGCTCGGGCACGACGCTCGTCCAGGGCCTCGAGAGCGGATACGACGCGGTCGGCATCGACATCGCGGCGTTCAACTGCCTGCTGATGGAGGCGAAGACGCGGCGGTACGACCTGTTCGGGCTGGAGTCGGAGCTTCGCGATGTTGTCCGAAAGATCGAGACGATCGAGCCTGCCTCCGGCGCAACGGGCTACGCGGCGGAGTGGTTTGCGCCCAGGGCGGCGGGCGAGCTCCTCGCGTTCCGCGGCCTGATCCCGGGATACGAGCACCGGGACGTCCTCCGCGTGGTGCTCGCTCGGGCCGCGCGCTCCGCTCGGCTGACGACCCACTTCGACCTCGATTTCCCACGGACGCCGCAACGCGAGCCGTACTGGTGCCACAAGCACAAGCGCATCTGCCGTCCCATCGACCACGCCGAGCACTTCCTCCGCCGCTACGCGCTCGACACGCTGCGCCGCGTGAAGGAGTTCTCGCGCGTACGTGCGCGAGCGTGTGAGGCGGCTGTGATCCAGCGGGACGCGCGCGAGGCGCCGCTGGACGGGCGCTTCGACGGCGTGATCACGTCGCCGCCGTACCCGGGGCTGATCGACTATCACGAACAGCACCGGTACGCCTACGAGCTGCTTGGGCTTGACGACCTCCGTGGCTCCGAGCTCGGTGCGGGGGCGGAGGGCACGGGGGCCGCGGCTCTGGCGCGCTACGTCGAGGGAATTGCCGAAGTGCTCGCGCACGCGAAGGCGGCGTTGAGACCTCGCGCTCCGGTCGTGATCGTCGTCAACGATCGGCGGAACCTCTACCCGGAGATCATGGAGCGAGCGGGGCTCCGACTACAGGAGCGGCTCCGGCGCCATGTGAATCGGCGTACGGGACGGCGCGCCGGCGAGTTCTTCGAGGACGTGCTCGTCGCGCGCTAGGTCGACCCACCACTGACACACACTCGTGACCATTCGTTGTCTTCAATGACAACATGCTCGCGCGCGCGGTCACCCATGCTCTCGTCGGCCTCGATGCCCGGCGGGTCGAGGTCGAAGCGCACCTCCAGAATGGGTTACCCGGGCTTGCGATCGTCGGCCTGGCCGACCGCGCGTGCCAGGAGGCGAAGCACCGAGTCCGCAGCGGCATTGCCTCGGCGCAGCTCGAATGGCCCTCCCGCCGCATCACCGTCAATCTCGCGCCGGCGGGGTTGCGGAAGGAGGGCTCGGGGTTCGATCTGCCGATCGCGCTGGCAATCCTCGCGGCTTCGGGACAGTTTCCGCTCGAGCGACTGGCCGGTCATGCGGCGATCGGAGAGCTGGGACTCGACGGCCGGATCAGGCCGGTTCGGGGCGTTCTGGCGGCGGCGGAGGGCGCACGCCACGCCGGCTTCGGCCGGATCGTCTGCGCGGCCGAGTCCGCAGGTGAGGCGGCGCTCGCAGGCGTGGATCCGGTGGCTGGTCGTCACCTCGCCGAGGTCGTCTCGTACTTTCGCGGCGAGATCGACGCGCCGAGCGTGGAGCCGTCGGCGAATGGGTCGGGCCCCGAGGAGGACGACCTCGACCTGGCCGACGTTCGTGGCCAGGACCGTGCTCGCCGGGCGCTCGAGCTCGCGGCCACGGGCGGGCACAACCTGCTCTTCGCCGGGCCTCCGGGCACCGGGAAGTCGATGCTCGCCCGCCGGCTTCCGGGGATCCTGCCGCCCCTGACGCCCGAGGAGGCGCTCGAGGTCACGAGGATCTACTCGGTCGCGGGCCTCCTCAGCCCGGGAAGACCGTTGGTGCGCAGGCGTCCCTTCCGGATGCCGCACCAGAGCGCGTCCGTCGCGGCGGTGGTCGGCGGCGGGCCGGGGCCGCGGCCCGGAGAGGCGACGCTCGCCCACCACGGCGTCCTGTTTCTCGACGAGCTCGCGGAGTTCCAGCGACCAGCGCTCGAAGCGCTGCGCCAGCCGCTGGAGGACGGTTTCGTCGGCATCGCGCGGGCCGAGGGCCGAGCGGTGTTCCCGGCGAGATTCCAGCTGGTTGCGGCGATGAATATGTGCCCCTGCGGTGGCCGCGGTGATCCCGCTACCGAGTGCGCCTGCTCGGCACAGAAGCTGGCCGCGTTTCGCGAAAAGCTCTCGCGCGCGCTCCTCGATCGCTTCGACCTCGTCGTGGCCGTGCCTCGTCCGCGCGCCGTCGAGCTCAGCGGCCGGGAGGTGGAGGAATCTCGGCCTGTTCGCGCGCGCGTCGTCGCGGCGCGCGAGCGAATCCGTGCCGGACCGCTCTCGCGTAGTCCTGGCGCCACCGAGCTCCTCGACCGGGCGGTCGAACGCCTGCCGCTCTCCGGCCGCGGCCGAGCGCGGGTCGCGCGCGTCGCGAAGACCATTGCCGCGCTCGCCGAATCCGATGCCGTGACCGAGGAACACGTCGCCGAAGGGCTGGCCTATCGCTCCCCGAGGGAGCTCTCCGCATGATCGAGCTTGGTCGCGCCGACGATCGCTTCCCGCCGCGGCTGCGCGCGATCTTCGATCCGCCTCGGGCGCTGTACGTCCGCGGCGCGGGCGAGCTCGAGCTGCTCGGACGCCGTGCCGTCGCCGTGGTCGGCGCCCGTTCGTGCTCACCGTACGGCGCGCAGGTCGCGCGTATGGTCGGGCGGGAGCTCGCGGCGGTCGGACTCGTCGTCGTCAGCGGGCTTGCCCGCGGCGTGGACGGCGAGGCCCACCGCGGCGCGCTCGACGCCGGCGGTCTGACCGTCGCGGTCCTCGGCTGCGGCATCGATCGCGAGTACCCGGCGTCGAACGCTCAGCTGTCGCGTCGGATCGAAGAGAAGGGTCTCGTCGTCTCGGAGTACGAGCCGGGAGTCGGGCCCGCGCCGTGGCGGTTCCCGGCGCGCAACCGCATCATCGCGGGGCTCTCGGAGGCCGTAGTCGTGGTCGAGGCGCGAGAGCGCAGTGGCGCATTGATCACGGCCGACTTCGCACTCGAGGAGGGTCGCGAGGTGCTGGCCGTCCCGGGCGAGATCACGTCGTCGCTCTCTTCGGGGACCAACGCGCTGCTCAAGCTCGGGGCCGCGCCGCTGACGGCGACGGCGGACGTGCTCGATCTCCTCGGCATCGACCCGCCGGCGGCCTTGGATGCCACGGTGTCCGAGGCAGCCGCGCAAGTGCTCGCGCTCGTCCGCGACTCTGCGTGCGGAGCTGACGAGCTGACGGCGCGGAGTGTTCTCGACGCAGGCGCGTTGAGCGTTGCGCTGACGGAACTCGAGCTTGCAGGCCTCGTCGCCGCCACCGACGGCGTCTACCGGGCGGTGACGACGCGATGACGGCGCGTACGATCACCGCGTGGACGAGCCTTACTGGCTGGCCGAGGCCGCGCCTCTGGGGAGCCCGAAGCTCGATGGCGCGGTCGATGTCGCCGTCGTCGGAGGCGGCGTCACGGGACTCTCCTGCGCGCTCACCTTGGCGGAGAACGGCCTGCGTGTGCGTGTCCACGAGGCGCGCGCGGTCGCCTCCGGCGCGAGCGGGCGGAACGGCGGCTTCGCGCTGAGCGGCGCGGCGCTTCCGTACGACCAGGTTCGGCAAAAGCTCGGCGCCGAGCGCGCGGGGGCGCTCTGGCGGCTCACCGAGCGGACGCTCGACCGGATGGAGGCGCTTGCGGGCGACGCGCTACGACGCGTGGGGAGCCTTCGTCTGGCCGCAGACGAAAAAGAGAGAGAAGCGCTCGTTACGGAGCACGAGGCTCTGCGTGAGGACGGCTTCGCCTCGGTGTGGATCGACGTCCCCGACGGGCGGCTTGCGGATCACTACTCCGGTGCGTTGCTGCACCCGCGCGACGGCGCGATGCATCCCGGGCGCTGGATCAGGCGTCTCGCGTCGCGGGCCGGCGAGGCGGGAGCGCAGCTGCGAGAGCACGATCGCGTCAGCTCACTCGACGAGGTGGACGCCGACGCGATCGTGATCGCCACCGACGGCTATCCGGCCGGGCTCGTGCCCGAGCTCGACGCTGCCGTCCAGCCGACCCGCGGTCAGGTCGTCGTGACGGAGCCGCTGCCCGAGCAGGCATATGGGCGGCCGCACTACGCCCGCAACGGCTTCGATTACTGGCAGCAGCTGCCGGATGGCCGCCTCGTGATCGGAGGTCGCCGCGACGTGGACCTCGAGAGCGAGTGGACTGCGCAGGAGGCGACGACACCGCTGGTCCAGGAAGCGCTCGCGGGCCTCATCGTCGAGCTTGTCGGGTACCTGCCCGCGATCACCCACCGCTGGTCGGGGATCTTCGGGACGACCCGCGATGCCCTGCCGCTGGTCGGCCCTGTGCCGGGCCACGACGGCGTTTGGGTCTCGCGCGGCTACTCGGGGCACGGCAACGTCCTCGGCCTTGCCTGCGGCGAGCTCGTCGCGAAAGCAATCCTCGGCCGTCGCGAGCCCGAGCTCGAGCTCTTCGATGCCGCGCGGGTCCTCTAGCATCGCGGGCATGGTTCCCGAGGCGCCGCTCGAAGCGACGGATACGGGCCTGGTCGCTGCCGGCGATGGCTGGTTCGTCCTCAATTCGAGGGAGGGCCGCTGGCACCACGCCGAGGGACGCGGGGCGGTGCTGCCGTTCGAGGGGGACGTCGACTTCCCGCAGGTCGGGGTCAATCTCTACGTCCTGCCCCCTGGAGTGGCGATGAGCATGTACCACTGGGAGGCCGACCAGGAGGACTTCCTGGTGCTCGCGGGCGAGGCGCTGTTGCTCGTCGCGGGCGAGGAGCGCCCACTTCGCCAGTGGGATTTCGTCCACTGCCCGCCCGGGACGAACCACGACGTCATCGGAGCCGGCGACGGGCCGTGCGTCGTCTTGGCGATCGGCGCCCGAGAGCACCAGGACGAGGCGACCTGGGGCGGCTACCCCGTGGACGAAGTGGCTCTGCGACATAACGCCGGGGCAAAGCAGGAGACCTCTGTTGCGGCCGAGGCCTACGCGGGTCTTCCGCGACGCAAGCCAACGCCGTACCAGGAAGGGTGGCTCCCCGAGAGCTAGCAAGGACGACGTCAGGCGCGGCCTCGCCGCACGCTTCGACGGGATCCCCGACGTCCACTACGGAGACGACGACCACTTCGTCTCCGGCAACCGCGGCGCTTCGGAATGGACCCTTACCGGCACAACGACCGAGGGGGAGAGAATCGAAGTACGCGGTTGCGACCTCTGGACCTTCGCCGAGGACGGAAAGCTCAGTCGGAAGGACTCGTTCTGGGAGATTCGCGAGCCTTAGAGGTCGATCGTCTGAAGGTTCAGCTCGTCGGCCTTCCCAATTGCGGCGAGCGCGACCGCGAGATCCTGGATCGCTAGCCCGGTCGAGTCGAAGACCGTAATCTCACCCGCCGAACGGCGCCCATCCCGGGAGCCAATTAATACGTCTCCAAGCTGGGTCACGTCCTCCCGCCCGACCACCCCCGCCTCGACGCCCTGGACGAGGTCGCCGTTGTGACTTGCCTGCTCCCAGTCGTCGCAGAAGACGCTCACGCGAATGAGCTCATCCGCCGCGATCTCGGCCTTGCCCGGCCCGTCCGCGCCCATCAGGCTCACGTGCTGGCCGGGCTGGAGGCTGCCCTCGTTGAACAGAACCTCGTGGCCGGGCGTGACCGTGATGACGAGATCGGCGGCCAGCGCCGTCTCGCGACTCTCCGCAACCTCCGAGCCCAGCTCGGCCGCCGCGGCTTGCGCCCGTTCCCGATCGACGTCCCACAGCGCCACGGACCTTCCGCGCGCAAGAAACGTCCGCGCGGCCGCACGCCCGTTGACGCCGGCGCCGATCACGGCGGCCGTCTCGGCATCCGGACGCCCGACCGTCTCTGCGGCAAGCACCGCCGCCGCACCCGTCCGAAGGGCCGTCACGGCGCCCGCGTCCAACACGGCCACCGGCATCCCGTTCGACGCATCCGAGACCAGTACGAGACCCGTCACCGTCGGCAGCCCGGCCTCGGGATTCCCGGGGAACGACGTCACCCACTTCAGCAGCGCGTACCCACCGCCCAACGCAGGCATGGCGCGGAAGTCGCCGGCCGGATACGCGGGCACGTACACCTTCGACGGCATCGACCACTCGCCGCGCGCGTACGCGACAAAAGCATCCCGCACGACATCGACGGCGCGCGCGGGCGAGACCGCCGCCTCCACGTCGGCGCCGCGGAAGACGGGAATCGCGGTCAAACGGCCTTGAGCGACCCGATCAGCTTCTCGAGCGCGGCCTTCGCGTCGTCGAAGAGCATCACCGTCTTCGGGTCGTAGAAGAGCGGGTTGTCGACGCCGGCGAAGCCGGGGGAGAGGCTGCGCTTGATCACGACGACGTTGTGCGCCTTGTCCACGTCGAGGATGGGCATCCCGTAGATCGGGTTGCCGGGCTGGTTCCGGGCGGCCGGGTTGACCACGTCGTTCGCGCCCACGACGACGACCACGTCCGTCTGCGGAAACTCGGGGTTGATCTGCTCCATCTCGAACAGCTCGTCGTACGGCACGTTCGCTTCCGCGAGCAGCACGTTCATGTGTCCCGGCATCCGGCCCGCGACGGGGTGGATCGCGTAGCGGACGTCGACGCCCTTGCCCTCCAGGAGCTCGCCGAGGTTGCGGACGTCGTGCTGGGCCTGTGCCACGGCGAGTCCATACCCCGGCACGAAGACGACGCGGCGCGCATACGCGAGCATGAACGCGATGTCGTCCGTCGACGCCGTCCGCACGCTCCCGTCGCCGTCGACGGCCGCTGCGGCCACAGCCGCGCCCGCGGGCGCCGCACCGAACGCGCCGAAGAGCGTCTGCCGGAGCGGGCGGCCCATGGCCTGGCCCATCTTGATCGTGAGCAGCGTTCCGGAAGCCCCGACGAGCGTCCCGCCGATGATCAGGGCGGTGTTGTCGAGCACGAAGCCCGTCGACGCCGCCGCCAGTCCCGTGAATGCGTTCAGCAGCGAGATCACGACCGGCATGTCGGCGCCGCCGATGGGCAAGACGAACAACACGCCGAGCACCACCGCGCCGACCATCAACACGCCGAGCCAGAGGCCATCCTCCGTGGTCGCCGTCAACGCGATCGCGCCCAGCAGCGTCAACCCGAGCACGGCATTGATCAGGTTCTGCGCCGGGAAGACGATCGGCCGGCCCGGGACGAGGTCCTGGAGCTTTCCGAACGCCACAAGGCTCCCCCAGAAGCTGACGGAGCCGACGAGCGCCGAGAAGAGGATCCCGACGAGGTGGTCGGTGTCGAGCGCGCCGCTCTCCGGCGCGAGCCGGTGGAACTCCGCCGCCGCGATCAGCGCTGCCGCGCCGCCGCCGACGCCGTTGAAGAGCGCGACCATCTGCGGTATCGCAGTCATGCGCACCATCCGCGCGGACGCCACGCCTACGACGGTGCCAACGAGGATGCCGGCCAGCATCAGCCAGTAGGTGTCGATCTCCTTGATCGCGAAGGTGAACCCGACCGCGATCGCCATCCCGACAGCCGCGATCCAGTTGCCCGATCGCGCCGTCCTCGGGTGCGACAAACGCTTGATCCCCAGGACCAGGCAGATCGCCGCGACGAGGTACGCGAAGTCGATCCACGTGCGGCTCATGGCTTGCGGTCGGCCTCGTCCTGGTCCGGCTGCCGCTGCTTGAACATCTCCAACATCCGGTCCGTGACGAGGAAGCCGCCGACGATGTTGATCGTTCCGAAGACGACGGCGACGAAGCCGAAGGCCTTTTCGAGCGTCGAGTCGGCGGTTCCGACGATCAGCATCGCGCCGATCAGGACGATCCCGTGGATCGCGTTCGTGCCCGACATCAGCGGCGTGTGCAGCATCGTCGGCACCTTCGAGATCAGCTCGAAGCCGAGGAAGACGGCGAGCGCGAAGACGGTGAGCTCCACGACGAGCTGCGTGTTCACGTCGGCACCTTTGTGCGCGTGACGCAGGCGCCCGCCGTGATCTCGTCGTCCCAGTCGAGGCTCAGCTCGCCGTCGGGCGCAAGGTGCATGAGCAGCGCCTGGACGTTGCGCGCGTAGAGCTGGCTCGCGTGCACGGGCACCGTGCTCGGCAGGTTCACGAGCCCGACGACCGTCACGCCGTCATGGTCGCCCACCTCGCCCGTCACCGTCGGCTCGGCGTTCCCGCCTGCTTCGGCCGCGAGGTCGACGATCACGGAGCCGTCGCGCATCGCCGAGACTGCCGAGGAGGGAATCAGCTTCGGCGCCGGCCGCCCGGGAACGAGCGCCGTCGTGATCACGACGTCGAAGTCCGGGATCCGGCGCTCCAGCTCCTCCTGCTGACGCTGCTGCTCCTCCTCGCTGAGCTCCCGCGCGTACCCGCCCGCGGTCTCCTCGCCCACGACGCCGAGATCGAGGAACGAGGCGCCGAGGCTCTCGACCTGCTCGCGCACCACCGGCCGGACGTCGAAGCCGGAGACGACCGCGCCGAGTCGGCGCGCGGTCGCGATCGCCTGCAACCCGGCAACGCCGGCGCCGAGCACGAGCACCTTCGCGGGCGGGACGGTGCCCGCGGCGGTCATCAGCATCGGGAAGAACCGCGGCAGGCGCTCCGCGGCGAGCAGCACGGACTTGTAGCCCGAGACCGTGGCCTGGGAGGACAACGCGTCCATCGGCTGCGCCCGGGTGATCCGCGGGATCGACTCGAGCGCGAAGCCGATCACGCCGCGCCGTCCGAGCTCCTCGACTCCCGCCCGATCCGTCAGCGGCTCGAGGAACCCGATCAGGACCTGACCGTCGCGCAGCCGGTCGCGCTCGTCGGCGCTTGGCTTCCTGACCTTGACGACGACGTCGGCGTTCCACGGCTCGCCGAGTACCGCGCCGGCCTCCGTGAAGGCGTTGTCCGAGAACGACGCCGCTTCGCCCGCGCCGGGCTCGACGACGACGGAGATGCCCGAATCCGTCAGCTTCTTGACGATCTCCGGGACGAGCGCGACGCGGCGCTCTCCCGGCGCAGTCTCCTTCGGGACAGCGACCTTCACACGGCCGGAATCCTAAAGAGGAAGACGCGACGGCGGTGCGAACACGACCCTCGTGGTTCTCGCGGCACTCTCGCAGGCGATCGAAGCCCGCGACCCATACACGCGCGGGCACTCCGAGCGGGTCAGCGTGCTCGCGCAGGCGCTCGCACGCCGCCTGGGCTGGAAGAGCTCGCGTCTCGGCGCCATCAAGGTCGGGGCGCTGCTCCACGACGTCGGCAAGCTGAACCTCGACGACGCGGTGCTGCGGAAGCCCGGCCCACTGGACGAGCGCGAGTTTCGGGAGATCAAGCGCCACCCGCTCGCGGGCGCGCGATTGATCCGCGGTATCGAAGCGATGCGGCCCGCGCTCCCCTACATCCTCTTCCACCACGAGCGTTGGGACGGCGCGGGCTACCCGAGCGGGCGGTCCCGCGAGCAGATCCCGCTCGGAGCCCGCATCGTCGCCGTCGTCGACGCCTTCGACGCGATGATCTCGATGCGGCCCTACCGCCCGCCGCTTCCTATCCGGAAAGCCGTCGAAGAGGTACAGAACGGCGCCGGCACACAGTTCGATCCCGGCGTGGTGCGCGCCTTCATCGGGCTCTGGCGCGAGGGCGAGCTCGACCGCTTCCTTCCGGACGAGCGCCTCAGCGCGTAGCTAGCCGCGCCTGCTCAGAGCGCCGCCCAGACCTCGAGCTTCTGCTTGGCGCGGCGGATGACTTCGTCGGTGAACTCGTCCGTTCCTGCGTGGCCGCCGAGGTCGGCGGTGCGGAGCCCGTCGGCGACCGCCTCGAGGGAGGCCTCACGGATCGCCCGGCCCGCCTGCTGGCTGCGCTCGTCGCCGTAGCCGAGGAGGGAGGAGGCGGCGAGGATCATCGCCATCGGGTTGGCGACGTTCTTACCCTGCAGCGCAGGCGCCGTTCCGTGCGCTGCTTCGGCCATGACTGCGTCCGGCACGTAATCGTCGTCGAAGGCGACGAGCAGCGATTCGGCGCCGGCGATCGATCCGAAGAGCGGCAGGACGAGATCGGAGAGCACGTCACCGTCGCGGTTCAGCGCGGGGATCACGAGGGGCGCGCCGCTCGACGTGACGAGGTACGCGAAGGTGGCGTCGATCAGCTGCGGGTCGTACGTGACGTCCGGGTGCCGTGCTGCGGCCGCGTCCATCTCCTCCTTCAGCATCCCTTCGTAGACGGGGCTGACGGTGTACTTCGGGCCGCCGAAGACGCCGGCGCCGGTGCGCTCCGCGAGCCGGAACGAGAACTCCGCAACGGCGCGGCAGATCCGGCGCTCGATCCGCTCCGTCCGGAACGCCGCCTCGTCCTCGCCCTCGCCCTCGCGCCACTCCTTTGCGCCGTACGCGTCACCCACGGCCATGCGGACGACCGAGATCGGAGCGTGGACTCCCCCCAGCGGCACGACACCTGGGATGCGCCGGCCTGTCCGCACGATCACACGCCCGCCGATCTCCTCCCGCAGAATCCGGTTCGGCGAGCCGACGTCGGCTGCTCCCTCCGGGGTCACCGTCGCTGCCTTGAGCCCCAGGCCGTGCTCCTTGATCGCCGCCGCGGCCTCGTAGACGACGGCGTTCCCGGTCTTCCGCCTCGATTCGAGCGAGAGATCGAACCGGGGAAGGTCGAGCTCGATGCCGACGACGTCCGGCGCCAGCACCCGTAGCGCCTCCTCGAGCAGCTCCTGCCCGGTCTCGTCCCCTTCCAGCACGACGATCGTGTCGGCGTCCATCGCGCGCGGATTGTAGGGGTGGATTGAAAGCGCCCTGCGCGGGAGAGAGAACGGGGACGATGGCGAGGAAGGGAGGCTGGAGACGCGTGGGCTCGCGGCGGCATTTCCGCTACGTCGACGCGCAGGGCAGGTGCATCACCAAGAAAGAGCACCTCGAGCGGATCGAATCGCTCGTGATCCCGCCTGCATGGAAGGACGTCTGGATCTCGCCGCATCCGGGAGCGAAGCTGCAGGCAACCGGCGTCGATGCGGCCGGCCGGCGGCAGTACCTCTACCACCCTGCGTATCGCGCCAAGCAGGAACAGGCGAAGTACGACAAGCTGGTTCGGTTCGCCGAGCGCTTGCCCGACATCCGTGCCGCGATGGCCGAGCATCTCGCCGGTGAGCAGTTCAGCCCCGAATGGACGAACGCGCTGGCGCTCAGGCTCATCAATCTCGGGTGGTTTCGCGTGGGCTCCGAGCGCTATGTGAAGAGACATCGGACGTTCGGCATCACCACGCTGAACAAGAACCACGTGACGGTGCGGGGAAACCGCGTCACCTTCAAGTACCGCGGCAAGCACAAGGTCTGGGTGCACACCGCAGTCGTCGACCAGGAGCTCGCAGAGGCGATGCGCGCGCTCGTCAAACTCGAAGGCGGCCGGCGGCTGTTTCGTTACCGCACCGGCGATGAGCTCTTCAACCTCACAGGACGCAAGCTGAACGACTACGTCCGGGAGCACATGGGCGAGGAGTTCACGGCGAAGGACTTCAGAACGTGGGGCGGGACCCTCCTCGCAGCTGTCGCATTCGCCGAGCGAGGCGTCCCAGAAACGGCGACGGAAGCCAAACGCGCCGTCGCCGCCGTCATGCGCTCGGTCGGCGAGAAGCTCGGCAACACGCCCGCTGTCGCACGCTCCTCCTACGTGAGCCCCGCGGTCGTGGAGCAGTATCTCGACGGCCGAACGATCGATGACTTTCGGCCTCGGCATTTGCGCGTGGTCGGCGCGCGCGATATTGGTCTCGACCCCGAAGAACGGGCCCTTCTTTCATTGCTTCGTTCCTGGCGTATTCGCCAGACGCGCGCCGCCGCATAGAATTTCTCTACGGATTTCACTACGATCTCCGCTTGATCAGCCCGAAATAGGAGGGATCCACTTGGCCCGCAAGACTGTGCTCGTATGCGACAACTGCGGTAAGGAAGTCGGCGAGGGAAAGGGCGCCACGTTGCGCCTGACATATACGGACGCCCGCCGCGGCGCGAAGCAGGCAGACCTCTGCGATAACTGCGCCACCGACATGCCCGGCCGCGCCGCAGCGCGCCGAGGCCGCCGCCCGAAGTCCGCCGCCGCGGCCTAATCCGTAACCGTCCGCCGGGGCCGTGGTCCCGGTGCCAGGCACGCAGACACGGCCA
>DATFQN010000094.1:0-36965 GCA_035264165.1 Gaiellaceae bacterium
ATCCCGTCGGCGGGCGGCTCTCGCTGCGCGCCCTCGTCTACCTGGTTGCCGTCGCAGGCATCGCAGCGGCCGTTGCGGGCCCGTTTCTCCCCAGGCTTGAGCATCAGACCGACGGCTGGATCACGTTCCTGATCATCGCCACCGCGGCCGCCGTCGCCCAGCTCTTCCTCGTGCGCACGGGGAAGAACACCTCGTACCACACGACGATCGTCTTCCTGATTCCGGCGGCGCTCCTGCTGCCGCCGGAGCAGGTTGCCCTGATCCCGATCATCCAGCACCTGCCGGACTGGCTGCGGAACCGTGCAGCCTGGTACATCCAGAGCTTCAACATCTGCAACTACACGATCTCGATCCTCGCGGCGTCGGGCGGGGCATACATGGTTCGCCAGGCGGGGCTCCTCGACGGGTACCCGAACATGACCTTCGCGTTCGCAGGCCTGACTGCGTGCGTGCTGCTTGTCGGGATCAACCACTCGCTCCTGGCGCCGATGCTCGCGCTGGCCCGCGGCCACTCGATTCGCGAGTCCGGCCTGTTCTCGATGCAAAGCCTCTCGACCGACCTCGTACTGGCGTCGCTCGGCGTGGGGATCGCGACGTTCTGGCAGATCAACCCATGGCTCGTGCCCTTCGCGATCGCCCCGCTCGTGCTGATCCACCGGTCGCTCTCGGTGCCGAAGCTCGAGGCCGAGGCCCGTGTCGACCCGAAGACTGGCCTCTTCAACGCCCGCCACTTCGGTCAGGCGCTCAACGAGGAGCTCACGCGCGCAGCGCGTTTCGACCGCCCGCTGTCGCTGATCATGGCCGACCTCGACCTCCTCCGCGAGATCAACAACAGCTATGGCCACCTCGCCGGCGACGCGGTCCTCAAGGGCATCGCCGAGGTCTTTCGCGCCATGCTGCGCCACTATGACGTCCCCGCGCGCTTCGGCGGCGAGGAGTTCAGCATCCTCCTCCCGGAGACGAGTCCAGAGGAGGCGATGGAGATCGCCGAACGCATTCGACGCGCCGTCGCCCAGCGGCGCTTCGACGTCGAGACCTCGAGCGACCCGATCCGCGCGACGGTCTCGATCGGCGTCGCGGCGTATCCGCGCAACGGCACCGACCCGAACGAGCTGATCCACCAGGCCGACCTCGCCGTCTACCGCGCCAAGCTCCAGGGCCGCAACCGCGTCCTCGACGCGACGAGCTCCGAGCCGCTCGCGATGCCGCCGGCACGGCGTGCGCGGCTCACGGCCGTTACCGAGGACGGTGACCACGTCGTCCCGCTGCCGCCCGTGGACGAGATGACTCCGGGGCAGGAGCGGCGCCAGGCGCCGCACCGACCTCACGCCGTCCAGGGCCCGCGCTTTTTCTCGCTCTCGAGCCGCCTGGCCATGCTCGTCGGCATCGTGTCGTTCATCGGTGTCACCGCCGGCGTCCTCGGGGCGATCTTCGGGACGGCAACGGACGTCTTTGGCCTCGTCGCGCTGATCATCCTCGTCGGGCTCGGGCAGGCGGTGGCCCTGGAGGTGGACGACGGCTCGATCTCCGTCAGCGCCGTGGGCGCCCTCGCGGGCGCGGCGCTCTTTGGACCGAGGGCTGCGCTTGCGCTCGCAATCACCACGTGCGTCGTGGACTGGAGCGCGAAGCGCTACCCGCTGCACCGAACGCTCTTCAACATCGGTGCGCTCTCCCTCGCCTCGCTTGCCGCTTCCGCCGCGTTCGCGGCCGGCTTCGAGGGGAGCCTGGGCGAGCTCATCACCGTCGGGGCGGGATTGGTCGCCGGAGCGGCGTACTTCGCGGTCAACACCGGCCTGCTCAGCCTCGCCCTCGCCATGGAGGGCCACGAGCGCCGGTGGCGGGCCTGGCACGAGCGCTTTCTCTGGCTGCTGCCGCACTGGGTCGTCTACGGCTTCGTCGGCGGCGTGATGGCGATCGCCTACCACGCCGCGGGCCCGTATGCGCTCGCGGTGTTCGCCGTGCCACTGCTCCTGATGCGCAAGACCCAGGAGGCCTACCTCCGGCACGCGCGCAAGAGCGCCCAGAAGCTCCGCCAGGCCGCGGAGACGATCCAGACGCAGAACGTGTCGCTCGAGAAGGCGAACCGCCTCCTGCGCGAGCGCTCGACGGCCGCGATGGAGAGCCTCTCGGCAACGGTCGACGCGCGTGATGCGTATACCGCCGGCCACTCCCGTCGAGTGCAGGAGCTCGCGCTCGCGATCGGTCGCGAGCTCGGGCTCTCGAAGGCAGAGCTCGATCTGCTCGGCCACGCATCGCTCTTCCACGACATCGGGAAGCTGGCTATCCCCGACGCGATCCTGCTGAAGCCAGCGACGCTGACGACGGACGAGTGGGATCTGATGCAGCGGCACGCGGAGGAAGGCGCGCGGATCATCGACCGCCTCGGCTTCCTCCAGGACGCGGTGCCGGCGATCCGGCACCACCACGAGCGCTTCGACGGCACGGGCTATCCGGATAGGCTCAGGGGAGAGGAGATCCCGCTCGGCGCGCGGATCATCCACGTCGCGGACGCCCTCGACTCGATGCTGACGAAGCGCATCTACCGCGCCGCACGTCCCGCCAAGGAGGCGATGGACGAGCTGAAGCGTTCGGCGGGCACACAGTTCTGCCCGCGATGCGTAGCGGCCCTCGAGCGGATCCTCCCGCCGGAGCTGCTCGAGGACGAGAGCGCCCGACAGGCTCTCTTCGCCGCATCGGCGTAGCAGCATCGCCGCTCGCCTGCACTTGCATCTGAGCGAATTCGCTCTATCCTTCTTGCCATGGCGCGAAGACCCGCGCGCGAGCTGCTCGCCAGCCTCGACCGTGATGAGCTCGCCCAGTTCCAGGCCGGAATCCGCAAGCGCTACTCCGACGAGGAGATCGTCGAGCAGCTGCTCGACTGCGCGCGGAGGCTGGGGCGGTCGCCCTCGATGCGCGAGTTCTCGGCCGATCCGGAAACCTCCGTACATCCGCAGACCGTGATCGAGCACTTCGGCAGCTGGAATGCGGCGAAGCGGGCCGCGGGTCTCGTCCCGCGCCGTTTCGCCACCCGCGAGGAGCTGTTGAGCCAGCTACGAGAACTCGGGGAGAGGCTCGGCCGGACGCCGACGGCGCGAGACCTCGACGACCACCGCCGGTCGATGCCGTCGAAGTCGCTCTACTGGCACACGTTCGGCTCGCTCACGACCGCGCTGCGCGAGGCTGGCTTTGACGTGCCAGTGGGGGAGGAGCGGCTGGAGCGCGCCGTCGACCAGGGGAGAGAGCTCGCACTCGGGCTCGGGCACCTGCCCAAGTTCCAGGAGTGGGCGCTCGCGCGGAAGGACGATCCCGCGCTGCTGACCGAGTGGCAGGTCTACCGGATGTTCGACGTGCGCCGCGGCGCGTGGTCGACGTTCCAGTTCCTGATCAGGGAGCGCCTACTCGAGGACGGCTACGAGGTCAGCCGCGACGGGAAGATCTCAAGCCGCCGCGGTAAGCGCGGAGAGCAGACGTAGGCAGCTCTCCCGCTCCTCCGGAGCACGAACGGCCGGAAGCGGGGTCTCGTCGTAGCGGCGGTCGGGGTGGAAGCGCTCGCGCTGCGTCTCGCGGCCGTGCTCGAAGCGCAGGAGCGTTCCTTCCTCGAGCTGCTCCTTCTCGAGCGGCAGGCGCATGAAGTATTCGAGCACCTCGAGTGCGTGCTCGGTCGAAGCGAAGAACGTCCCTTCGGTAGCGGAGCCCACCCACAACGGCCTCGCGGCGCCGCGAGCGAGATAGAGGACCTCGGGCTCGCGGCAGTCCAGCCACGCCGAAGCCATCGAGCCTCGCAGCTGCTCCAGCGTCTTGCCGCAGGAGCCGAACGCCTCCACCAGGGCGAAGATGGCCTCGGTATCGACGGACATCCCTGGCTCGTGACGCTCGAAGCCATGGGCGGCGAAGAGCTTCTCGTCGTTCGCGATCACGCCGTTGTGGATGCCGATCACGTCCCCGTGCCGAACCGGATGGTTGTTGGCCTCGATCGTCGGGTGGCCCTTCGTGTAGTCACGGACGTGGATCAGGACTTCGGTCGAGTCCCGTGGGACGAACACGTCGTGGAGCAGCGCGCTCGCGCCCGCCCGCCGCTTGTGTACGGACGAGCGGCGGCCGGCTGAACGATGCGCATACCCGACAGCGTCGTTGCCGCGCTCCGCGATTCCGGCAAGCAGCGCCTGGGCGGCGAGTGTCCTCGCGATTCCCGCGCCCGGATCAATGCTGTATCCCGCGATTCCGCACATGGCTTCGATCGTAAGAGTGGCCGCAGACAGCGCCGCTGAAACCCCTTTCTCTAAGACGCGTAATGCTTCCTTTCGGTTAGTTTCGCAAAATCCTTCAGTTAGTTGCACAAATCTGGTGTCCCTCCTTCGAGGGAGCCCGCCGGCGCGAACCCGCGCCGATACAGGCCTCGATGGAGCCGCGGCCCCTTCCTGAGCCCGACCCTGAGGTCGAGGCGCCTGAGCGCCACCTCGAGGTGCTCACCGGCGCCGCCGACCTGGACACGCCGGACGTCGAAGAGAAAGAGGAAAGCGCGCCGGCGCACGCCGCCGATGGCACGCCGCTCCACGACCCGCTCAAGCTCTACGTCCGTGCGATCGGCGACGGACGTCTCCTCACCGCGGAGGAGGAGCGAGAACTCGCTCGCCGCAAAGACCGGGGCGACGAGGCCGCGAAGGCGAAGCTGATCGAGTCGAACCTCCGGCTCGTGATGTCGATCACGCGGAACTACACCAAGGCCGGGGTCCCGCTCCTCGACCTGATCCAGGAGGGCAACCTCGGACTCATCCGCGCCGTCGAGAAGTTCGACTGGCGCCTCGGATTCAAGCTCTCGACCTACGCCACGTGGTGGATTCGCCAGGCCGTCGCGCGGGCGCTGGCCGACCAGGGCCGCACGATCCGGCTGCCCGTGCACGTCGCGGAGCAGGCCCGGAAGATGCTGCGCTCGCGGCGGATCCTGACCCAGAAGCTCAACCGCGATCCGACGGTCGAGGAGATCGCCACGGACAGCGGCTTCACGCCCGAGCGCGTCCAGGAACTGCTCGAGCTGGTCGAGGATCCCGTCAGCCTGGAGACGCCGGTCGGCGACGGCGAGAGCCTCTACGGCGACCTGATCGAGGACACCAAGGAAGACGGACCCGACACGGCCACGGCCAAGCAGCTGCGGTCGGACGAGCTGGCAGAGGCACTGCTCCACCTGAACCCGCGCATGCGCCGCGTGCTCACGATGCGCTTCGGCCTCGAAGGCCAGACTCCGAAGACGCTCGAGGAAGTGGGGGCGGACCTCGGCATCACGCGCGAGCGCGTCAGGCAGCTGGAGTCGCGCGCGCTGCGCGAGCTGAGAACCGTCGCGCCCGGCCTCCAGTTCTACCTCGAAACGTAGGCGGTCGCGCGAAGAGTCCGTCAGCTGACGGATTCGATCTCGTTCAGCCGGGAGAGGCGCTTGAGCGCCTGGCTCTCGATCTGGCGCACGCGCTCGCGCGTGAGCTCCAGGCGGCGGCCGATGTCCTCCAGCGTCCGCGGCTCGGAGTTGTCGAGGCCGTAGCGGAGGATCAGGACGTGTCGCTCGCGGTCGCTGAGGGCGGCGAGCGCGCGGGCGAGCGCCTGGCTACGGAGCAGCACTTCGACCTGCTCGTCCGGCGTCGGACCCTCGCCGGCGACGAAGTCGCCGAAGACCGCGTCGTCCTGGTCGCCCACAGGCTGATCGAGGCTCGTCGACGCATGAGCCGCAGCCTTGACCTCCTTGGCCTGCTCGATTGGAAGGCTGGCCTCCTCGGCCACCTCCTCGAGCGTCGGCTCGCGGCCGAGCTGGGTCCAGAGCATCCGCTCGGCCTTGTTCAGCTTCTGGAGCCGCTCGACGATGTGGACGGGCATGCGGATCGTCCGCGCCTTGTCCGCAAGCGCCCGCGCGACGGCCTGCCGGATCCACCAGGTCGCGTAGGTGGAGAACTTGAACCCGCGGCGCCAGTCGAACTTCTCGACGGCGCGGATCAGTCCGAGCGTGCCCTCCTGGATCAGATCCAGGAACGGGAGGCCCTGGTTGCGGTAGTTCTTGGCGATCGAGACGACGAGGCGGAGGTTCGACTGGATCATCCGCTGCTTGGCCTGCATGTCGCCGCGTTCGATGCGCTTGGCGAGCTCCACCTCCTGCGCGGCGGTCAGGAGCGGGTGCCGGCCGGCCTCGCGCAGGAAGAGCTGCAGCGCGTCAGTCGTCGTCTCGACGATCAGCTGCGCCTGCGGGACCGGCTCGGGCGCGACGCGCTCCTCCTCGATGATCTCGATTCCGCGCTGCTCGAGCTCCTGACGGAAGGCCTCGAGCTCGAGCGGATCGAGCTCCAGCGGCTCGAGCACCTCGTGAAGCTCCTGCTGGCGGACGGCACCGCCGGTGTGCTCGGCTGCCTCGAGCAGATGCTTGACGTCCTCGCTACCGAGGACGGTCTCGATCTCAGCCGTCGTCATCCCGCTGGTTGTGTAATTCCCACTACTGGTGACGCGAAACAAGAAGTACCTGGCCTCCCGAAGGCGGCTGCGAGCATAGCCCACCAGCGCCGGCGCTGCCAGAAAGGCGAATGCACGAGAACAGACGTTATGTCAAGTTCGAAGAGAACCTCCGAACGAACCCTCTCCCGCCCCGCCGAAGGCCGGGCGCCGCAGGCGCACCGGACGACCAAAAAATAAGTTCTGCCACCAGCTGAGCCCGAAGACTCCTCCGGTGGCAGAACTTTCGCCGAGCCGATCACGCTTTCGTCCACCGGTCTCGCTGACTTTCGCCTTCCGGCTACAGTCCTCGTGACCGACTTCGTCCTACTCGCGTCCCGTACTCGACGCAGGTGGGAGACTAGGGGCAGGCAAGGCGCTATTCAAGGGTTCTCGCCGCTGAAAAAGGGCGAAGTTCTCGCACTTTGCAAACTTTTCTTTTTTCCACATTTCCACAGTCATCCTTGCAACCTGTGGATAACGCGGTAGCCGATAGGATCGGCGCGTGCACCTGCGCATGCCGAGCTTCGACCGGGGCCTGACCTCGTTCCTCTGGGCGTTCGGCCTCGGCCTGTACCTGTGGCTTGGCATGCTCGCGATCGGCGTGTCCGGCGCGACGGCGTTCATCTTCGCCGGCCTCTCCGCGGGAGCGATCTTCCTCTACGTCCGCCTCTACGGTGGCGACGAGGTTCGGCCGCGCCGCCCGCGTCAGTCGACGAACAACCGCGCCGGGATCCGGTGATCTCCGGCCAGCGCGCCGAGCAAGCGGTACGCCAACTCACCGCCGAGGGCAGCCTCGAGGCGCTCTCGCGCCCGCGGCGGTGCGTCCGACACGCCTGAGAGCGACAGGCGGGAACAGTGGTCGAGCAAACGGTTGACGGCTCGGCCGTCGACTAGCGGCGTCTCGTTCACGGCTCTCTCGTTATCGACCTCGCCGGAGCCCCCGCCGATCCCTGGCGGGAGTGAGCACGAACCTGCTGAAACCTTCAGTACTCGATCAAAGAGTGCAGCGGGTACCGGCTCACCCGCTCTCGGCCTCCGAGAAACGAGAGCTCGATGATGAAGCAGACGCCGACGACCTCGCCGCCGAGCTGCTCGACGAGTCCGCCGATCGCCTCCACCGTCCCCCCCGTCGCGAGCACGTCGTCGTGGATCACGACGCGCGCCCCGTCGCCGATCGCATTCGCGTTCAGCTCGAGTGCGTTCTGACCGTACTCGAGCGCGTAGGTCGCGCTGACCGTCTCCGGCGGGAGCTTGCCCGGCCGCCGCGCCGGGACGAAGCCGCACGGCACCTCCTTGGCGATCGCCGCGCCCAGGATGAAGCCACGGGCCTCCGCGCCCAGTACGACATCCGGGTTCCGCTCGCGCGTCCACGCGGCGAGCTCATCGATTGTCTGTGTGAGCGCCTCCGGATCCCGGAGCAGCGGGCTGACGTCCTTGAACCCGACGCCCGGCTCGGGCCAATCCGGGACCTCCCGCACGCGCTCTCTGAGATCGATCGCCATCAGGACGCGGCGACGCCGCGAAGCGAGCGCCAGAAGAGGAGCTGGGACAGCTCCTGGGCATGTTCGGCCAGAAGCTGTAGGTCCTCCATCCCGCCTTGGCGGCGCTCGGGATTCCGGGAACGGAGTGCGGGTGCCACGATCGCCGAGAGTAACCCGGTCTCGCGGTCGGCGGCGCTCCGAAACGTCCTCAGGTGCCTCGCGTCGATCCCGAACCGGGCGAGCTTGGCGCAGACGGCCGCAACGTCGGCCTCACCTTCGATGTAGACCCGTTCCCCGGCGTCGATGCGCGACTCGATCAGGCCGTACTCCTCCAGCTCACGGGCGAACGCGACCGTGACCCCCGCTCGCTCGCACAGCTGACTCAGGTCGATCTCGTCCTCTTCGTACGCGCCGGCGAGCGCCGCGCGCCCCCGCCGCACGCGCTCCGTCGCCCTCGGCGACGCCAGCTCCTGGCGAATCACGCGCAGCGGGAGGAACTCGTCGCGCTGGAGCCGGAGGATCGTCCGGAGACGATCGACGTCATCCTCTGCGTACAGCCGGTACCTCCCGGGCGTCCGCCGCGGCGCGAGCAAGCCCTGGTCTTCGAGATAGCGGATCTTCGAGATCGAAATGTCGGGGAACTCCTCGCTGAGCAGGCGGCAGACGGCCCCGATCGTCAGCGGTCGGTTCTCCTGGGGAGTGACGGCGGCTGCGCTCACTTCTGCAGGAACGTGAGTCGGTACTTGCCGATCTGAAGCTCGTCGCCGTCCGCGAGCTCCGCGCTTTCGATCCGGCGGCGGTTCACGAACGTGCCGTTGAGGCTGCCCTGGTCCTCGATCACGAAGGTGCCGCCATCGCGCCGCAGGACCGCGTGCTGGCGGGAGACGGTGACATCGTCGAGGAAGATGTCGCAGTCGGGCGAGCGGCCGATCGTCGTGCTCTCGTCTGTCGGCACGAAGTGCTCGCCGGCCCTGCCGCCGCCGGAGCGCACGACGAGCGCCGGGCCCTCCATCCCGAGGTCCTCGAGCGGCGAGGACTCCTCGAGGTCGTCGGGGTCGAATGCCATCGTCGTGTCCCCCCCACTCGAGTCGCGGACGAGCGCGGCACCGCACTTCGAGCAGAAATTGGCGGCTTCAGGGTTCTGGAAGCCACACTCGGGGCAGTAGACGTGGGTCATGGCGCGCGCTAGGCCTCGGCCGGCGGTGCTGCTTTGCCGGCGAGGATCTCCGTCAACCGGTCGACGTCAACCTCGCTGAGCGGGCTCTCCCCCGCCCCGACCTGGCGTTGGAGCCGGGCGACGAGCTCCGCGCGCAGGATGTCGATCTTTCCGTGCAGCAGCCGGCGGCGATACGAAACCTCCTGCTCCTCGCGCTGGAGCTGGTCGATCAGCTCCTTGAGGTCGGAGTCCGACAGCGTGGCGAGATCGGGCAGTGGTTCCAAGGGAGGCCTTTCGTTCGGAGGGGTCAGTTAACCAGCAGGTCGGCTAAGGGTCAACCTCACGTTGAGCTTTTTTAGGGGACGCTGACTTCCTCGCCTTCCTCGAGGACATTCTCCACCAGCTCGTGCAGCTCGCGCTCGAGCTCGGCGGATGTCTCCTCGTCCGGCCCCTCGGCGTAGACATGCACGACGGGCTCGTCGGGGTCGGGTAGCACCTGGGCCCAGCCGCGCTCGTCGAAAACCTTGATCCCGTCGCTCAAGTCGACGTCGCGGTGCTTCAGGCGCTCGGTGAGGACGCGCATGACGAGGCCCTTCTGCCCCCACGGGCACGGCACGCGCCGGTGGACGACGTGGGACTCCGGCAGGTCGGAGACGAGCTCGGAGAGCGGCTGTTCGATCGGCGCGAGCAGCTCGAGCAGCTTGCAGAGGCTGGCCATCGCGTCGTAGGCCGGCAGGAACTCCGGGAAGAGGTAGCCCCCGCCGACGGCGCCCGCGAAGATGACATCGTCCTCTGCCGCCGCCTTCGTCAGAGCCGCGAGCGACGCGGGTGTCCGCACCACCTCGAGCGGCCGATCTTCGACCAGGCGCTCCACTTGGCTCGTCACCGTGATCGGGAACGCCAGCTTCCCGCGCTTTCCGTTGCCGCCGATCAGGCGCAGGTAGAGCAGAAGGGCCTGCTCGACCGGGATCTCGCGTGCCTCGTTGTCGATCAGGTAGAGGCGCTCGGCGGCGCGGTCGAAGACGACGCCGAGGTCAGCGCCGATCGCCCCGACCAAGCGCTTGGCCTGTCCCACGAGCCTCCGAAGCGGCGTGCCCTCGGCGGGCTGCTCGGCGCTGTACGTGTGCGCCGCGATCGCTTCGACGCCGAGCGGCCCGAGCAGCAGCGGCAGCACGAACGACGCCGCCGAGTAGCCGTAGTCGATCACGATCCTGAAGGCGCGTGCGCGAATCGCCGCGACCTCGAGGCTCGCGAGCAGGTCGTCCGCGTACCCTTCGCGCGCGCGAGCCGGGTACGTGATCCCGCTGACGTCCGCAGAGGCCATCCGGCGAAACTCGAGCCGGGTGAAGTGCTTCTCCACCTCCTTTTGCATCGAGTCGGTCAGCTCGATGCCGGGCGGCTCGAAGAAGTGGACCCTGAGGACCTCGGGGTCCGTCGCGCTGATGCCGACATGGAAGCCGGCGTCGTAGCCGTGGCTCTTGAGCAAGTGGCGGCCGACGGGCGCGGGCAGCACCCTCAGGTCCGCGACCTCCACCCCGGTCGAGCTCAGCCCCGAGATCATCGCCCGCTTGATCATCCGGCACGCCGACGGCGACTCGCGACTCGCCACCACGCGCGCCCCCCGCTTGAGCGCCGTCCCGAATGCCTCGGCGAGGCGAATCGCCACCTCCGGCGTCAGGTCGACATTCACGAGCCCGGAGACCGCGTCGGCGGAAAACAGCCGCGAGGACGCTCGCGACTCGAAGATCAGGTTCTCGTACACCTGCGAGCCGGACTCGACCTCCTTGAACGGGAAGATGCGGATGCCGGGCATCACGACCGACTCCGCGCCGATCGTGACCTCGTCGCCGATCGCGACGTCCTCGTGGATCCGCACATGCGAGCGGATGTCGCAGGAGCGGCCGACGATCGCGTTCTCGATCAGCGAGCTCCGTCCGACGTGCGTGCCGGCGTCGATCACCGACGCGACCGTCCTGGCGCGATCGCGCAGTGTCACGCTCGAGGAGAGCACCGAGTAGGGGCCGACCGTCGCGTCGGTCGCGATCCGGCAGTAGTTTCCGACGAACGCCGGCGCCTCGATCCGGTCGAAATCATCGATCTCGACGCCCTCGCCGACCCAGACCTTCCCGCGCAAGCGAACGCCCGGGATCTGGAGGTTCACGTGGCCGTCGAGCGCGTCGAAGTTCGCCTGACGGTACTGAGTGAGGTTCCCGATGTCCTGCCAGTAGCCCTCGGTGATGAAGCCGTAAACGGGCCGGCCCATCTCGAGCAGCAGCGGGAAGAGCTCCTTCGAGAAGTCGTACGGGCGATCCGTCGGCACGTGCTTCAGCACCTCCGGCTCGAGCACGTAGACGCCGGTGTTGATCGTGTCCGAGAACACTTGGCTCCACGACGGCTTCTCGAGGAAGCGCTCGACGCGCCCCTCGCTGTCCGTGACGACGATCCCGAACTCGAGCGGGTTCTCGACGCGCTTCAGCGCGATCGTGGCGGCCGCGCCGCGCGCGCGATGGAACTCGACGAGCTTCGTCAGGTCGAAGTCGCAGAGCGCGTCGCCAGAGATGACGAGGAACGTCTCGTCCAGACGCCCGCTCGCTAGGCGGACCGAGCCCGCCGTGCCGAGCGGCGATTCCTCGACGGAGTACTCGATGTTGAGTCCCATCTGGCCCCCGTCTCCGAAGTAGCTGCGGATCGCCTGCGGCAGGAAAGCGACAGTCACGATCACGTCTACGAAACCGTGGGCCCGCGCCAGCTCGATGATGTGCTCCATGCACGGCTTGCCGACGATTGGCACCATCGGCTTCGGCTGGTTCGAGGTCAGTGGGCGGAGGCGCGTGCCCTCGCCGCCCGCCATCACGACGGCTTTCATGGCCGCTCCCTGAGGGCCGACCCGACGTAGAGGGCACCCGCCGCCATCGCCAGGGCGAGGCCGGCCCAGAAGAGGACGTAGGGCAGGTCGGTCCCGTCGCTGGTCACGAGCATCAGCGTGAGGGCCGCGTACAGAATCCAGGTCGCGGCCTTTCCGAGAAAGCTGACGGAGAGCTCGTACCCGCGGGGCATGACGAGCTTATACCCGGCCACCAGCACGAGATCCCGCGCCAGGATCAGCACCAGTGCGATCCAGGGCAGACGGTCGTGGTACCAGAGCAGGATCACGGCGGCGTCGATCATCAGCCGGTCGGCGAGGGGATCGGCGACGGTGCCGAAGCGCGATTCGACGCGCCAGCGCCGCGCGAGCCAGCCGTCGAGCTGGTCGGTGATCCCGGCCGCGGCGAAAACGATGGCGGCGGGCCAGCTCTTACCGCCGTCCGCGGGCGCCTCGAGCGCGATGAAGATCGGGATCGCGGCGAAGCGCGCGATCGTCAGCGCATTCGGGAGCCGGGCGAGGTGGACGGGGACGACGCGCTCGGCCATGTGGCAAGGATAGTTCGTCGCTTTGGTCGCAAAATGCGACGGAACAGGTTCGCCCGGCCTCCTCCCCGCTGTGACCGTAGCGCTGAGCGACGCGCGCGTGTGTCACGTCTCTGAGCCGAACGTGTGACGATCCCTCCCGATGGGCGAGCGTCTGACCCTGCCCGGGTTCGTCAATGCGCACAGCCACGCATTCCAGCGCGCGCTGCGTGGCCGCCGGACGGGCGGTGACTTCTGGGCCTGGCGCGAGGCGATGATCGCGGAGGCCGAGCGACACACAGCCGAGACCGTCCGTCGGGAGTACGCGGGAACGTATCGCGAGATGCGGGCGGCCGGGTACACGGCCGTCGGAGAGTTCCACTACCTCGGGCTCCCCGAGGCGCGCGCCGCCGTCGAGGCCGCCTCGGAGGCCGACATCGAGATCACGCTTCTCCTCACGGCCTACGCCCGTGATGGCAGCCCGCGCTTCCGCCAGGGCTCGACCGCGGAGTATCTGTCCCAACTCGAAGAGCTCCAGGCTGACCGACTCCGCGTCGGCTGTGCCCTCCACTCCGTCCGCGCCTGCCCACCCGACTGGCTCGAGGAGATCGCGCGTTATGCCGGCGCCGAAGGCCTCCCGCTCCACGTCCACGCGGACGAGCAGCCCCGCGAGATCGAGCAGTGCCTTACCGACCACGGCATCCGTCCGCTCGAGCTGCTCGACCGGACCGGCTGCCTCGGGCCGCGAACGACGGTCATCCATGCCACGCACGCCGACGACCACGAGCTCGACCTGCTGGCCGCCTCGGGCGCCCGCGTGTGCCTCGCCCCCACAACCGAGGCCAACCTCGCTGACGGCTTTGCGCCCGTCGAGCGCCTGCGTGAGCGTGGGATCGGGATCTGCATCGGCTCGGACTCGAATGTCCGAATCGACCCGCTGGAAGAGCTCCGCGAGCTGGAGACGACGGCTCGACGCGCGACAGGTCGACGCGAGGTCTGCGATGCCGAGACGCTTCTGTGCTTCGGCGCGGACGAAGGTGCCGCGGCACTCGGACTCGAGAGTTGGCCGGAGATCGAGATCGACACGGAGCATCGCTCGCTCGCCGGGATCGCGCCGGCCGACCTGCTCGATGCCCTCGTCCTCAGCTGCGCCGCGGACGTCGTCGTCCGAACTAGCGAACCTTCACGCGGCTCGAGCCGGTGAGGTAGCCCCTCTTCATCGCCTGGAAGAAGACGAAGCCCTTCGCCTTCGGCTTGAGCCGGAAGACGACCTGGCCGCGGCGGTTCGTCCCGCGCCACTTCGTGACGACGCCGGGGCCGAAGGCGCGCACCCGCGCACCCGAGACGGCCCGGCCGCCGGCCTTGACGGTCACGACGACGCGGCGTAGCCGCTTCGCCTTGAGCCTGCCCTTCGAGCTCACCCGCAGCGCCTGCGTCGTCTGGACGCCGTCGCCGCTCTTCTTGAGCGTGAACGACTGCGGCCGGGTGAAGTCGCCGAGGTTGAGGTCCTCGTCCTGTGCCGCGACCTTCCACCAGAACGTGCCGCCGAGGAGGTAGCCGGCGTGCGTCAGCTGCGGCGCGAAGCTCGTGTTGTCAGTCTTCACGTCCTCGATGACCGAGGAGAAGTCCTCCTTCGAGGAGACGAGCACGCGGTACTGCTTGGTGCCCGGCTTCGCATCCCAGGACAAAACGACGTGATCCGGCGTCGCCTCGGTATGGGCTCCGGTCGGCTCGCCGACGGTGCGGGTGTGGTACACGGTCGACGACCAGGGCCCGGGCGTCGTCATGGTCGTGCTCGTCGGGAAGTTCGCGCGGACGCGGATGCCCGTGATTCCGGTGCCGGTCATCTTCACGAACGTCGCCGCGGCCGAACGGAAGTCGTCGTATTCGAAGTGCTCGCCGTCGCCCTCGTCGACCGCGATCCGGTACGAGACGGCGCCGGGAACAGGTGCCCAGGACATCACCGGGAACATCTCTCCCGCGAGGGCGTCGAAGAGCGGCGCCGGTGCCGGGAGCCGGCGCTGGAACGACCCCACGGGCGACCAGCGGAGGCCGACCAGGTTCTCGTCGTTCGCCCGGACGCGCCAGTAGAGGACGGTGTCGGCCGGGTAGGACTTGTTCGCGACGTACGCGGTCGCCGACGTGTTGACCTCGTCCAGGGTCGTGCCGAAGCTCGGATCCTGCGAGACCTGGATCGTGTACTGGCGAGCGGCCTCGGCCGGCGTCCAGCGGAAGACCGGCTGGCCGACGACGTTCTCACCCGCCGTCGGCGTCGTCAGCGTCGGCGGAATCGACTCCTTGCGGAGGTTCGAGGGCACTGCGACGAGGGGATTGCCCGCCGCGCCGCTGCCGTTGAGGCCCGAGGCCGGCAGGACGGCCCAGTAGTAGAGCGTGCTCTCGTCCTGGTACGTCCTGATCCAACTGGGCCCACGCGGTGCGTAGGCCGGAACCTGTGTGAACGCGTAGTCGACGATGTTGCTGAACGACGCGTCCTTCGAGACGAGGACGAAGTAGGACTGCGTTCCCGGAACGAAGGGGGCGGCGGTTACGTACGCGAGCGGTGTGCCGGAAACGTGGAGCTCGGCGGTGGCGAGCGCGAGCGGATCGGCGTTCACCGCCGCCACGGCCGACGAAACATTGCCATCGACGTACGAGTAGGTGCGCGTGGTCACACCGTCGGTCGTCTGCAGCTCGTCGTGCGTCGAGTCGCCGGAGTCGTCGCGAACGGTGACGGTCAAGTTCGTCGGGCCCGGGGCGAGGCCGGTCAGCGTCAGCGCCGCCGCGCCGCCCGTGTTCAGCAGCGTCTTCTTCGGGTACCGCGGCATCGGCTTCCACGTGAAGAGCGGCATACGTGTCGTCGTCACACCCGTCGCGGGCACGAGGTAGTCGTTCGCGCCGAGGTACGCGAACGTGCAGCTCGGCGAGCACGCGGTGCCGAGCCCCGGCCCGGGCCACCCGAACGCCGGAGCCGTTCCCGCGTTGAGGTACGTGTAGTCGCCGTAGACCTCGGAGATCATGTCCCGCTCGCGGTCGCTGCGGGCGCGCACACGCACGCAGTAGGACTTGCCCGCGATGAGACGCGAATTGTCCGCAGCCACGGGCTTCTGGTCCGCGTACGGCTTGACGTTGTTCCAGGAGTTGCCGAGAGGCGTCCACGCGGGAGTCGCCGTGCGGACGGCGCCCCAGTGATCGAGGCCGGAGCTGCTCCAGTTGCAGACGCCGCCCTCGAACGGGTACACGTCGACCTCGTAGCTGGAGGCTCCGGGGACCGGATCCCACGTGACGATCGGGACGTTCGTCTGGTAGCCAGCGGTAACCGGATCGACGTCGCTGCCCGGATCGGACAGGTGGTCGCGTAGGTGGAGGTTCTTGACGCTCGGCGTCGACACCGGCGGCACCTTGTCGAACGTCTTCACGAACGACGGCCCGATGTTCCAGTCGCCGGCGTTCCCGAACGCGTCGATTCCGCGGACGCGCCAGTAGTACGTGTTGTCGCGCAGGTTTCGGTCGGGCGCGTGCGACGGCGCCAGGATCGCCGGCCAGCCCGAGCCACTGCAGCAGACCTTGGAGCCCGGCGAGAAGTCCTGAGCGGGATTGACCTCGAGCTCGTACTTCGCTGCTCCCGGGACCGGATCCCAGGAGAAGAACGGGTCGTAGACCTCCGTGTCCGTGCGCAGGTCGCCGACGGTCGTCGCCGTCGCGGTCGGCCACAGCCACGTGAACATCCCGACGGCGGACGGCTGGCCGCGGTGGCCCTGGGCGTCCAGCGGGACGACGCCCCAGTAGTACGTTCCGGGCGGAAGCAGCAGCGCACGCGGCGCATAGGACGTGCCGCGCGTCTCGACATTCCCCTGGCCGAGGACGGCCGAGCCGAGTGCTGGATCGCTCGCGACCGTCACCCAGTACTTCGCCGCGTGCGGCACCGGGGACCACTTCAAGACGAGGGGCGTGCTGGGGTGCGTCGTCACGGCTCCCTGGGTGGGCGACAGCAGCGTCGGCGCCAGCGTCCAGGCCTTGCGCAGCGGCCGGGGCGCCGACCACGGCGAGACGGCGCCCCCCGCCGCGATGGCGCGGACGCGCCACCAGTACATGCCGTTCGGCACCGTCTTCTTGACGGTCGCCCTCGTATTCCTGGTGAAGAACTGACCCTCGCCCATGCCGAGCACGGGCGCGTTGAAGCCGGCGTCGGCGGCGAGCGCGAACTCGTAGCGCGCCGCGCCCGAGACTCCGTTCCAGCCGAAGGCGGGCAGCGACTGCACCGACGCGTTCGCCGCGGGGGTGGTCAGGGTGGGAGCGTCGAGCGCCGCAGCGGGGGCGGCGAGCACGAGTGCTGCGAATGCGGCGAAGGCACCTGTGACGACTCGTAGGGCGACCATGCTGGTGATTCGAGCTCAGCGGCCGCAGAGCTGTCTCGGTGCTCTCCTTTTCCTCGCGGGCTTTCGCGGCCTTGCATCGGGGTAGACATGCTCCTCGCCAATCCCTCGCATGAGGGGGTTTGGCCTACGGCCCGGTCACGAAGCAGGCGTCATGCGACGAGCGTGCGACCGTGAATCGCTTGAGCAAGCGCCCGTGTGTGTCTACGACGCACAGCGTCCCCCGGCTCAGCGACGGCGTCAGCACCAGGCCGAAACCCTCCTGGACGTTGTACGAGCCGGGCGGAACGCGTGCGATCCGGAGGAGCCGGCCGGTTCGCGCATCGTGCGTCTGCAGCGTGCCGCTGTCGCCACTGGTCACGAACGCGAGGGGCCCGTGGAACGTCATGTGCTGCGGTGGGGCATCGGCCCGCAACGTGGTGAGCACCCGTGCCGTGCGCGGACGAAGAGTGCAGCCGTGCGTCGGTCGCAGGAGGTAACCCAGACCCGGCCGGACGAGGGCGCGAAGCCGACGTCATGAGCGAGGAACGGCGGCCTGAGGCGGCCGAGGAGCTGCGGGTCGGGAGGGTCCCGCACATCGACGACGGCGATCCGCTCGGCCTTCGTGCCGAGCGCGACCCACAGGCGCTGCCCGTCGCCGGAGATGGAGACATGGCGGGCGGGACCGCCGACGGCGAGCCGGCGGACGACCCGCCCACGGATGACGTCGACCACGACGAGCGCCCGCGAGCCCGAGTCCGTGACATACGCGTAACGCCCGTCGCGCGACGCAGCCGTGTAGCGAGGCTGGTCGAGGTGGAGCGCGCTGGGCCGGAGCTCGAGCGTCGGCCCGTCGACGATCGAGACCGTGCCGCTCGCGGTATGCGCGATGACCGCGGTAGCACCGACCCCCTGGACGCTGCGCGGCCCGGCCGGCACCTCGATCGTCCGCAGGCGGTGGCCCCTCAGCGCGTCGAGGGCGATGATCCGCGACTCGAGGTCAGCCGTGACAAGCGCAACGGGTGAGCCGCCACCGAGACTGCGCGCGAGCGCGTCCGGCGCGACGGCGAGACCCGCCGCGGCAACCACGAACTCGCCTGTTCATGTTTCAGCTGCGGGCGGCGGCCTCGCTCAGGTCCCAGGTCCGCGTCGTCCGGCCAGCGTTCGGTCTCCTTTGTGAGCGCCTGGCTTCCTTTGTGTGTGGGCTCCCACAACCACGGCCTTTGCTCGTTTCGTCGGCCGCGGCTCGGGTAGAGCATCTCGACCGAGGCCCAAGAGCGGCCTCCAAAGCTGAGGAGGGGTTTCATGGCTGTTCGAGCTGAGCGAGCGCGGACCGGTGCCGCGCGGGGAAGGGTCGTGGCGCGACTGGCGACCGAGACGAAGCACGCGTTCAAGACCACAGAGTTTTGGGCCATGGTCGCGATCGTGGTGGGCATCCTCATTGCCTCATGGATGGTCGACGATGGCGACGGCGCGGGGGCCGGCGACGCCTTCCCGGCAGTTCGCGCGTGGCTGTACGTCGGCATCGTGGCCTCCGCGTACATCGTCAGCCGCGGGCTCGCGAAGGCGGGCAGCCCTGAGCCGTACTGGGCCGACCAGGACGATCTTCCAGGGGAAGACGGCCGCGCATAGCGGTCGCGCGAGAAGCGAGCTGCGGGCAGGTGCGAGGGCCGCCGCAGCTCGCGTTTCTCGTTCCGCGTGAGGTCGCGGTCGTTTCACATGCGGCGTCAGCGGCAAGACCGCAATGGTGAGGCAACCCGGCGACACGGATGCGCTGCTCAAGCTGCGAGTCGCCTGCGATCTCGCGATAGATGCCGCCCGCGACCTCGGAGATCCGCTCCCTCAGCGGCTCGAACGACAGATCAATGATCTCTGTGAGGCGATTCAGAGAGAGCTCGAGACGCGCGACCAACGTTTCGTCGATATCGCCAAGCCTTCCTAGCTGCGGCGGCATGCGCCTCAAGAGCCGGCGCGCCCGGATTTGAACCGGGGACCTCTAGTCCCCCAGGCTTCTCAGCGGAGTGGCGGTCGGTCCGGCGAAATGGCGGGACGTGGCTTCGCTATGTCGCGGCCGTATGCGTTGCGAAGCCCGGTTACCTCGCTGCCCGCAACGTTCCCCCGAGCCTCGTTCAGGACTCGTAGGCGAGTCGCTTTTGCTCGTCCGTGAGCAGCACGCTTGTCTGCGTGCCGTGGCGTTCGATCGCGTCAGCAGCTGCGTTACTCACGCCGCCGCCGGCGATCCTCAACCGCTGCTTGAACTCGTGGGGGGCGTCCCAATCAAGCGCACACCAATCCTCGTTGGTGCAATGGGCACTAGCCGAGCCGCCGCCTAGCAGGCCGTGCGTGAATGATGCCCCGCAAACTCCGACTAGTCCCGGTTGACAACAGGGCGCATCGCATCGCTTGGCTGTACGGTGGGCTCTGTCGGAAACGCTGTGGACAGCTCTGTCCAACCTGTGAATGAACTGGCCCTACGCCGACTTCAGCATGCAATCGCTGCCGGCGACGAGGACGAGGAGCAGCTCATGGGGGTCCTGCGTATGCTCGGCGCGGCGATCCCAGACAAGAATCAGCTGCCCCTATTCGGCAAGACAGCGGCCAGTGAAGCGCGCCGCGCCCAGACTTACCCCACTCACGAGGTTCGATAAGCTCGGCTCAAGCCTTTCGGTCCCACCCGATCAGGGAGGAGGACCGAATGGCAGGTTTCACCTTCGCGCTTGAGCCTGGCTCGGGGCGGCGTAACGCGGCACAACGGCGAGGGAGAATGGCTCCGGCTGTGCGGAAGAAGAGCCAAGGCGCGCCGGACCGTTTTAGAAAGTCCTTTGCTCCACGTTGGAACAGCGGCTGCGAATGTAGGCGGCTCAGTCGGTGTCCCGTCCGGGCGGACCGCGCAGACGGCAGAACTGGCACCACGAGGAGTAGTCGGCCAGACTCTCGGAGCCCAGCCGGAACTCGGCGCACGGCTTCCGTCCCCGGGAGCGGCCGCTTGTAACGCCTGACGCGATCTGTCAGCATCGCGTCGCGGGGTCCCACCTTCGAGCCGGAGACCAGTGATGAGACTCGTTGTAGGTCTGTTGAGTGTCGTAGCTCTCGCGTTCGCCGTTCCGGCGGCCGCGGATCCACCGACCGCATTTCCGTTCGAGGACGTGTTCCCTGACGTAAATCCGTGTACCGGCGACATCATGACGGTCACGATCGCCGGAACAGCGTTCGTTCACTTCCACGGCACCCGCATCGTCGGTCACAGCGAACGCACGATTACGACGAGTGATGGGTTCGTTGGCCACGGGACCGACACCTTTGTCGATAACGGCCAAGTCTTCATGTTCAGGCAAACCGACATCATGACCAACGCCTCCGGCGATCGCTTCAGGGCGCGAGGTGTGTTCGTCGTCGACCTCTCGACGGAGACGGTAAGGGTCGACAGGTTCGAGCTGACATGCCTAGGGCCCTAAGTTTGTGCGAACGACGCGGCCTCGGTTCAAGTCCCGGGACGGGGCTTCTTTGAGCACGTAACGCCCCCTCAGGTCCTCATCGCCGGCCGCGGTGGCCGCAGACGACAGTCCCCGCACGCCGACGAGCTCAAGATTTCGAGTCGCTACCTCAAGTAGCCGTTTGGGTCACGAATGGGCCGACGGCGGCAGGCAAATTTCAATCGGGGCGCCGAGATTTGAACTCGGGACCTCTAGTCCCCCAGACTAGCGCGCTAACCAGGCTGCGCCACGCCCCGTAGGCGACACGATAGCCGCTCCCCGGGGCCGGAAGAAATTGGAGCAAAGAGCGGACAAATCGCCCACGACGACGCAAGCGGAAAGCTGCGGGGGCGTCTTGAAATCGAGGTCACGTTTCGCCTTCGGTTGTCCACAAGCCGAAAACCGTCGGTTCGGGACACCGCCAGGACAGACGCGTTGCCAGCACCGACGATATCCACAAGGCTGTGGAAAACATACCTGAGAGCCCGCAGTACGACGACAACAGAGACAGGCCGGGCGGAAAACCGCCGGGCCAGTTCGTCTCCGACGAGCTCGAGGAACAAACGGCGCGCTTTATCGAGGCCGTCAAAGTCCTCGCGCGGCGGCGGGAAGAACGGCAATCGGAGGAGCGGCCGGGACCGCCGCCGCGCGGCGGCGATCAGCGTTCGAGCCGCCGGTAGAGCCGGTCGATCAGCTCGGGCATTTCCTCGAGCTTCTGCATGATCAGACGGAGGCGGTACTCCCTGAAGTGCTCCGGCTCGACGTTCAGGGCTTTCGCCAAGCGCTTGACAATCTCGTCCGAGGGGACTGGTCGATTTCCGTGGACAAGGTGGTTCAGGTAGCCGGCCGAGAGCTTCGTTTGGTCGGCCAGAGACCGGTAGGTGACGCCCGATTCCTGCATCAGGCGCTCCAGAGTCGGGCCGAACGGCTCGGTGCTGAAGCGGCGGCGACGAGCCACTAGCGGACCATACCTACGGGACGGACTCGATTTCAGCGACGGCAACGCGGCGCTCGTCGCCGCTCCGCCGGTCGCGGACGTCGACGCCACCGTCGTCGAGCGTCTTCTTGCCGACCGTGATCCGCGCCGGGCACCCGATCAGGTCCGCATCGGCGAACTTTTCCCCAGCCCGTTGATCGCGGTCGTCCACCAGAACGGAGCGACCCTGTTGATGGAGTGCGGCCACGATCTCCTCCGCCTGTCCCTCGAGACCTGGGAGCACGACGACGTGGACGTCGTACGGCGCGACGGCCGCCGGCCACCGGATGCCGTGCTCGTCGTGGTGCTGCTCGACGATCGCGGCCATCACCCGCCCCGGCCCAATGCCGTAGCTGCCGCCGAGAAGAGGCTTCTCCTGGCCGTCCTCGTCAAGGAACGTCGCGCCGAGCGGCTCCGAGTAGAAGCTGCCGAAGTTGAAGATGTGGCCGACCTCGATCGCTGCCTGGAAGATCAGCAGGCCACCGCAGACCGGGCAGCGGTCTCCCTCCCGAGGATCGCGCAGGTCCGCGAAGCGCGGCTGGTAGTCGCGCCCGGCCTCAACGCCGCGCAGGTGCCAGCCGTCGCGATTCGCGCCGGCGACGAACTGCCCCACGCGCAGGGTCTCGTCGGCGATCACCTCGCCGGAGAACCCGATCGGGCCGAGCGATCCGCCGCCCGCGCCGAAGGCCTCGCGGATCTCGTCGCCCGTGGCGGGGCGCGAGGCTCCGGGCAGGGCGTCGTAGAGCTTCGTCTCGCTGAGCTGGTCGTCGCCGCGGACAAGGGCGAGCACGAGCGTGCCGTCTGGCTTCACAACCGGCATCGCCTTCGACGTCGCCGACTCCTCGAGACCGAGGAACTCGGCCAGCCCCTCGATCGTCGTTACACCGGGCGTCTCGATCTCCTCGGGCGTGTCGAGCGGCTCGGGCAGCACGGCCGCGGACGGGACCGCCTGTGCCACCTCGAGGTCGCCCGCGTAGTCCTCGTTCTCGCACCGGACCAGCGTGTTCTCCCCCGACCCGGACGGCGCCAGGAAGTCGATGCTGAATTTCCCGCCCATGATCCCGCTCTCCGCCTGGACGTCGTACGTTTCGAGGTCACACCGGGCGAAGATCCGCTTGTACGCCTCGCGGTTCGCCTCGAAGCTGGAGCGAACGCCTTCCTCGTCGCGGTCGAACGAATAGGCGTCCTTCATGATGAACTCGCGGACGCGCAGGAGGCCGCCGCGCGGTCGCGGCTCATCGCGATCCTTGGTCTGGAAGTGGTACCAGAGCTGCGGCAGCTCCCGGTAGCTCTGGATCTCGCGCGCGTGGAAGGTGACGGTCTCCTCGTGCGTCAGCGGCAGGATGAACTCGCGGCCGGTCCGGTCCCTGAGCCGGAAGATCTCCGGGATCGCGAGGCGCCCAGTCGCCTCCCACAGCTCAGCCGGAGTCAAGACCGGCATCAGCATCTCCTGGCCGCCGATCGCGTCCATCTCCTCGCGGACGATCTGCTCGATCTTCCGGTGGACACGCCAGCCGATCGGCATGAATGTCCAGAGGCCGGCGGACACCTGGCGGATGAAACCGCCGCGCGCGAGCAGCTTGTGGCTGACCGCCTCCGCGTCGGCGGGCGCCTCGCGCAGCGTCGGCAGGAAGAGCTGAGAGGCGCGGGCGACGGCCACTTAGTCGAGCGGAACCAGGGACGCCTCGGCCATCGCCAGCGCGGCAGGCTTGGCCATCTTCAGGCGTTTCGGGCGGGGCATGCCCTGCGCGATCCAGCGGTCGATCTCGTGGAAGAGCTCGTCGACCAGGATGTCCGAGGAGACCTTCTTCAGCACCCGTCCGTGGGCGTAGATGAAGCCGACGTCGCGCCCACCGGCGATCCCGAAATCAGCGTCCCCAGCCTCCCCCGGTCCGTTCACGGCGCAGCCCATGACCGCGACCTCGAACGGTTCCGCGTAGGCGCGCAGCCGCTCCTCGACTACGAGGGCCAGGTTCTCGACGCCAACGTTGTCGCGACCGCATGAGGGGCACGCGATCATCACCGGACCGCGCTCCCGCAGCCCCAGCGCCTTAAGAATCTCCCAGGCAGTCTCGACCTCCTTCACCGGGTCGGCCGTCAGCGAGACCCGGATCGTGTCGCCGATTCCGTCCGCCAGCAACGAGCCGATCCCGACGGCGCTCTTGATCGAGCCTGTGAAGGGCGTCCCTGCCTCGGTCACACCCAGGTGGAGGGGGTACGGAACGCGCGCTGCCAGCATCCGGTAGGCCCGGATCATCGTCGGCACGTGCGTCGCCTTGACGGAGATCTTGAAGTCATGGAACTCGAGCCGCTCGAGCAGCTCGACCTCCTCGAGCGCCGCCGCCACGAGTGCCTCAGCCTGGTCGCGTTGGGCGAGCGGCAGCAGGTGCTTGGGAAGCGAGCCGGAGTTCGCGCCGATCCGCATCGGGATGCCCGCCCGCTTCGCAGCCTCGACGACCTGCGCAACCTTCTCCGGTCCGCCGATGTTCCCCGGGTTGATCCGGACCGCGTGAACGCCCGCGTCGATCGCGCGCAGCGCGAGGCTCGCGTTGAAGTGGATGTCGGCGATCACCGGCAGCGGCGACAGGCGGACGATCTTCTTCAGCGCCTCCGCGTCCTCGATCTTGGGAACGGCGCAGCGCACGATCTCGCAGCCGGCCGACGCCAACGCCGCGATCTGCGCCGTGGTCGCCGTCACGTCGCGGGTCGGCGTGAGCGTCATCGACTGCACGACGACAGGGGCGCCGCCGCCGATCTGGACGTTGCCTACCTTGACGCTACGCTCGCTTCCCATTCGAGTCGAGTGTAGCCCGATCTACCCTCCAGTCCGGCCGCCGATGTCGTTTGAGAGGCCGATGAAGAACAGGGTCAGGACGAGGGCGATCCCAACAACGGAGACGCGCTCGTAGACCTCGCGGCCGACCGAGCGTCCGCGGACTCCCTCGATGATCGAGAACGCGATGTGGCCGCCGTCGAGCGGGAGCAGCGGCAGGAGGTTGAGGAGCGCAAGGGACAGGCTGATGAGTCCCAGCACCCAGAAGAACGTCTCGAACCCCTGGTCGAGCGCGTTCGATGAGCCGCGGACAATCCCGATCGGGCTCGAGATCTCCTCGCGGCCGGACCCTTGGACGAGCCGGACCAGCACGCCGCCGATCTCCTTTGTCACGAGACCCGTCAGCCGGAACGAGTCTACGACCGCGACGTGGAAGGGGATGGGCTCCGTATCCGTCCGAATGCCGAGGCGGTACCGATCGTCGACAGGATCGCGAAACGGCCGAGCGGGAGCCAGTGTCACGCGCCGCCCTTCCCGCTCGACGGTCAGGCGCAGTGGCCGGCCGTTCGAGCCGCTGATCTCCTCGATCATGTCCGTGTAGTCGACAGGCTTGCCGTCGATCGCGACGATCTCGTCCCCGGGCTGTAGACCGGCGCGCACTGCCGGCCGGTTCGGCTCCACCTCGGCGACGACAGTCGTCGCCTTGCCGGGCCCGAGGGAGAGGAGAAGCGTGAACATCACGACGGCGAAGATGAGGTTCGTCCCCGGCCCCGCACCGATCACGAGCACCTTCTTCCACGTGCGCTGCCGCCAGTAGGCGTCTCCCCCCAGTCCATCGCGCAGCTCGTCGAGCCCGCGCTCGGCGCTCCTCCTCGCCGGGTCCGAGAGCTCGGTTTCGCGGATCGCCGCGGCGAACGCGTCGAGCGCGCCCGACGCGACCTCGAACTCGCCCTCCGCGAGCAGCCGCTTCAGGCGCTCCGCCGGACCGTGGAGCTGGGGCGCCTCCTGCACGGCGCGCCCGAACTGCGCGTCCACGTCGGACGGCGCCGGGCGGTGCATCCCCGGGATCTTCACGTACCCACCGAGAGGGATCGCGCCGATCCCGTACTCGATGCCCTTGCGGCGGACCTTCGCGATCGCCGGCGGGAAGCCGATGTAGAACTTGCGCGGGCTCATGCCGACGGCGCGCGCGGTGAAGAAGTGACCGGCCTCGTGGACGAGCACGAGGAACGCCAGACCGAGGATCGCGATCAGCGAGTTCACGCGAGTGCCATACCCCGCTCGGCGGCTCTCCGCGCCTCTTCGTCGGCGGCCACGAGCTCGCCGAGGTTCGCCGCGGGCGCACCGTCGACCTGCTCGAGCGTCTCCTCGACGACCTCCGCAATGCCGAGGAACGGCAGCCGCCCCTCGAGGAACGCGGCGACGGCGACCTCGTTCGCCGCGTTGAATGCGCAGGGGTAGGTGCCCCCCTGCTCGCCCGCGCGTCTCGCCAGGCCGAGCAGTGGAAAGGCGTCGTGATCGACGGGCTCGAATTCGAGTCTCAATCCGGAAGCGAGGTCGAGCGGCGGGACGTCGACCGCCGCGCGCTCGGGATAGGTCAGCGCGTAGGAGATCGGCACGCGCATGTCGGGGTAGCCCGCGTGGGCGAGCGCGGCCCCGTCGCGGAAGCGAACCAGGGCGTGGACGACCGACGTCGGCTGGATCACGACCTCCACGTGCTCGTACGCGACGCCGAAGAGGAAGTGCGCCTCGATCACCTCCAGGCCCTTGTTGGCGAGCGTCGCGGAGTCGACCGTGATCTTCGGCCCCATGTTCCAGGTCGGGTGGGCGAGCGCATCCTCAGGTGTTACGTCGGCAAGGTCGGAGCGGT
This sequence comes from Gaiellaceae bacterium, assembly GCA_035264165.1. Lineage (GTDB taxonomy): Bacteria > Actinomycetota > Thermoleophilia > Gaiellales > Gaiellaceae > JACDAN01. Next base: position 25,934 of record DATFQN010000094.1, read on the forward strand.
TGCGCCCGCGGAACGGTCCGCCGGAGGCGGTGAGGACGACGGAGTGGACCGTGCTCGCCTCGCGTTCCTCGAGGCACTGGAAGAGCGCCGAATGCTCGCTGTCGACAGGCAGGAGCCGGCCTCCACCACGCTCTCGCGCGGCCAGCGCGAGCTCGCCGGCGGCGACCAGACTCTCCTTGTTCGCAAGCGCAAGGTCGACGCCGTGCTCGAGTGTCCACAGCGTCGCAGTGACGCCGGCAAAGCCGACGACCGCGTTGAGCACGACGTCGGGTCGGGCGCGTTCGAGCAGCTCCGTCAGGTCGCCGCCGACCTGCGTCAGCGGAGCGAGGCCGTCGATCGGCTGCGAGCCGGAAGACGCCGCGACGAGCTCGAGCTCCCGATGCCGGTCGATCACCTCCAGGGCCTGCCTGCCGATCGAGCCTGTGGCGCCGAGCACGGCGACGCGCTTCATCGGCGAAGTGTAGGGCGGGAGCTACGCCGCGCCGAAGGCCACGAACAGGTAGTACGACGCGACCGCGGCGAAGAGGAGCGCGTCGATCCGGTCGAGCATCCCGCCGTGGCCGAGGAGGAGGCGGCCCGTGTCCTTGACCCCCGCGTCGCGCTTCAGCCCCGACTCGAAGAGGTCTCCGATCGGCGCGGCCACGGCGATCACTGCCCCGAGGACGAACGACTGCTGGATGTCCAGGAATCCCTGGTCGTAGAGGGCGAAGAACGGGACGAACAGGGCCACGATCGTTCCCGCCACGAAGCCCTCCCAGGTCTTGCCCGGAGATGTCTTCGGCGCCAGCTTGTGTCGGCCGATCAACCGCCCGGTCACGAAGGCGATGGTGTCGGACGCGAACACTGTCAGCAGCACCGTGAACGCCGCGAGCACGCCGTGCTCGTGGAGCTCCCGGATCAGGATCATGTGCGCGAGCCCGAGCCCGATCCACGCCGCGCCGAGGACCGTTGCAGCAACGGAAACGAGCGTTGGGCGCACCCCGGCGAGGCCCTTGAAGACGAACGAGAACCCGAATGTCGAGAGAAAGCCCGCCAGCGCCCACTCCGGCCCCCACTCCGCGCCGACGAGCGCGGCGAGCGTCCCGGCGTAGCCGGCGACGAGCACGGGCCGCAGCGCGCGCGTCATCCCGTAGAACTCGTGCAGCGCGACCGCCGCCGCAACCGCAGCGAGGCCGAACAGCCACCAGCCGCCGCCGTAGACGATCAGCAGCACCGGCGGCAGCAGCGCCGCGGCGATGAGGATCCGCGAGACGAACGCGCTCATCTTCCGCCGAAGCGGCGCTTGCGCCCGGCGTACTCCCGCACCGCCGCGCGCAGGTCGTCCGGGCCGAAGTCGGGCCAGAGCCGGTCGGTGAAGACGAGCTCCGAGTAGGCAAGCTGCCAGAGGAGGAAGTTCGAGATGCGCAGCTCGCCTGACGTGCGGATCAGGAGGTCGGGCTCCGGCAGGTCCGATGAGTAGAGGTGCGCCGCAAGCACATCCTCGTCGATCTCCGACTCCGAGAGTCCGGCGGCGACGATCGATTGCGCCGCTGCCGCGATCTCCGCCCTGCCGCCGTAGTCGAACGCGATCCAGAGGTCGAGCCGGTCTCGATGCGTCGTTTCGTCCTCCAGTTCCTCCATCTGCCGCCGGAGGTCGTCGGAGACGCGGTCCCTCCGGCCGATGAACCTGGTCCGCACCCCCTGCTCCGCGAGATCGGGAAGCTCGCGCCGGATCGTCTCGCCGAAGATCTCCATCAACGCGTCGACCTCGGCGGGCGGCCGCAGCCAGTTCTCCGTCGAGAAGGCGTAGACGACGAGCGAGCGGATGTCGAGGTCGATCGCCGTCTCGACCGTGCGCCGGAGTGCCCGCGTTCCCTCGCGGTGCCCGGCCTCGACCGGCAGCCCGCGCGAGGCGGCCCACCGGCTGTTCCCATCCATGATGATCGCCACCGACGTGGGGACCTCCCCCGGCTCCAGCGGCGGCTCCCGGCGTCCGAAGAGCCGGGCGAGGAAACTCATCTAAACCTCGGTGATTTCCGCTTCTTTGCGCTTCAGGAGGTCGTCGATCTTCTGGACGTGCTCGTCGGTGAGCTTCTGCACGCGCTCCTCCGCGCGCCGCTCGTCGTCGGCTCCGACGCTCGGTTCCTCCTTGAGGTGGTGGATGACGTCGCGCCGCACGTTGCGGATCGCGACGCGCCCCTCCTCCGCGATCGACCGCGCCACCTTGACGAGCTCCTGGCGGCGCTCCTCGGTCAGCTGCGGGATCGGCAGGCGGATGACCTTGCCGTCATTGGACGGATTGAGCCCCAGATCGGACTCCTGGACCGCGCGCTCGATCTCCTTGATCGAGTTCGGGTCGAACGGCTGGACGGTGAGCATGCGCGGCTCCGGGACGTTGATCGTCGCAAGCTGGTTCAGCGGCGTCTTCTGGCCGTAATAATCGACCTGCACCCGGTCGAGCAGCGCCGCCGACGCGCGGCCCGTGCGGATCCCGTTGAGCTCGCCGTGGGTGGACTCGACGGACTTGTCCATCCGGCGAGTGGCGTCCTGAATCAGGTCGTCGATCATGCGCCTCCTCCGGGGGTCGAGATGATCGTGCCGACGCGCTCTCCCAGCGCAACCCGCCTGATGTTGCCCTCGGCGAGCGCGAAGACATAGATCGGGAGCCCATTGTCCATACACAGCGACAGCGCCGTCGTATCCATCACCCGCAACCCGCGCTCGATCGCCTCGAGGTGGGTGAGCTCCGGCAGCAGCTCGGCATCGGGCTCGTGGCGCGGATCGCCCTCGTGGACGCCTTCGACGGCGTGCTTCGTCATCAGGATCGCCTCGGCGCCGATCTCGAGCGCCCTCAGCGCCGCAGCCGTGTCGGTGGTGAAAAACGGGTTGCCGGTGCCCGCGGCGAAGATGACCACGCGTCCCTTCTCCAGGTGGCGGATCGCGCGGCGCCGGATGTAGGGCTCCGCGACCTCGGAGACCTCGATCGCCGACAGCACGCGCGTGTGCAGGCCCCCACGCTCGAGCACGTCCTGCAGCGCGAGCGCGTTCAGCACCGTCGCGAGCATGCCGGCGTAGTCGGCGGTGGCGCGGTCCATCCCCTCGGCCGCGGCGGTCATGCCGCGGTAGATGTTCCCCGCGCCGACGACGATCGCGATCTCGACGCCCTGGGCGTGGAGCTCCGCGATCTCGCCCGCAATGCGCTCGACCTCGTGAAGGTCGAGCCCGTACTCCTTCTCGCCCATCAGGGCCTCGCCGGAGAGCTTCAGCAGGACCCGCTTGAACGCGGGCCTGTCGCCGTTAGCCTGCAAGGGCGTAGCGCTGGTACTCGAGCACGTCGAGCTGGTGCTCCTCGAGCGCCTTCGCGACGGTCTTGCCCGTGTCGTGGATCCACTCCTGGTCGGGCAGGACGCTCTGGCCGAAGAAGCGCTTGGAGAGCATGCCTTCGACGATCTTCTCGCGGTGCTCCTCGGGCCGGGACTGCACCTCAGGGAGCTTGGCGAAGATCTCGCGCTCGGTCGCCAGGTCGTCCTCCGGGATTTCGCCGCGGGTGGCGTAGACAGGCGCGGCGAACGCGATGTGCATCGCCAGGAGGCGCGCGATCTCGGCCCGGCCCTTCGCGCGCACGAAGACCCCGATCTTGTTCGCGGGCGGGTGGACGTAGGCCTCGAGGACCTCGTCGTCGCCCTGCTTCTCGAACCGCGTGGCCCCCGCGACGACGATGTTCTCGCCCAGCTTGGCGACGAGCTCCTTGCGCTCGTCCTCCAGTCTCTCGACCGCCTCCGGCCCCTCCCGTTCGACGGCTTCGAGCACCCGCTCGGCGAACGACCGGAACTCGGCGTTCTTGGAGACGGGCTCGGTCTCGCAGCCGACGGCGACGAGCGTCCCGTACGGGTCCTCAACACGCGCGAGGACGACGCCCTCCGGCGTCTCGCGTCCCGCGCGCTTACCGGCCTCGGCCATGCCGCGCTCTCGCAGGAGCTTCTTGGCGGCCTCGAGGTCGCCGTCGCTCTCCTGGAGGGCGCGCTTGGCGTCCATCATCGGAGCACCGGTCTCGTCACGGAGCTGCTTGACGAGCCTTGCCGGGATCTCAGCCATTGGCGCGCTCCGTCTCCTCGGCGGCCTCGGTCTCGGCGGCGCTTTCCGCCTGCCCCATCGGCTCGTGCTCGACGGGCGTCTCGTCGGCGGCCGGCTCGGGCTCCTCCGCCGGCGCCTCTTCGGCCGGCGCCTCTTCGGCCGGCGCCTCTTCGGCCGGGGCTTCCTCGGGCTGACCATTGGAGGCCGCGGCGGCTTCGAACTCCTCCGGCCGAACCTGCGTCTTGCCGTCTTCGATCGCCTTCGCGATCGCCTTGATCACGAGGCTGCAAGAGCGAATCGCGTCGTCGTTGCCCGGAATCACGTAGTCGACCTCGTCGGGGTCGCAGTTGGTGTCGACAAGGCCGATGATCGGCAGCCCGAGCCGCCGGGCCTCGCGCACGGCGATCTGCTCCTTGCGGAGATCGACGACGAACACTGCGTCGGGCTGGCGCTTGAGGTCGGCGACGCCCCCGAGGTTGGACTCGAGCTTCTCCAGCTCGCTGAGCATGGTCAGGCGCTCCTTGGCGGGAAGGAGGTCGAGCTGGCCTTCCTCGTTCAGGCGGCGCAGCTCGTGCAGCCGCTCGATCCGGCTGGACATCGTCCGCCAGTTGGTGAGCAGCCCGCCGAGCCAGCGGTGGTTGACGTACGGCATGCCGATACGCTCCGCCTCTTCGGCGACCGCGTCCATCGCCTGCTTCTTCGTCCCGACGAAGAGCATCGTGCCTCCGCGAGAGGCGAGGTCGCGGGCGAAGTCGTAGGCTCGGTCGATCAGCTGCGCGGTCTGCTGCAGGTCGATGATGTAGATCCCGCCGCGCTCGGTGAAGATGAACCGGCGCATCTTCGGGTTCCAACGTCGAGTCTGGTGGCCGAAATGGACACCGGCCTCCAGGAGGTCTCGCATCGAGACGACTGGCATTTGCGTTCCTTTCGTTTGCGTTACAGCCGGCAGGGCGAAAGTGGAACCCGCTCAGGGCGGGCACGCGCCACTTCGTTTGTCCGCCGGGTAGACGGTGAGTCGCAGGATGTTAGCGGAGGGGTTCCAGATGACGGGCCAAATCGGCCGGGAGCGGCGACTCCACCTCGACGCGTTCGCTCGTGAACGGGTGCGTGAAGCCGAGCCGCGTCGCGTGGAGGAACTGACGGCCGAGCCCGGGGTCCGGAGCGCCGTAGACGGAGTCGCCGACGACCGGAAGCCCGACCGCCGCGAGATGCACGCGGATCTGGTGCGTGCGTCCGGTTTCGAGCCGGACGCGCAGGAGCGCGTGGTCGCCGATCAGCTCAACGAGCTCGAAGTGGGTGACTGCAGCTCGCGGGCGGTCTGTTTCCAGGGACTGGCGGGTCGGGTCGCGCCGGTCTCGGCCGATCGGCGCCTCGATCCGCCCCGCCCGCGACCGCGGCCGGCCGCGGACGAGCGCCAGATATTCGCGCTCCAGCTGGTGCTCCTGGACAAGGCCCTTCAGTCGCGCGTGCGCCTCCGGGGAGCGCGCGACGACGAGCAGGCCGGAGGTGTCTCGATCGAGGCGGTGAACGATGCCGGGCCGCGCCTCCTCCCCACCCGCGGCGCCGTGCTCGAGGACGCCGTGGACGAGCGTTCCGGTGCCGTGACCGGGCGACGGGTGGACGACGACTCCCGCCGGCTTGTCGACGACGAGCAGGTGCTCGTCCTCGTAGGCGATCCGGAGGCCGACGTCCTCCGGCTCGAGCGGGCCCGCCTCCTCGACCTCGGGCAGCTCGACCACCTCGCCGCCCGAAAGCCGCGCGCTCTTGCGTGCAGCCGCGCCGTCGACCAACACGGCGCCCTCGGCAAGCAGCCGCTCCGCGGCGGCGCGCGACCCCACTCCGGGGAGACCTACGAGGAAGCGGTCGAGGCGGAGACCCGCCGCGTCGCTAGGAACCTCGACCCGGTATCCGGACTGTTCGGACACGGCGCGGCTCTCGGTCGGCGAGCAGCAGCGCGCCGATCAGGACGGCGACGCCTGCGACGATGAAGGCGTCGGCGAGGTTGAACGCTGGCCAGTAGCTGAGGTCGAGGAAGTCGGTGACGTGACCGAGCCGCACGCGGTCGGCGAGGTTCGAGATGCTGCCACCGAGCAGCAGGCCGAGGGCCACGGGCAGGATCGGGTGCCGCCCGCCAGAGCGGGCGAAGAAGACGAGCATCCACGTCACGGCAACGGCCGTGAGCACGATGACTCCCGCGGTCGCCGTCGGGAAGAGCCCGAAGGCAATCCCCGAGTTCTGGACGTGGTGGATCGAGAGCGGCCCGATCACGTCGACCGCCTCGCCGAGCGAGAGCGACGACGAGACGATCCACTTCGTCACCTGGTCGGCGGCGACAGCTGCTCCCGCAACGGCGGCCAGTGCGACCCACTGGCGGACGCCGGCGCCAAGCTTGCGCCCGGCGCCCCACTGCGGGACCACGCCGTTCGTGACCGACCCGACTCGGATCTCCGAGGCAGGCCGGCCGGCCTCTCCTACCGCTCCTCTTTCCGCTTGCACTCGATGCACAACGTCGCCCAGGGCATCGCCTCGAGCCGCTCGTGCGGAATCTGGGCACCGCAGTTGACGCAGATGCCGTAGATACCGGCGTTAATTCGGGCGACGGCCTCGTCGATCGCCTGGAGGAGCCGCCCGTCGTGCTCCTCGAGGGTGTAGTCGATCTCGCGGTCGACGGTCTCCGTCGCCGTGTCCGCCATGTGCTGGTCGGCGCTCCCGGAGACCAGCTCACCGGTCTCGTCTTCGAGCGAGCCGGGATTCTCCTTGTGGAGGTACTCGATCGCTTCCAGGACCGCGCGCCGCCGGGCCTGCAGCAGCTCGCGGAAGTGCTCGGTGTCGATCGCGGCCCTCATCGCGCGAGCCGCCGTTCGGCCTCGGCCGCGGTCAGACCTGTGATCTCGACGGTCTTGTCCCGCGTCGCATGGCCGGCGATGAGGCTGACGTCGCTCGCCGCCACGCCGAGCGTCTGCGAGAGCAGCTCAACCGTTGCGTCGTTCGCCTTCCCGCGCTCGGCACGCGCGGCCACGCGCAGCTTCCAAGCGTCGCCGTACCGCCCGACGACGCCCGCCTTGCCGGAGCCGGGGATCACGCGCAGACGGAGTCGAGTCGATTGCCCTCCCACCTCTCGGATTCTAGATACGGGCCAGGAGGGCTTGGCGAACGTCGCGCCCCCGCGAGGGCGCAGCCGACGTTTCGCCGAGCCCTCCTCAGGCGGCAGCGGCTTCGTCCTCGCCGTCGGCTTCATCGACCGTCGCCAGGGCGGTCCGAAGCAGCTCGCGCAGGCGGCGAATGTCGCTCTGGAGGCGCTCACGCTCGGCGTCGGCCGCGAAGGTGACTCGTCGCGCCTCTGCACGTGCCTCGGCCACGATCCGCTCGGCGTCGCGGCGCGCGCCTTCGCGCTGTTCCTGCGCCGCAGCTTCGGCGGAGACCAGCGTCTTCCGGAGCAGGGTCTCGAGCTCGCGGTGCCGCTGGAGCTCTTCCTCGAGGTGCTCGATGCGGTCGGAGAAGTCCGCGCGCTCGCGCCAGACGTCCTCGAAGCTGTCCGCCACCTCGTCCAGCAGTCGTTCGACGGCACCGCGCCGATAACCCCAAAGGCCGCGGGGGATCGGGACATGTCGGATCTCGACAGGCGTCAGGCCCATGTCTTCACCTCCCTCATCAATGGAAGCGGTCGAGGATGCTGACGACGACCGACGAGGCGACCCAGAGCACGATGATCGCGACCATCGGCGAGAGGTCGATCGGGCCGAACGGCGGGATGAACCGGCGGAAGATGCGCAGGTACGGCTCGCAGACGTCATAGAGGAAACGCTGGATCCGGTTGAGCCAGATCGAGTAGGGCAGCCGCACCCAGGACATCAAGATGTAGGCGAAGATCAGCAGGAAGTAGACGAGCGTGAAGACCTGCACGAAGTTCTGGACCGACGAGACCCAGTCGGCGAGCAAGATCGAAGCGCAGAGACCGCCCACAGCGGCATTTTCGGCCTTCTTGCGGGTTCCCCTGCGCCCATAGCGTTCGGCGAGGCGCCCTATGACGCTTGCCGAGCTCGCCGTCACCCTGACCCTCCTCGGAGGACTCGGGCTCTTGACGAGCCGCTTTGGGCTGTCGGCGATTCCCGCCTACCTCCTCGCCGGCATGTTGCTGGGGCCGAACGACCCGAAGCAGCTCGCGCTGATCGAGCCCTCGGAGGTGACCGACTTCGTGGCCGAGCTCGGGATCGTCTTCCTCCTCTTCTTCCTGGGGCTCGAGTTCACGCTCGACCGCCTGACTCGAAGTGGCCGGCATGCGCTGCTCGGGGGCGCGATCGATCTCACGGTGAACCTGGGGCTCGGGCTGCTCGTCGGAGTCGCCGGCTTCGGCTTCCACTTCGCCGCACTGATCCTCGCCGCCGGGATCTACGTCTCCTCGAGCGCGATCACGGTCAAGGGCCTCATCGACTTCCGGCGGCTCGCGGACGACGAGACCGACCTCGTGCTCGCGATCCTCATCGCCGAGGATCTCGCGCTCGCGCTGGTGTTGGGTTTCGCTTCGGGCGGCGGCGGCGAACTCGGCGACACCGCGGCGATCGTCGCAAAGGCCGTCGGGTTCGTCGCCGCGACCCTCGCCGCCTCGCGCTGGCTCTCGGGCGCGATCGACCGGTTCCTCGACTGGTTGCCGCGCGAGTTCTTCCTGTTAGCGGTCGTCGGGTTCGTGATCGGGCTGAGCGCGATCGCCCAGGAGCTCGGACTGTCGGAGGCGATCGGCGCGCTGATGGCCGGAGTCGTGCTCTCGGAGACGTCGGTGCGGGAGGAGATCGAGGCGCGGTTCTTCAGCTTCCGCGACGTCTTCGCGGCGCTCTTCTTCTTCGTCTTCGGGCTCTCGATCGACGTTGCGGCGATCGACGACGTCCGCTGGATCCTCGCGGGAGCCGTCGCCGTCACGCTCGTCGGCAAGGTCGGCGGGACGCTGCTCGCGGGTCGGGTCGGCGGCTTCACGCCCCGCCAGAGTTTCAACGCCGGCGTCGCGCTCGTCGCCCACGGCGAGTTCACGGTGATCCTGGCGCAGCTGGCGAGCCAGAACCCGGCGATCCCCGGCACCCAGCAGGCGGAGCTGGTCGCCTTCGCGGGCCTCTACGTCTTGATCACGGCGACCATCGGGGTCGTGCTGATGAAGGAGTCGAAGGTGATCGGCCGCCGCGTGTTCCCAGCGCCTACACTCGCCGAAGGGGTATAGGCATGCCAATCGAGCTCCGAGAGACGCGCCTGCCGGGCATCGGCGTGAAGTACGGCTTCCGCCTCGACGGCGGCGGTCGCATCTCACTGATCTTCCACAACGACGGCAAGCGCGAGCTGTATTGGTTTCGCCGGGCGGACGACGAGGAGCCGACCGCGGTGATGGCGCTCGACGACGACGAAGCGCGGCAGCTGGGCGCGCTGCTCGGCGGCGCGTACCAGCGACCGAAGATCGTCGAGGACCTCGAGATGGCGCTCGGCGAGCTCCAGATCGAGTGGGTTCCGGTGCCAGAGGCGAGCCCCTGGATCGACAAGACGCTCTCGGAGGCCCAGTTTCGGGCGAAGAACGGCATCACGATCATCGCCATCCTGCGTGAGCCCGAACCTGTGACGGGCGCGCAGCCGAGTGACGTCATCCAGGCGGGCGACACGCTCGTCACCGTCGGGAAGGCAGGGCAGTACCCCGCCTTCTACCGGCGGCTCGAGCGCGGCGACTAGTACTAGGCCTGGTTGAAGAAGCCGCCCCGCTCGAGCAGCTGAGCTCGCTGCTCTGCGGAGACCTCGACGTTCGCCGGCGTCAGCAGGAAGACTTTGTCCGCGATCCGCTGCATGCCGCCGTCGAGCGCGTACGTGAGACCGCTCGCGAAGTCGATCAGGCGCTTCGAGAGCTCGGAATCGATGCCCTGGAGATTGAGGATCACCGGGGTGTAGTCCTTGAACCGATCCGCGATCGTCTGGGCGTCGTTGAAGCTCCGGGGGACAACGAGGTGGACGCGGACGGCGGCGCTCGGCTGCGCCGGTACAGGCGTCAGCTCGGGCCGTCGGCGCTGGCGAAGCGTCGAGGTGCGCCCGGGTTCAGGCTCGGGATCCGTCCAGTCGTCGAAGTCGCGGTTGTTGCGGCGGCGGGTCGACAGGCGGCGGACGTTCGGCCGCTCGGCGTACGTCCGCTCGAGCTCCTCGTTCGTGACGTAGCCGTCCTCGTCCCAGTCCTCGTCATCCTCCTCGGCGATGCCGAAATAGACGAGCGTCCGGTTCCATACTTCCGAAAATCCCATTGAGCAGGGATGTTAACGGGAAGTCGTCCCGTACAGGACGCTCCCGACTCGCACGTGGGTGGCCCCTTCCTCGGCGGCGACTCGGTAGTCCTGACTCGTTCCCATCGAGAGCTCCTTCAGCCCGAGGTCCTCTGCCAACCCGCGCAACTTTCGGAAGTAGGGCCGCGATTCCTCCGGGTCTTCGGCGAGCGGCGGCATCGTCGAGAGGCCGCGCACCTCGACCGGACAGCGCTCGACGAACGCCTCGAGCTCACCGGGCGCCACGCCCGACTTCGACTCCTCGCCGGCCAGGTTGACCTGCACGAGCACCGGGATCTCGAGCTTCTGCGCCGCGGAATCCGAGTCCAGGGAGTGCACGAGTTCGCAGATGGCATTGACGGTTTTCGCCTTCCGGCTCTGGAGGCGGCCGATGAAGTGCCAGCGGAACGCGTCGCCGTGAAGTGCGTGCTTCGCCTCGAGATCCTGCGCGCGGTTCTCGCCGACGACGTCGATGCCGGCCTGCGCGAGGACGCCGAGCTCGTGCGGCTCGACGTACTTCGTGGCCGCCACGACGGTCACGTCCGGCCCAACCTCGGCTCGAATCCGCTCGTAGCGTTCCTTGACCTCATCAGGTGACAGCAGCGATCACCCCTTGCCGACCCGTGACGCCGCGGTCGCGGCGATGCGAGAAGAAGAGCTCGGGGTGGCAGGACGTACAGAGGTCCGTGCGCTCGATCTCG
>DATFQN010000095.1:0-50221 GCA_035264165.1 Gaiellaceae bacterium
CCGTCGCGTGCCCGCCGCGGTGCGCGAGGGCGATCAGGCTCATGACCCGTCCCAGGAAGCGGTCTGACACCTGCTCCTGCGCGGCGGAGTTGGCGAGGACCCACGCGGCTCCCTGGCCAAGGCCGACGAACACGCCGGCCGCGACGGCTACGCCGACACTGTCTGCCAGCGCGAACAGGAGGTAGCCGGGGAGGTACGCGCACCACGCGAAGAGGCTTCCCTCGGCCTTCCGGCGCACGCGGATGCGCGCGAGCCCGAGGCCGGCGGTGACGGACCCGAGCGCATAGCCGGCGGCGACGAGCGAGAACGTCGCCGCGCCTCGGCCGAGCTCGCTCCGAACGAGCTCGGGAACACCGACGATCCAGGTGCCGGACGAGATCGTCACCGCTACGGCCAGCACTCCGACGGCGCCCGCGAGCATCGGCAGTCGCCGGAGGGCGTCGAACCCTTCACGGATGCGCGGCCGCTCCGTGTGCATGGCGCCGCCGCGGACGCGGACCCCCGCGAGCAGCAGCGCCGAGACCGCAAATGAGGCTGCGTTGAGCGCGAAGAACGCCGACAGCGGGACGAACGCCAGGAGCAGCGCGGCGAGAGCCCACCCGACGACGGCGAGCCCGTCGCCCGTCGCCCGGACCAAGCCGTTCGCCTGCTGGACGTTCTCCCGGCCGACGAGGGCAGGGATGATCGCCCCGTAGGCCGGAACGAAATAGCTCGTCGCGGCGGTGAGGCCGCACGCGGCGGCGACGAGCGCGACGAGCGGGAGCTCGCCCGCCAGACCTGCGGCCGCGATCGGCACGAGGATCGCAGCACGGACGAGATCTGCGGCGATCATCGTGCGCTTTCGGTCGAAGCGGTCCGCGACGACCCCACCGTGGAATCCGAAGACGAGTGCCGGCAGGCTGTCGGCGAGCCGAACCGCGATCACCCCGAGCGGCCCGGCGGTCTCGAGCGCGATCCACATCAGCGCGATGTACTGGAAGGCGTCGCCGAGCTCGCTGATCATGACGGCGGCGTAGGTCCGGCGGAAGTCGCGCCTGCGCAGCAGCGCTGCAGCGCGCTCGGGCTGAGGCGGCACGGCCACAGGGGGAGTCTGCCGTCCGCCCGAGACTAGACTCGACGCGATGGCGCGAACAGGCGTGATCGCTGTGACGGGAGAGGATCTCACCGTCGATCACGTGTGGGCCGTCGCGCTCGAGGGCGTTCCGGCGTCGCTGGCGGACGGCGCGGTCGAGCGCATGAGAGCGGCGCGGGAGATCGTCGAGCGCGCGGCGGCGGATCCGGCGCGGACCTATGGCGTGAACACGGGATTTGGCCGGCTCGTGACGAAGACGATCCCTCGCGAGCTCGCCGACGAGCTCCAGGTCCGGCTGCTGCGGAGCCATGCGTGCGGGGTCGGTGAGCCGTACCCGGACGAGATCGTCCGCGCGGCGCTGCTGTTGCGCGCCAACGCGCTGGCGACCGGGTCGTCCGGCACGCGGGTCGAGGTCGCCGAGCTGCTCGTCGAGTGCTTGAACCGCGGCGTGCTGCCGCGCGTGCCCAGCCGAGGATCGGTTGGCGCGAGTGGCGACCTCGCGCCGCTCGCCCATCTGGCGCTGCCGCTGATCGGCGAGGGCGACGCGTGGGTGGAAGGCGAGCTGCTCGGCGGTGTGGACGCTCTGGCTCGCGTCGGGCTCGAGCCCATCCGCCTGCACGCGAAGGAGGGCCTGGCGCTGATCAACGGCACCCAGTTCATGGCGGCATTTGCAGCGCTGGGCGTGGTCCGCGCTCGGCGTCTCGCGCGTGCTGCGGACATCGCTTGCGCCTTGTCGCTCGAGGCGTTGCAGGGCTCCAGGCAGAGCTTCCGGCCAGAGATCCAGGCGCTGAGGCCGCTGCGCGGACAGGCTGCGGCGGCCGAGAACGTCCTCGCGCTGCTCGAGGGCTCGAGGGTCGTGGAGTCCCACCGCTGGTGCGACCGCGTGCAGGACGCGTATTCCCTCCGGTGCGCGCCCCAGGTGCACGGGGCATGCCGGGATCTCCTGCGTTATGTCGAGGACACCGCCGCGGTCGAGCTCAACGCCGGGACGGACAATCCGGTCGTGCTGTTGGAGTCCGGCGAGATCGTTTCGAATGGGAACTTCCACGGCCAGTCCCTGGCGTTCGCGCTGGATGCGTTGGCGATGGCCGTCTCCGAGCTGGCAAGCATCTCGGAGCGGCGGACGGAGCGGCTCGTCAACCCGAGCCTGTCCGGAGGGTTGCCGGCGTTCCTGGCGGCCGACGGCGGGCTCAACTCCGGGTTCATGATCCCGCAGTACGTGGCCGCGTCACTCGTCAGCGAGAACAAGGCTCTCAGCCATCCGGCCAGCGTCGACTCGATCCCGACGAGCGCTGGGCAAGAGGATCACGTGTCGATGGGGAATGCCTCCGCGCTGAAAGCGTGGCAGGTGCTCGCGAACTCGGAGCGCGCTCTCGCGATCGAGTTGCTCGCGGCCGCCCAGGCGGTCGAGTTCCTGGCGCCGCTTGCGCTCGGCGGCGGTTCCGAGGCAGCGAGGGGCTTCATCCGCACGCTCTCGCCGCGGCTGACCCAAGACCGCCCCCTGTCCGCTGAGATCGAGGCCGTCGCTGCGGCGATTCGCGACGGGGCGTTGCTCGGCGCTGTCGAGGCGCAGGTCGGCGAGCTTCGATGACCGCCGTCGGGACGCTGGACGCTGCGGTCGAGGCGCTGTGCGGAGATCTGCGCGCGATTCGGGCGCCACGCGGGACCGCGCTGAACGCGCGCTCCTGGTCGACGGAGGCGCCGCTGCGCATGCTCCTGAATAACCTCGACCCCGAGGTGGCCGAGCTCCCGGAGCAGTTGATCGTCTACGGCGGCTCGGGCAAGGCCGCGCGCGACCACACTGCGCTGCGCGCGCTCGTGTCGGCGTTGCTGCGGCTCGGCGACGACGAGACGCTGCTCGTTCAGAGTGGAAAGCCGGTCGGGGTCTTCCGGACGCATGCGGGCGCGCCGCGTGTGCTGATCGCGAACTCTTTGCTCGTTCCGCGCTGGGCGACCTGGGACGAGTTCCGCCGCCTGGAGGCGCTCGGGCTGACCATGTTCGGTCAGATGACGGCCGGCAGCTGGATCTACATCGGCACGCAGGGGATCTTGCAGGGCACGTACCAGACCTTTGCTGCGGCCGGGAGGAAGCACTTCGGTTCCGCCGATCTGACGGGCCGAACGATCCTCACCGCCGGCCTTGGCGGCATGGGCGGAGCGCAGCCGCTAGCCGGGACGCTCGCCGGAGCGGCGATCCTCTGCGTCGAGGCCGACCCGGCGCGAATCCAGCGGCGGCTGGAGACGCGCTATCTCGACGAGGCGGCCGACTCGCTCGATGACGCGCTTCGGCTGGTGCGGGATGCGGCGAGGGATGGCCGCCCGCTTTCGGTTGGACTGCTCGGGAACGCGGCTGAGGTGATCCCGGAGCTGGCCCGCCGCGGGGAGGAATTCGACCTCGTCACCGACCAGACGGCGGCACATGACCCGCTGAACGGCTACATCCCGGTTGGGCTGGACGTCGACGCGGCGGCGGAGCTTCGCGCGCGCAGCCCCGACGAGTACCTGTCACGAGCTCGTGCCTCGATTGCAACCCATGTGCGCGGACTGCTCGAGTTCGTCCGACGCGGCAGTTATGTTTTCGATTATGGCAACAATCTTCGAGGTGAGGCCCGTGAGGGTGGCGTAGAGGACGCGTTTTCATATCCGGGCTTCGTCCGGGCGTACATCAGGCCGCTCTTCTGTCGTGGCGTCGGTCCCTTTCGCTGGGCCGCGCTGTCGGGAGAGGCGGGCGACATCGCTGCGATCGACGCGAAGCTGCGCGAGCTGTTTCCGGACGATGCGCTGCTGCAGCGCTGGCTCGAGCTCGCGCCCGAACGGGTGGCATTCCAGGGGCTGCCCGCGAGGATCTGCTGGCTCGGGCTCGGCGACCGCGCGAAGGCCGGGCTCGCGATCAACGAGCTCGTGCGAGCGGGCGACGTGGCGGCGCCGGTTGTCATCGGACGCGACCACCTCGACGCGGGATCGGTTGCTTCGCCGTACCGCGAGACGGAGGCAATGCGGGACGGATCGGACGCGATCGCCGACTGGCCGATCCTCAACGCTCTCCTGAACACGGCGGCCGGAGCGACGTGGGTCAGCGTGCACCACGGCGGCGGCGTGGGCATCGGCAACTCGATCCACGCGGGGATGGTCGTCGTCGCCGACGGCACGGCCGAGGCTGCCGAGCGTCTCGAACGCGTGCTGACGACCGACCCGGGCACGGGCGTGCTGCGGCACGCTGACGCGGGCTATCCCGAGGCGCTCGAGGCCGCGGAGGCCCACGGGCTCGACCTGCCCGGGCGGCCGAGCAGCGAGTGACGGACAACGCCGCCGGCGCGCGCCGGCTGCTGATCCGTGATCTCGAGCAGGTCGCCACGCCGCGCGCGGGCGGCGACCGGCCCCTGCGCGGACGGGCGCTTGGCGATGTCGAGGTGGTCGAGGACGGCTACATCCTCTGCGCCGACGGGCGGATCGAGGACGTCGGCCCGATGCGGAGGCTTCGGCCGCTGGGCGGCGAGGTCCGGGAGCTCGACGGCTCGGGCCGTTGCGCGATCCCGGGCCTCGTCGACTGCCATACGCACGCTTGCTTTGCGGGCGACCGCGTCGAGGAGTTCGCGCTGCGCGCGAGCGGCGTGACCTACGAGGAGCTGCACGCGACCGGCGGCGGGATCCTCTCGACGGTGCGGGCGACTCGGGCTGCGGGCGAGGAGGGGCTTCGGTACGCGGTGGAACTGCACCGCGAGTGGATGCTGCAGGCGGGCACGACGACGTTCGAGGCCAAGTCGGGCTACGGCCTCGACCGTGACACCGAGCTGGCGTCGCTGCGTGCGATTCGCGCGGCCGGCGGCGCGCCGACATTCCTGGGCGCGCACGCCGTCCCGCCAGAGTTCGGCGACGCCGATGCCTACCTCGACTTCGTGCTGGCCGAGGTTCTCCCGGAGGCAGCCACGCTTGCCGACGCGGCGGACGTCTTCGTGGAGCGCGGCGCATTCAACCCGGACCAGGCTCGGCGTTACCTGGTTACCGCGAGGGCCGCGGGACTGCGGCTCCGCGTACATGGGGACCAGTTCACCGAGCTCGGCGCGGTCGGCCTCGCGATCGAAGTCGGCGCGGCGTCGATCGACCATCTGGAGGCGACGGGCGCGGACGGGATCCGGGCGTTGGCAGCGAGCAACGTCGCTGCGGTGATGCTTCCGGCCAGCGCACTGTTCCTCGCGCGGCCGATGCCGCCGGCCCGCGCACTGGTCGACGCAGGAGCCGCGGTCGCGCTCGCCACGGATTTCAACCCGGGCAGCGCGTTCTGCGAGAGCCTGCCGCTCACTTGTTCCCTCGCGTGCTCACAGCTCCGGCTCTCGCCGGCCGAAGCGCTGAGCGCCTGTACCGTCAATGCCGCAGCGGTCGTGGGCCGCGCTGACCGAAAGGGCCGCGTCGCTGCGGGCTACGACGCGGACGTCGTCCTGCTCGACGCGCCCGACTGGCGCTACCTGGCATACCACCTCGGCGGGGACGTCGTCTCGACCGTCGTGAAGGGCGGCGAGCCGGTCTGGCAGCGCTAGGCTGAATCCATGCCGAGCCGGAAGCAACGGCGGCGGCGCCAGAAGTCGCGCCGTCACGAATGGGAAGAGGTCTGGGTCGACGAGGACGGGAACGAGGTCGAAGCCCCGCCCGAAGACGACGAGCCGTCGCGGAACGGCAAGCGCGCGACGGCCGCACCGCGCGGCCGGCCCGGGGGGCGTCAGGTCCAGCCGCCGTCCTGGCGGCGAGTCGGCAAGCGCGGGCTGATCTTCGCGCCGATCATGTTCCTGACCGTGACATTCCTGGGTGCCGACCTGACGATCGGCCAGAAGCTCTTCCAGACCGCGTTCCTGCTCGCGTTCTTCCTGCCGTTCAGCTACGCGATCGACGCGCTCATGTATCGGATGTTCCTGAAGCGCGGCGCCGTCAGCCGCAAGACCTAAGGAGCGAGTCTCTCCGCAGAGCTCCCGCGGTAGTGCCCGGGCCCCGGCCACGGGGCGAGGATCATCAGCAGCCTGGCGCCGTCTGCCGACGACACGCGGTGGCGCTCCTTTTCCTCGAAACGGACGAGCGTGCCTGGCCCGGCCTCGAGTCGCTCGCCGCCCGCCTCGATCTGCACCTCGCCACCGACGATCACGATGTATGCATGCTCGTGCACCTGGTGGTCGCCGAGCTCCTGCCCCGGATCGATACCGATCAGGACGGCTCGGGCTTCGTCGGTCGAGTGGAGGACGATCGGGCTACGGGTGCCGCCACGGGTCTCCAGCTCGAGCAGGTTCCAGCTCTGCATCCGGGCGATCCTATCCCGCTCCAGGCCGAGGTTAGACTCGCCGAACGTTGCCGCCGGTCGTCGAAACGCACACACTTGGTCCGACGCAGACGAACTGCTACGTCGTCCGCGCCGACCCGGCCGCCGAGCGAACGGTGGTGATCGACCCGGGGTACGAGAACTTCCACCCGCAGTACGACGTCGCTGCGATCCTGATCACCCACACGCACTACGACCACATCGGAGCCGTCGCCCAGCTCGCGGAGACGACACACGCGCCCGTCTACGTTCCGCGCGGCGAACGCGAGGTCCTCGCGCGCGCCGACACGATCTATGGCGGCTTCGGAGTCGACATCCGTCCCTGGACGGGCGAGGCCGTCGAGCTCGCCGGCAACGAGCCGCTGGACCTCGCCGGCGTCCCCTTCGAAACGGCGAGCGTCCCCGGCCACTCGCCTGACCACCTCGCCTACTACTCCGAGCCGTTCCTCTTCTCGGGCGACGTCCTGTTCGCCGGCTCCGTCGGGCGCGTCGACCTCCCGGGCGGCGACTGGGATCGCCTCTTCGACTCGATCCAGTACCTGATCACGCGCTACGACCCGGAGACGATCGTCCTTCCGGGCCACGGCCCGCACACGACACTCGGGGCCGAGCTCGCCAGCAACCCGTTCCTCGCGGAGCTGCGCACGCCCACGTGAAGTTCGAAGCTCCACGCGGCACCCACGACATCCTCCCCTCACAGCAGCCGCTGTGGCGGCGAGTGACGGGGGAGGCGCAGCGCCTGTGCGCGCTCTACGGCTACCGGAAGATCGTCACGCCCGCGGTCGAGGACACCGAGCTCTTCGTGCGCACCTCAGGGCAGGGCTCCGACGTCGTCCAGAAGGAGATGTACACGTTCGAAGACCGCGGCGGCCGCTCGCTGACGCTTCGGCCCGAAGCGACAGCGCCGATCTGCCGCGCCTACCTCGAGCACGGCATGCACCGCGAGCCCCAGCCGGTGAAGCTCTACACGCTTGGCCCGATGTGGCGCTACGACCGCCCGCAGAAGGGCCGCTACCGCGAGCACTGGCAGCTGTCGGTGGAGGCGATCGGCACCGACGACCCGGCGATCGACGCCGAGCTGCTCCATCTCTACGACGAGCTGCTCAAAAGCCTGGGCGTCACGGACTACGTGCTCGAGCTGAACTCGATCGGCGACGCGAATTGCCGTCCCGGCTATTTGGAGCAACTCGAGGCCTGGCTCGACGAGCACGACGCGGAGCTCGACGACGAGGCTCGCGCGAAGCGCCGGACGACACCGCTGCGGGTCTTCGACGTAAAGAGCGAGCGCGTTCGAGCCGCCCTCGAGTCGGCGCCGAAGATCGGCGAGGCGCTGTGCGACGCCTGCCGTGACCACTTCGACCAGGTTCGCCGCTTCCTCGACGAGCTCGGCGTGCATTACGAGCTGCGCCCGACGCTCGTGCGCGGCCTCGACTACTACACGCGCACGACCTTCGAGTTCAAAGACGAGGCGATCGGCGCGCAGGACTCGATCTGCGGCGGGGGCCGCTACGACCGCCTGATCCAAGCCATCGGCGGCCCCCCGACGCCCGCGATCGGCTTCGGCGCCGGAATCGAACGGCTGCTCCTCTCGCTCGGCGACATCGAGCCCGAGCCCGAGACGATCGACGTGTTCTTCGTCGCGGACGAAGGCGCCGACCGAACCGTGATCGCCGCGGCGCTCGCGGAGCTGCGGCGACGAGGCCTGAGTGCCGATATGGACTACGCCGGCCGGTCGGTGAAGGGTCAGCACACACAGGCGAGGCGGCTCGGTGCACGCCGGGTCGAGGTCGTCGAGCCCGGCCAGACGCCGGACGTCGCCGCGCTGATCGCGGAGCTGGGGCGATGAGCTGGCGTGATCGAGGCGCGGGCGAGCTTCGCCCCGCCGACGTGGGCACGACCGTCACCCTCGCCGGCTGGGTCGCCCGCCGCCGCGACCACGGCGGGCTGATCTTCATCGACCTCCGCGACCAGACGGGCGTCGCGCAGCTCGTGATCAATCCCGAGCGCGCTCCCGAAGCGGCGGAGACCGCCCACGACATCCGCAACGAGTGGGTGCTCCAGGCCCGCGGCGAGGTCGTCGCTCGGGCGCGGGAGGCGGTCAACCGGAAGCTGCCGACCGGCGAGGTCGAGGTGCAGGTCGACGAGCTCCGCGTCGTCTCCCGCTCGACGCCGCTCCCGTTCCAGCTCGACGAGGAGAACGTCGACGAGACGCTCCGCTACCGATACCGCTGGCTCGACCTCCGCCGCGACCGGCTGCAGCGGAACATCCGCACGCGCGCCAAGCTCGTCTCGATCATCCGCGAGGAGATGGAGGCCGACGGCTTCGTCGACATCGAGACGCCGATCATGGGGAAGCCCACGCCCGAGGGGGCGCGCGACTTCCTCCTCCCGACGCGCCTCCAACAGGGCAAGTTCTTCGCGCTCCCGCAGTCCCCGCAGATCTACAAACAGCTGCTCGTGATCTCCGGGTTCGAGCGCTACTACCAGATCGCGCGCTGCTTCCGCGACGAGGATCTCCGAGCGGACCGGCTCCAGGAGCTGACCCAGCTCGACGTCGAGACCGCGTTCCCGGACCCGGAGGTGATCTTCGCCCTGATGGAGCGCATCGTCACGCGCATCTGGCGGGAGACGATCGGCGTCGAGCTCGAGACGCCCTTCCGCCGGATGTCCTGGCAGGAGGCCGAACTTCGCTACGGCTCCGACAAGCCCGACCTGCGCTTCGGGCTCGAGATCCAGGACGCGACCGAGCTGACGCGGGGCTCTGAGTTCGGCGTCTTCGCGAACGCGGAGGCCGTGCGCTACCTCCAGGTGCCGCGGGAGCTCTCGCGCGCGGAGATCCAGAAGCTCGAGGACATGGCCAAGCCCTGGGGCGCCAAGGGGCTCGCCTACATCGTCTTCCGCGAGGACGGCGAGGTCTCGTCGCCGATCGCGAAGTTCCTGTCGGAGGAGGAGCTCGAGTCGTTCCGCGAGCCCGCTACGACCGCCCTCCTCGTCGCTGATACGCCAAAGCTCGCCAGCAAGGTGCTCGGCCTCCTGCGGCTCCATCTCGGCCGCGAGCTCGACCTCATCGACCGCGACGCGTGGGAGTTCCTGTGGGTGACGCCGATGCCTCTGCTCGAGTGGAGCGAGGAGGAGAGCCGCTGGACGGCCCAGCACCACCCGTTCACGCGCCCGACCGACGAGAGCCTGCCTCTGCTGGACAGCGATCCTGCCGCCGCGAGCGCCGTTGCCTACGACCTCGTCGGCAACGGGATCGAGCTCGCCGGCGGCTCGATCCGGATCCACGAGCCCGAGCTCCAGGCTCGCCTGTTCGACTTCCTCGGCATCTCGTCGGAGGAACAGCGCGCGAAGTTCGGCTTCCTCCTCGACGCGCTCGCGATGGGCGCGCCGCCCCACGGCGGCATCGCGTCGGGCATCGACCGGCTGACGATGGCGCTGCTCGACGAGCCGTACATCCGGGATACCCTCGCCTTCCCCAAGAACCAGGCGGGTCTCGACCCGATGAGCGGCGCGCCCACCGAGGTTGCCGACGAGCAGCTGGCGGAGCTCGGGCTTCGATTAAGGCCCGAGGCGAAATCGGCCGACTAAACCTGCATACTTTCGGCAGGTTTACGCGTCCCGCGGCGAACAGAGAGGAATCCATGGCCCAAGAAGAGCGCGCGCAGACGGCGATCGCCTCGCTACCGCGGGTTGAGAACCTCCCGGTCGGCCCCTAGGCGTTTCGCCGTCACGTCGTTCAGCTGCAGGCGCAGTTGAGGGTTCTCCAGGCCGCCGGGCAGGGCGCGCAGGTCGATCCGACCGGCCACGCCGTCCGCATGGATGCGCTGCACCTGATTCGCGAAGCTGCGAATTCGCCGACGTGCTCGAGCGCGACGCGCAGCGCGCGTCCGCGGCGCAGCTGGGGCGCACCGAGCAAGAGGTGCGGCACAGGCAGACCGACCTCGGGAAGCGGGAGGGCGAGATCGAGAGGTTCCGGCAGGAGAGCGAGCGCCAGCGCGCAGAGATCGTCAACGCGGCGCGTAACGACGCCCGCCAGCTCCTCGCCGATGCGAACGCCAGGCGACGCAGGAGCTGCGCGAAGCCGAGGCCCGCGGGGCGCGGCTTCTCGAGCAGTCGCGTCACCAGGCGACGGAGCTCACGAACGCCGCCCGGGCCGAGCTCGAGCAGACGCTCGAGTGGGCCCGCGCGCAGGCCCACGCGATCATGTCGCGCGCTCAGCAGGGCGCGGAGCAGCTGCTCGCAGCTGCGGGTCTCGGCGACGAGGCTCTCTCCGGCGTCTCCGACGCGATCGTCCAGGCGGCGAACCAAGAGGTCGAAGCAGCCCCGACCTCAGGACTTGCCGACACGGCCCGAGCCCGTCGCCGCGGCGCCCGAGCCGGAGGCCGAAGAGCCTCCTTCCGCCGAGGCGGACGACGAGCCAGAGCCGGAGAGGAATGGCCCAACCGCCAGTTAGCCTGTTCGCATAGTGCAGGCGCTTGGGCCGAGGTTTGCGGTCGAGGTCGCGTTCCTGATCGCGCTCGCGGTCGGAGCGGGCATCGCCGAGTTGAGCGCTGCGGCGATCGTCACGGTCATGGCGCTCGCGTGGCTGCTGATTTGCCTCTTCGAGCTCGCGGTCTGGGCAGAGGGGCCGCGCTTCCCGGTGCTTCAGCGCCGCACGGCGACGGTCGCGGACGAGCCGCCGCCGGAGGTGACCGAGGTGCGGGCGCCTGACAAGCCTCCGCGCCGGCGCTTCTGGCGACGGAGCCGGACGCCGAGGGGGGAAGGCGCCTAATGCCCTCGGCCAGAATCCGCTTCGCCGCGGAGGCGGCTTTCCTGGTGCTCGTTGCGCTCGGGCTCGGACTGGCGCGGTTCGACCCGATCGTCATCGGCGTCGTCATCTTGACCGCCTCGGTGCTCGTTGCCCTGCTCGAACGGGCGAGCGCGAAGGAGGCGCGGCGCGCGAGGAAGCGCGAAGAGCTGGAGCCGCCGGCGATGCCGCCTCCGCACGTCGAACGCGTCGAGCTCCCGCCGGCTCCCGCTGCGAACGAGGAGCCGAAGCGCGAGCGCGAACCGGAGCGCGAGGCGACGGTCAGCGAACGAAGTGCGCGCGCCATTCTGGCGAGCGCTTCTCCGCCGCGCCCGCGAGAGGCGCCGAAAGCGCGGCCGAAGTCCAAGCACGCGTCCGAGGCGGCTCCTCCGCCACCGCCGCCACCACCACCGCCGGAGCCGGAGCCGGAGCCCGTCCCGCTGGTCGCGGGGCCGCCGCGCGAGTGGAACCTGTGGGAGCTCCAGCGCGCGGTCCGCGAGGCGGCGGACGACGAACGCCACCAGGAGTGGAGCGCCCTCCTCATCCACCTGCGCCAGTTCGCCAACGCCGACGGTGACCTACCGCTCGAGTTCGACGGGCTCGTGCGCGAGTCGTTCGGACCACTGCTCGCCCGACTTCCGGAGCCGGCAGCGACGCCGTGAGTGCGGTGCTCGCACAACGCGCGATCCTGCTCGGGGCGGTGACGCTGCTCGGCGCCGTCGTCGCGCTCGCCGTCGGTCATCGAGTCAGCGACGCCCGCGGCTCTGGCGACCTGCCGCGGGCCGTTCCGGCGCCTGGCGGAGGCTGGTATCGCGCGCTCGCGGGACCGGAGTCGCCCAGGGCGTACGGGCGGCCGACCGCCTGCGGGCACGTGCTCGAGCGCGAGACGCTCGGCGTTTCGCACCCGGTGCTCGTCTGCGGCGCGAAGATCTACGTCGCACGTGGCGACACCGTCGTCCTCACGCAGGTGCTTGCTCGCGGCCCCGGCGACTCGAACGTCCAGTTCGGCCTGACCGAGGCGCTTGCACGCAGGCTTGGCGTCGGCGACCCGACGACGATCCGCTGGCGCTTCGCATCGCCGAAGTAAGCGTCTACAGTGAGACGTGCTCGACCCTGTGCGTGGCGTCGCGCCAAAACGTGAACCAACACACACGCGAAGGGAGCTCGAGTCCGGCCCGGGCCTCAGAACCCGGGGCGGCTGGGCACCCACCTGGCTTGTCCAGGTTCGCTAGGTGCGGCGACATCGGCAGGGTGGAGCAAAGATTCGAAAGGCCCGCTCACGCGGGCCTTTCGAGTTTCTGGCTACGGTGACTCGGTGATCGAAGTCGTCGGAGATGCGTCCCGGGGTGACGACTGGCGGCTCGTCCGCCTGGAGGTCGACCGCGATCGGATCGTGAGGGCGGATGCAGAGGGGCTCGAGGGGCGACTCGACGGCCTGACGCTGCTCGAAGCGGCGGCCGTCGGCGGCGACGAGCTCGCCGTGGACGCACTGGCGAACGCGATCGGCCCGATCTTCCGCGCGCGCCGGGATCCCGACCGGGTCGCAGTCGCGATGAGCGGGGGCGTCGACAGCGCCGTTGCCCTGCTTCGCGCCGGCCCGAAGGCAATCGGAGTCACACTGCGCCTCTGGATCGATCCGGAAGCGCCGGACCTCGAACGCGCCTGCTGCTCGCCGGAGTCGGTCCTGGCGGCGCGGCGGACGTGCCATAGCCTCGGCATTCCGCACGTCACGCTCGACGCGCGTGAGGACTTCCTGCGCGCGATCGTCGAGCCATTCGTCCGCGGCTACGAGCGGGGCCAGACGCCGAATCCATGCATCAGCTGCAACGGGTTCTTCCGGTTCGGTCGCCTGCTCGCGTTCGCTCGCCGCGCGGGTGCCGCGCGGCTCGCGACTGGCCACTACGCGCGGACCGAGGACCATCGAGGGCGGCGGCTGCTTTCTCGCGGGCTCGACCCGTCGAAGGACCAGTCCTACATGCTCGCGCGGCTCGACCCGCGCGTCCTCGACCGCATCTGGTTCCCGCTTGGGGAGCAGACGAAGGAAGCGACGCGAAGCGAGGCGGTGGCCGCGGGCTTGGCCGTGGCGGGGCGAACCGAAAGCCAGGAGGCGTGCTTCCTCGGGGGTGACGACTACCGCGCCTTCCTCGCCCGACGCGGTCTCGCACCGGCCTCGGGCGAGGTCGTCGACGAGCACGGCGCCGTCCTCGGCGCGCATGACGGGTTCTGGGGCTTCACGCCGGGTCAGAGGAAGGGCCTCGGAGTCGCAACGGGCAGCCCCGTCTACGCGCTCAAGACCCTCCCGACGACGAACCGCGTCATCGTCGGGCCGCGGGAGTCACTCGCCCGCCGCACCGTCCACGCCGAGGGCAAGCTCTTCGTGGACGTCGATCGGGCGGACGTCAAGCTTCGCTACCGCTCGCCGGCCGTGCCGGCGTCGGTGACGCTGCGTTCGCGCGGCTTCCGCGTCGAGCTGGACGAGCCCGCGTATGCCGTCGCGACGGGTCAGGCGGCCGTTCTGTACGAACGAGACGTTGTCGTCGGGGCAGGGCGGGTAACGTCCTCGAGCGCTTAGTAGCGCACCGCCAATGCTCCCATCGCCGTTCTGGGAGTGGACGCCGCAACCATGACCGATCACATCACCCTCACGCTGCCGAGGGAGCGTTCCTTCTTCGGCGTCGCGCGCCTCGTGCTCGGCGGCCTCGCCGCACGGCTGGAGATCACCGTCGAACACCTCGAGGACCTCGAGCTCGCGCTCGACGGGCTGCTCGAGCGCCGCGACGGCGCGGAGGAGATCACGGTCGCGCTCGACGTCGCCGACAGCGAGCTGCACGCGAGCGTCGGCCCGTTCGGTGGCAAGGGCGTCCGGGCCGAGCTCGAGGGAGAGGTCGGCGAGTCGATGTCCCTGCGGCGGCTGCTCGACGCCGTCGTCGACGCGTATGACGTCGAGGACCGCGAGGACGGCACGTGGATCGAGCTGCGCAAGCGAGTCGAGCGCACGAGCTGATGGCGAACGACGACAAGGTCCTGCTGCGGCGCTATCACGAGGAGGGCGACCTCCAGGCGCGCGAGCAGTTGATCGAGCGCTACATGTCGCTCGTCCGTTCCCTGGCGCGTCGGTACTCGTACCGCGGCGAGCAGCTGGACGACCTCGTCCAGATCGGGGCGATCGGGTTGATCAAGGCGATCGACCGCTTCGACCTCGACCGTGGCGTCGAGCTCACGACCTATGCAACCCCGAACATCATCGGCGAGATCAAGCGGCATTTCCGGGACAAGGGCTGGTCGGTGCGAGTGCCGCGCGGCCTCCAGGAGCTGAACGTCCAGGTCTCGAAGCTGATCGAGCAGCTGACCGTGCAGCTCGGCCGGTCGCCGACGATCCCCGAGCTCGCCGAGGCCGCGGGAGTCGAGGAGGAAGAGGTGCTCGAGGCGCTCGAGAGCGGACGGGCGTACTCGTCGGTCTCGCTGTCGACCGGCGCGAGCCCGGACGAGGACGGCGAGCTCGATCCGCTCGAGTCACTCGGCACCGACGAGCACGAGTACGAGATCTCCGAGGACCGCGCCGTGCTCGCGCCGGGGTTCAAGGTGCTGGACCAGCGCGAGCGGCGGATCCTGCACTTGCGTTTCTTCCGAGGCTTGACGCAATCGCAGATCGCCGAGCAGATCGGGATCTCGCAGATGCACGTCTCGCGGCTGATCAGGCGCTCGCTGGAGAAGATCCGCGAGGAAATCGCCGAGGAATCCGAGGTCGCGTAACCGCGGCGTTGTGGCGGCTGGGCCGCCGCTGGTTAAGGCACACCCAACCTCCTCCCCGATGCGATCGTATCGAGGTTCGACGCGCGTCTCTGTGTCGGAAGTGCACCGGGTCTGACCGGGGGTCGCACCTAGAATCGCTCTCATGCGGACGACGCCGGAAATCCGCGAGGGCTACCTCCAGTACTTCGAGTCGAAGGGCCATCTGCGCCTGCCCTCGGCTGCGCTGATCCCGCCCCCGGAGGACACCTCGACGCTCCTGATCAGTGCCGGCATGCAGCCGCTGAAGCCGTATTTCCTCGGCCAGAAGCCGCCGCCGGCGACGCTGCTCACCACCTACCAGAAGTGCTTCCGGACTACCGACATCGACGAGGTCGGCCTCGACGGCTACCACCTCTCGTTCTTCGAGATGCTCGGCAACTTCTCGATCGGCGAGTACTTCAAGGAGGGCGCCGTCGAGCTCGCGTGGGAGTTCCTCTTCGAGCACTTGAAGATCGACACCGAGCGCCTCTGGGTCAGCGTCTTCGCTGGCGACCCGGAGCTCGGGCTCGGCGAGGACGAAGTCGCCGTCGCGGCGTGGAAGAACGTCGGCCAGCCGCGCGAGCGGATCGTCGGGCTGCCGCGGAGCGAGAACTTCTGGCAGGCGGGGGACACGGGGCCATGCGGGCCGTGCTCCGAGATGTACTACGACCGGGGCGAGGAATTCTCTTGCGGCCGTCCAACATGCGGGCCGGGCTGCCCGTGCGAGCGCTACCTCGAGTTCTGGAACCTGGTCTTCATGGAGTTCGACCTCGGCGCCGACGGGACGCTGACGCCGCTCCCGAAGCCGGTGATCGATACCGGTCTCGGGCTCGAGCGCACCGCCTCGATCCAGCAGGGCGTGATCTCCGTCTACGAGACCGACGGCTACCAGCGGATCATGGACTGGATCGAGGTCGAGAGCGGCGTCGCGTGGCAGAGCTCGGAGAAGGCGGCGAAGGCGCACCGGATCATCGCCGACCACGGGCGCGGCATGACGTTCCTGGTCGCCGACGGGGTGCTGCCGTCGAACGAGGGGCGAGGCTACGTGCTTCGGCGCGTGATCCGGCGCGCTGTGCAGCAGGCGCAGGGGATCGGGCTGCGCGACCTCTGGCGGATTGCCGACATCGTCGCCGACCAGATGTCGTACTGGTACCCCGAGCTCGACGAAAATCGGGAGCAGATCGGTTCGACGCTCCGCGCCGAGGAGGAGCGGTTCACTCAGACGCTCGAGCGCGGCATCGGCCTCTTCGAGGAGATCGCCTCCGGCGACCGCATCTCGGGCGACGACGCGTTCAAGCTCCACGACACCTACGGCTTCCCCCTTGAGCTGACGCGCGAGCTGGCGCACGAGCGCGGCCTCGCCGTCGACGAGGAGGAGTTCACGCGTCTGATGGCGGAGCAGCGCGCGCGTTCGAAGACGAAGCCGGCGGAGGTCGCGAGCTCGCTCGACGGAGCCCGCCCGACGGAGTTCGCCGGCTACGAGACGACCGACGTGCTCACGGCGATCATCGCCTACCAGGAGGTCGAGGACGGCACGTTCCAGGCCAAGCTCGAGCGCTCGCCGTTCTACCCGGAGGGGGGCGGCCAGGTTTCAGATCTCGGCTACATCGAGCACGAGGGCACCGGCGCCCGCGCTGACCTCGTTCGCGCCACGCGCGTCGGCGAGGACCAGGTGCTGGCGTTCGAAGGGTCGGGCTTCGCCGAGGGCGACCGCGTGCGCGCCGTCGTCCCCTGGTCGGTCCGCTTCCCGACGATGGCGAACCACACGGCCACGCATCTCCTCCACCAGGCGCTTCGCGACGTGCTCGGCGATCAGGTGCGCCAGGCCGGCTCGGCCGTGCGCCCGGACAAGCTCCGCTTCGACTTCACCTACGACAAGGCACTGACGCCCGAGGAGCGCGAGGGGGTCGAGCGCGTCGTCAACGAGAAGGTCTTCCAGAACCTGCCGGTGCGCACCTTCGTGACGCCCATCGAGGAGGCGCGCAAGCTCGGCGCGACGATGCTCTTCGGCGAGAAGTACGGCGATGAGGTGCGGGTGGTCGAGATCGACGGCTACTCGCGCGAGCTCTGCGGCGGAACCCACGTGCGCTCGACCGCGGAGATCGGGCCGTTCGTGATCCTCTCCGAAGGCTCCGTCGGCTCGGGCGCTCGACGGATCGAGGCGGTTACGGCCGGCGAGGCATGGTCCTGGCTGCGAGCCCGAGCCGAGGAGGCGGAAGGGTTGCGCGGCGAGGTCCAGCAGCTGCGAAAGGGTGCGGGCCGGAAGCAGTCGGCCGAGACGGAAGTCGTGTACCGAGACGAGTCGAACGGGATCGTCGTGGCGGAGGTGGAGGCGCTGAAAGGCTCGGACCTCAAGGATCTCTCGGACCGGATCAGGCAGTCGAAGCAGGCGGACGCGGTGCTCCTCGGATCCGTCGACGAGGGACGGGCCTACCTGGTCGTCAACCTCGACCGCTCGCTCGTCGACAAGGGGCTCGACGCCGTCGCGGTTGCGCGGAAGGCGGCGCAGAAGATCGGCGGGGGTGGGGGAGGCCGTTCCGACCTCGCTGAGGCCGGCGGCAGGAACCCCGACGGGCTCCCCGACGCCTACGAGGTCGCGAAGAGCGAGATCGCATCCGCGCTGAAGTGAAGGTGCTCGCGCTGGACTACGGAGCCGCGCGCACCGGCGTCGCAGTCTCGGACCCGACCGGGACGCTTGCACGCCCGCTTCGCATCGTCGAGCGCGCTGCAAGCCAGGAGGGGATGAAGGAACTCGCGGAGCTCGTCCGCGCAGAGGGGGTCGAGCGCGTCGTTGTCGGTTTGCCGCTCACCCTTCGCGGGGAACGCGGGAGCCAGGCGGAAGAGACAGAACGGTTCGCCGAGAAGCTCGAGGCTATGCTCGGCGTCCCAGTGGAGCGGTTCGACGAGCGCTTCACGACGACGCTTGCGGGTCCGGGTGGCGACGAGGATGCCCGGGCGGCGGCTCACCTGCTCACCAGCTACCTGGAATGGTCCAGCAACCGACAACCGTAACCCCGCCGCCCCGGCGCCACCGTTCGCGGCCGTCGCGAACGCGGATCATGGTGCGGCGCGGAATGGCTATCGCCTTCGTGTGCGGCCTCGTCGTGCTGCTCGTCGGCTCGGCGTGGGCTGTCCTCACCGGCGAGGAGGAGGCCACGCCGCCTCCCGCACCCGTGGCCCCCGCGCCGAAGCCGCTCAAGATCATCTTCCCCGAAGGATTCACCCGCGCGCAGATGGCCGAGCGCATCGGCGAGGTGAACAAGATCGCGCAGGACAAGCGCAACGTCACTCCGAAGCTGTCACCGGCGCGCTATCTCGCCCTGACGGACGGCTCGTCCCGCGTCTCCCGGCCGTTTCTTGCTCAGGGACGTCCGCCGAACCTCGAGGGGTTTCTCTTCCCGGCGACGTACGAGTTCACCAAGCGCACGACGACGCGCCAACTCGTCGACCACCAGCTCGCGACGTTCGCGAAGAACTGGGCGCAGGTCAACATGCGCTACGCACGATCGAAGAAGCTGACGGCGTACGACGTCCTGATCGTCGCGTCGATGATCGAGAAGGAGGTCGTGGCGCCGGAGGAGCGCCCGCTCGTGTCGGCGGTGATCTACAACCGCCTGCACGCGGGCATGGTGCTCGGGATCGACGCCACGATCCGCTACGGGCTGAACGTGCCGCCGACCGAGTCGCTGCGCGTGTCGCAGCTCGAGGACGCGAGCAACCCGTACAACACGCGCAAGCGCGCCGGCCTCCCTCCGACGCCGATCGCGAACCCGGGCCTTGCGTCCCTGCAAGCCGCAGCGCACCCGGCTAAGGTCGACTACCTGTTCTTCGTCCGCAAGCCGGACAAGGTCCACCACTTCTTCACGGCGTCCGAGCAGGAGTTCGAGAACTACAAGGCGGCGCACGGGTACCAATGAACCGCCTCGTCGCGCTGGTCGGCTCGCCGGTCGCGCACTCACTCTCGCCGCGGATGCAGAACGCCGCGTTCGCGGCGCGCGGGCTCGACTGGACGTACGTCGCGTGCGAAGTTGCGAACGGGGACGTCGAGGCGGCGCTGAAGGGGCTCGAGGCCCTGGGGTTCGCCGGGGCGAACTTCACGGCGCCTTTCAAGCTCGACGTTGCACAGCTGGTCGGGGCTGAGATCCCCTCGGTAAACACGCTCGTGTTCGATCCGCTGCGCGCCGTCAGCACCGACGCCGCCATCCTCGACGGGCTCGAGTTCGAGCGCCCCGCGATCGTCGGCGACGGTGGAGCGGCGGTTGCATTTCGCGATTCGTTGCCTGACGCGCAGGTCTTCTCACGGCGGGGGGAGTGGCCGCCGGTCGTCGGCGACTACGACCTCGTCATCAACGCAACGCCGGTGCGCGACGAGGTGCTCGTGCGGCTCGGCGCGGATCAGACGCTG
Source organism: Gaiellaceae bacterium (assembly GCA_035264165.1). Classification (GTDB taxonomy): domain Bacteria; phylum Actinomycetota; class Thermoleophilia; order Gaiellales; family Gaiellaceae; genus JACDAN01. Next base: position 19,337 of record DATFQN010000095.1, read on the forward strand.
ATCGACCTGCCCTACCCGGACTCGGCGACCGCGATGGCTGCACGCGAGGCGGGCGCGCGCGTGGTCGGCGGCTTGGAAGTCCTCGTCGCCCAGGGCGCAGCGTCCTTCGAGCTCTGGACCGGCGTCCCCGCCCCGGTCGACGTGATGCGGCGCGCCGTAGGCTTGACACATGCTCAGCCTGACGACAGCGGGTGAGTCGCACGGCCCCGCGCTCGCCGGGATTCTCATCGGGCTGCCGGCAGGGCTTCTCCTCGACCGCGACGCGATCGATGCCGACCTCGCCCGTCGGCAGCGGGGCTATGGGCGCAGCCCGCGCCAGCAGATCGAGCAGGACAGGATCGAGGTTCGCGCGGGTCTCCGCCACGGGCGCACCCTCGGGACGCCGTTGATCCTCGTCGTGCAGAACCGAGACCACAAGAACTGGGCGTGGGGGATGAGCCCGTGGCCGCCGGAAGGGCAGCCGGAGGGCAAGGGGACGAAACCGGTGACGCTCCCGCGTCCCGGTCATGCGGACCTGGCCGGCGCGCTGAAGTTCGGGCACGAGGACATCCGCAACACGCTCGAGCGAGCGAGTGCGCGGCAGACCGCGATCACGGTCGCGGCGGGCGCGGTCGGGAAGGCGTTGCTCGCCGAGATCCGCGTCGAGGTCGTGGGGTCGATCGTCGAGATGGGCGATGTCGACGAGGCGAAGGCGGACCGGGATACTGTCGGCGGCATCGTCGAGGTTCGCGCTCGTGGTGTCCCGCCGGGGCTCGGTTCCTATGCGACGAAGGAGGAGCGGCTCGATGCTCGGCTGGCGGCGGCGCTGATGGGCATCCAGGCGGTGAAGGGCGTCGAGATCGGCGAGGGGTTCGCTCTCGCCGGGCTGCGCGGCTCACACGCTCATGACGAGATCCTCCCCGGGCTGCGTCGTGAGACGAACCGCGCCGGTGGCATCGAGGGCGGCGTTTCGAACGGGGAGGAGGTCGTCGTCCGCGCGGCGATGAAGCCGTTACCGACGCTGATGCGGCCGCTGCGTTCGGTCGACCTCGTGAGCGGCGAGGCGGGGGAGGCGCTGGTGGAGCGCAGCGACACCGCCGCGGTCGAGGCGCTGTCCGTCGTGGCCGAGGCGTCGGTCGCCTTCGAGCTCGCTCGCGCGGCCCGGGAGAAGTTCGGCGGCGATGCCCTCCGGGACTTCGTCGCCGCGTACCGCGCGTACCTCGATCGCATTCCGTGGCAACCGCGCTAGACCGCCACATCGCGCTCATCGGCTTCATGGGGGCGGGGAAGTCGACCCTGGGTTTCGACGTCGCGAGCAGGATCGACCGGCCGTTCGTCGACCTCGACCGCGAGATTGAGCGCGGGCTGCAGCGCTCGATCCCCGAGCTCTTCCGCGAGGAGGGCGAGGCCGGGTTCCGCGTGATCGAGGCCGGCAGGACGGTGCATGCGCTGTGCCGTGAGCGGCCAGCGGTACTGGCGCTCGGCGGCGGCGCGGTGGAGACGCCGGGCATCCGCAAGGCCCTGCAGGAGAACGCCATCACGGTGCTCGTCGACGTCGAAGTCGGCCGTGCCTGGGAGCGCGTGCGGCGGAGCGCACGGCCGCTCGCGCAGGACGAGGAGGAGTTCCGTGCGCTCTACGAGCGGCGGCGCGTGTTGTACGAGGAGGCAGCGGACGCCAGAGCCCGTGACGCGGACGACGTCGTCCTGGCGGCGCTCGGGATTCGCTTCGGCGTGGCCGAGCCTGCGGGCGACGTCCTGATCGTCGACGAGCGCGTCCGCGAGCTCCACGGTTTCGGGCTCGACCAGACGATCGCGGTCCGCGAGAAGACTCTTGCGGAGGCCGAGCGGGTCTGGCGCGAGCTGCGCATCGGGCGCGACGGAACGATCGTCGCCGCCGGTGGCGGCACCACGACCGACCTCGCCGGATTCGTCGCGGCGAGCTACATGCGCGGCGTCCGCTGGAGCGCGGTGCCGACGACGCTCGTCGGCCAGGTGGACGCTGCGATCGGGGGCAAGACGGCAGTCGACCTGCCCGAGGGCAAGAACCTCGTGGGCGCGTTCCACTACCCGGACGCGGTTGTGATCGATCCGGCCCTCCTCGCAACATTGCCGGAGCAGGAGCGCCGCAACGGTCTCGCCGAGGTCGTCAAGATCGGGCTGCTCGCCGGCCGCTCCGTCTGGGAGCTCGAGGAGGCGGAGACGATCCGTGCTTGTGCGGCGTTCAAGGCATCGATCTGTCTCGCGGACCCGTACGAGCAGAAGGGACGCCGTGAGATTCTCAACCTCGGCCACACGTTCGGTCACGCATTGGAGGCGGCGTCGGACTACGAGCTGCCGCACGGCGAGGCGGTGGCGCTGGGGCTCAGCGCGGCGCTGAGGCTGTCGGGCCTCGGCATGGCGGACGTGCTCGACGTCCACCCGGTCCGGGTCGACCGCGAGCGCGCGTGGGCGGCACTGCAGCGCGACAAGAAGGCGCGGGACGGCAAGATCCGCCTCGTGCTGCTCGAGGAGCTCGGAAGGCCGGTCGTCCGCGAGGTCGATCCCGGCGACGTGCGGCTCGCCTTGGACGAGTTGATCGCCGACTGATGCTCGTCGGCGTCCTGAACGGCGTGAACCTGAACCTGCTCGAGCGCCGCGATCCGGGGGTTTACGGGCGGCTGTCGCTGGCGCAGCTCGAGGATCAAATTCGCGCCTGGGGACAGGAGCTGGGCTGCGATGTGCTCTGCCGCCAGACGAACAGCGAGGGCGAGTACGTGGGTTGGTGTCAGGAGCTGGGCGAGACGGCCGACGCGTTGGTCGTCAACCCCGGAGCATGGTCCCACTACAGCTACGCGATCCACGACGCGCTGGAGCTGGCGCGGGGCCCGGTGGTCGAAGTGCATCTGTCGGACATCGCCAACCGTGAGGAGTGGCGGCGGCATTCGGTGGTGGCGGATCTCGCGGTGCACCGCGTGCTCGGCAAGGGGCCGGAGGGGTACAGGGAGGCGCTGGAATTCCTGACTCGCGGATAGACCGGCTCCGGGAACTGCTCGAGGAGCCGCTGCTCGTGAGCGCTCCGGTGAACGTGCGGTACCTGACGGGGTTCGAGAGCTCGAACGCGGCGGTGCTGGTCGAGGACGAGCGCGTTCGCCTGTTCACCGACTTCCGCTACGCCGAGCGCGCCCGGGAGCTCAAGGGGATCGAGGTCGAGGAGACGAAGCGTTACCTCTACTCGGACCTCCCCGAGCGGCTGCCGTCGCGCGTGGCGTTCGAGGCCGACGCGCTGACGTACGCGAACTTCGAGTTCCTGCGCGAGAGCGAAGTCGAGCTGGTGCCGCGGCGCGGGCTGGTGGAGTCGCTGCGGGCAGTGAAGGAGCCGGAGGAGCTCGACGCGATCCGCCGGGCGACCGAGGTCACGAACCGGACGTACGAGCGGGTCGCGGAGGAGCGCTTCGCCGGGCGGACCGAGAAGGAGCTCGTCTGGGTGATGCACCAGCTGTTCCACGAATGCGGCGCCGACGACCTGGCGTTCGAGATCGACATCGCAGCGGGGACGACGGCGGCCAGCCCGCACGCGCTGCCGGGGGACCGGGTGGTGGAGGAGGGTGAGCTCGTCCTCGTCGATGCGGGTGCGAAGCTCGACGGCTACTGCTCCGACTGCACGCGCACGTTCGCAGTGGGCGAGGTGTCGTCGTCGCTGCGCGAGGTCTACGCGATCGTGCGGCAGGCGCAACAGGCCGGAGTCGACGCGGTGCGGGCGGGAGCCGCGGGGCGCGACGTCGACGCCGCGGCGCGGGCCGTAATCGCGGACGCCGGCTACGGCGAGAGCTTCGGCCACGGCCTCGGGCACGGCATCGGCCTGCTCGTTCACGAGGCGCCCGCGCTGCGTCCGGAGACGGACGAGGTCCTGGCGGCGAGCAACGTCGTGACGGTCGAACCGGGGATCTACCTGAGCGGCGTCTGCGGCGTGAGGATCGAGGACCTCGTCGTCGTCACGGAGGAGGGGTGCCGCGTGCTCACGACGTTTCCGAAGGAGCTCGTGACCGTCGGCTAGGCCGTCGACGGCGACGCTGCCAAACCGGATTAGACTGCCGCGCCGTGGCCGAGACAGTCAGCACCAACCAGTTCAAGAACGGCATGCACATCGAGCTCGATGGCTCGGCGTGGCGCATCGTCGAGTTCCAGCACGTGAAGCCCGGGAAGGGCGGCGCGTTCGTCCGGACGAAGCTGAAAAACCTCGATTCGGGCTCGGTCGTCGACAAGACGTTCCGGGCGGGGGAGAAGTTCTCGCGCGTGATCACGGAGACGAAGAACGTCCAGTACCTCTACGACTCCGGCGACGAGGTCGTGTTCATGGACGAGCAGAGCTACGAGCAGATCAGCCTCGCGCGTGAGTCGGTAGCCGACGCGCTGGACTACCTCGAACCTTCGAGCTCGGTGCAGCTTCTGCTGGTCGACGGGCGCGCGACCGGCGTCCAGATGGCTGCGTCGGTGGAGCTGACCGTGGCCGAGACGGAGCCGGGCGTCCGCGGCGACACCGTCTCGAATGTCACCAAGCCGGCCAAGCTGGCGACGGGGGCCGTCGTCCAGGTGCCGCTGTTCGTGAACCAGGGCGACCGGATCAAAATCGACCCGCGCGACGGCCGCTACATCTCGCGGGCCTGATCCTTCCGGCCGTTGTCTGCGTGCCTGGCACGCAGACGCGTCACGAAACGGCAACAAAGGCGAGACACATGTGCGCCGAAACGGCTGGCGCCCGTCCGGACGCGGTTAACGTCGAGCTGATGCCTCGAGCCCCGCGAGTCCAAGCAGACGATCTCGTTTACCACGTCACCGCCAGAGGAAGCCGGCGGCTCGAGATCTTCGAAGACGTGCTCGACTACGCCAGGTTCGAACGCATGCTCGAGGCGGTCGTCCGCGAGCGGGGCTGGCTCATCTACGCGTACTGCCAGATGCCGAATCACTACCACCTGCTGCTGAGGACGCCGGAGGCGGACATCTCAGACGGAATGTGCTGGCTCAACGGCGTCTACGCCCGTTGGTTCAACGCCAAGCACAACTACACGGGGCACGTCTTCGAAAAGCGATTCCACACCGTTCTCGTCCGCTGCAACGTTCACCTGCTGACCGTCGCGAGCTACATCCCGCTGAACCCGGTGCGAGCCGGCCTCTGCCGCAACGCCGGCGACTGGCGGTGGAGCAGCTACGGCGCGACGATCGGCCGCAAGCAGGCGACGTGGCTCGCCTCCGAGTGGCTCCTGGACCACTTCGGGCGCGAGGCTGTCACCGCGGCGCTCGAGTACCAGCGGTTCGTCAACGCGCAACTGGCCGCGTAGGCCGTGTCGGGGTGCCTGGCACGCCGACACGGCCCGTCGAGACGCTCGGGCCGGGGCAGCGGGCTACGCTTTTCGGCCATGTCGGATCGACGTGCCCTCGCGCTCTTTTCGCTCGCCCTCGCATCTGCTGTGTGCGTCGCGGCGCTGCTCGCTCGCTGGGCCTACGGCGAGGCCGGCGCGTACGACTTCCTGCCCTGGAACCTCTTCCTTGCTTGGATCCCGCTGATGGCGGCCGTGACGGTCTACGACCGCGCACGCCGCGGCACGAAGCTCGCGCACCTGCTGCCGCTCGCGGCGATCTGGCTCCTCTTCCTGCCGAATGCGCCGTATCTGCTGACCGACTTCGTCCACCTCGGCTCGCGCGACGACGCGCCGCTGTGGTTCGACATCGCCCTTTTCGGCTCGTACGCCTGGACGGGGATGCTGCTTGCCTTCCTCTCGATCTTCGCGATGCAAGCCGTCGTCCGCCGGGCCTATGGTCCGGTCTGGAGTTGGGTCCTCGTCGGCGTCAGCCTCGCCGCGAGCTCCTTCGGGATCTACCTCGGGCGGTCTCTTCGCTGGAACAGCTGGGACCTCCTCACCCGCCCGGGCGCCCTGTTCACCGACATCCAGGAGAGCTTCGTCGACCCGTTCGAGTACCCGCGCGCCGTCGGGATGACCGTGGCGCTGACGATCGTGCTCTCGACCGGCTATCTGACGCTGTACGCGTTCGCCCAGCTCGGGGCGACCGAACGTCCTCACCGTTAGGCTCGGGGCCGTGCCCGCCCTGGTCGACACGACCATCCGGCTGCTGAGCCAGGAGCCGCTGGCCGGCCGCGTGCCTACAGCGTCGACGCTGGAGCTCGCCGAGGTCCTGGACGACGCAGGCTTTGCCGCGCTGGAGATCTCCGGCGGGGGCGTCTTCGACAGCGCGGTCCGGCGCGGCGTCGAGTCCCCCTGGGAACGGATCCGCGCCATTCGCGCGCGCACCAAGACGCCGCTCGGCATGGCGCTCCGTGGCCGCTTCCTCGTCGGCTCCCGCCCCGTCGGTGGCGACTTCGTCCGCCGCTTCGTGATGACGGCCGCGGAGAACGGGATCGACGTCTTCCGCCTGCACGACCCGCTCAACGACGTCTCCAACCTCCGCGAGGCGGGCGAGGCGATCACCTCGGCCGACCGCGAGTTCGACGCGGGCTTGATCTACAGCCTGGGGCCGACGGGCGAGACGGACACGCTCGTCGAGCAGGCGAAGAAGCTTCCAGACCTCGGCGCCGCGCGGGTTCTGCTCCACGATCCCTCCGGCTCGCTCGAGCCGCACCGATCGAGCGAGCTCGTTTCGGTGCTCGCCGACGTCAGCGGCCTCCCCGTCGGCATCTACTGCCAGGGGTCGGGAGGAAGCGCCCTCGCCGCCGCCCTGGAAGCGGCCCGCGCGGGCGCCGATCGCATCGCCTGCACGACCTACCCAATCGCCTTGATCGTCCATCGCGTCGCCGGCGAGGGACTGGCGGACGCGCTGACCGGCCTCGGTCTCGACCCCAAGGTCGACGTCGCCGCGATCTGGCGCGCGGCGCACCTGGTCGACGAGCACATCGGAGACGAGCCACTGACGCCGCTCGCGCCGCGCGTCGCCGTCCGCGCGGCCGCGCACAACCTGCCTGCGGGCCTGGTCGCGGCCCTCGACGCCCACCTGCGCACGCAGTCGGCGGGCGACCGGCTGGACGAGGTGCTCGCGGAGCTCGAGCGGATCCGCACCGAGGCGGGCTGGCCGCCGCTCGCAGCGCCGATCGGCCAGATCCTCGGGAGCCAGGCGCTGATCCACGTCCTCTCCGCGAGTCGCTACCAATTCGTGGTCGACGAGCTGCGCGCACTCTTTCGCGGCGACTTCGGCACGCCGCCAGCCGAGTTCGACCCCGTGGCGCAACGAGCGGTCGAGCTGCTCTCTGACGAGGACGACGCACAGCCGCATGTCGCCCTTCTCGACGAGATCCGAGACGAGGCGCGCGGTCTCGCCGCGAGCGACGAGGAGGTCCTTCTCCTCGCGCTCTTCGGCGAAGAGGCCGAAGCGCTGCTGCACGTCGTGCGAGGTCGAGCCAGCGGCGAGGAACGCCTCGTGGGCGGCGCTGTCGACCAGAGCCGCGCCGAGCGAATCCGGGACCTCGTCCGCGTCGTCCAGGAGAGCGGCGTCGCGGAGATCACTGTCGAGGAGGCCGGTGTGCGTGTATCGGTTCGTCGCCGCGAGGAGCCCGAGCCCGCGGCGGCTCCCACTCCGGCCCCGTCGGCACCGACGCCCGACGACCTGGTGGCGCCACTCCTTCCCGTGGAACCTCCGACGGACGGCCTCATCCGCGTCGAGGCGCCGATGGTCGGGACGTTCTATCGGGCGCCGTCGCCCGGAGCGCCGCCGTTCGTCGAGGAGGGCGCGTCGGTCGCAAACGGCCAGACGCTCTGCATCCTCGAGGCGATGAAGCTGATGAACGAGATCAAGGCCGACCTCGACGGCATCGTCCGCCGCATCCACGTCGGGAACGGCGATCCCGTCGAGTTCGGACAGCTCCTGTTCGAGATCGAGCCGGTGCTCGGGCGGCCGCTCGATGCCGTTTAACCGCGTTCTGGTCGCGAACCGCGGCGAGGTCGCCGTCCGGGTGATCCGCGCACTCCACGAGCTCGACATCGAGGCAGTCGCCGTCTACTCAACGGCCGACCGCGACTCGCTCCACGTGCGGCTCGCGGACCGGGCGGTCTGCATCGGCCCGCCGCCGGTCTCCGACAGCTACCTCCGGATCCCGTCCCTGATCGCCGCCGCGACGACGACCGGCTGCCAGGCCGTCCATCCCGGCTGGGGCTTCGTCGCCGAGAACTCCGCCTTCGCCGAAGCGTGCGCCGACAACGACCTCGTCTTCGTCGGGCCCTCGCCCGACGTGATGGCGCGCATGGGTGACAAGGCCTCCGCGCGCGACGAGATGCACGCCGCGGGCGTGCCGCTCGTCCCGGGGACGCCGCCGCTCGACGGGCCCGACGCGCGCAACGCGGCCGTCGACCTGGGGTTCCCGGTGCTGCTGAAGGCGACCGCGGGTGGCGGCGGGAAGGGGATGCGGCTGGTGGACGAGCCCGAGGACCTCGAGCCGGCCTTCGCCATGGCATCTGCGGAGGCGGAAGCGTCCTTCGGCGACGGACGGCTCTATCTCGAGAAGGCGATCGACCCCGCCCGCCATGTCGAGATCCAGGTGCTCGGAGACACGCACGGCGGCGTGCTGACGCTCGGCGAGCGTGAGTGCTCGATCCAACGGCGGCACCAGAAGCTGATCGAGGAGTCGCCCTCGCCGGCGCTGACTCCCGCACGGCGCGAGGAGATGGAGGCGACGGCGGAGAAGGCGGTGCGCGCCCTGGGCTACACGAACGCCGGCACGTTCGAGTTCCTCCTCGGTGCGGACGGCTCGTTCTACTTCATCGAGCTGAACGCGCGGCTCCAGGTGGAGCACCCCGTCAGCGAGCTCGTCACGGGCATCGACCTGGTCCACGAGCAGCTGCGCATCGCGGGCGGCGAGCCGCTCGAGCTCACCGGACGCGCGCCGCGTCAGGGTCACGCGATCGAGGTCCGGGTCAACGCCGAGGATCCGGCGCGGGACTTCCTGCCGTTCCCCGGGCTCGTCACGAGGTTCCGACCCCCCCTCGGCCCCGGAGTTCGCGTCGACACATACGTCGAGGAGGGCGCGGAGATCCCGCCCTACTACGACTCGCTGCTGGCCAAGGTCGTCAGCTGGGCCCCGGATCGCGACCGCGCCCTCGCCCGCTGCGTGCGCGCACTGAACGAGTTCGACGTCATCGGCGTGCCCACGACGATCGGCGTCGCCTCGCAGGTGATCCGCAGCGAGGGCTTCGCCCGCGGCAACTACTCGACGCGGTATCTGGAGGACATGGCCGGCTCCCTTCCCGCCCTCGCGGAGGCCGAGGCGTGACCAGCAGGCGCGAGGCGCGGCGCGCCGCGCTGTTCATGCTCTTCCAGTGGGACGTGACGGGAAAGCCGCTGGGGTCGACCTACGAGGGCGATGTCGACGAATTCGCGCGCGACACTGCCGAGCGCGTCGCGGCCAGCGCACCCGAGCTCGACCGCCGGATCGACGAAGTGACCGAAGGCTGGCCGGCGGAGCGGCTCGGCGCGCTCGAGCGCAACGTGCTCCGGGTCGGGATCTATGAGCTCGACCGCGGCGAGGTCCCGCCGGAAGTGGCGATCGACGAGGCCGTGAGGCTCGCGAAACGGTACGCCTCCGACGAGGCGGGCAAGCTCGTCAACGGGATCCTCGGGCGGATCGCCCGGGAGGCGGCCGCGTAGTGAGCGCCGAGGACTCGCTCCAGCGCGCCGAGGAGCTGATGGAGCGGCTCGAGCAGCAGCGCGCTCGCCTCGAGGGCACGAGCGATCCAGAGACGGCGATCGAGGTGCTGACCGAGCTGGCGGAGCTCGCCAAGGAGGTCGAGGCCGCGCTCTCCCAGGCCAAGCGCCAGGCGGATGCTGACGCCTGACGAGCTCCGAGCCCGCGTCGAGAAGTACCTCGACGGGCTGGAGCTGGCGCGCGAGGTGGGGGCGCTGGACGAGGCGATGCGCTACGCGCTCGCCGGCGGTGGAAAGCGAATCCGCCCCCTGCTCTGCCTCGCCACGGCGGAGGCCGCAGGCGGCGACGTCGAGGTCGCGCTGCCCGCGGCCGCGGCGCTCGAGCTCGTCCACTCGTTCTCGCTCGTCCACGACGATCTGCCCGCGCTCGATGACGACGAGGAGCGGCGCGGCCGCCCGACGGCCCATGTCCGCTTCGGCGAGGCGCACGCGATCCTGGCGGGAGACGCGCTCCTGGCGGAGGCCTTCTCGCTCGCGCTCCGCTACCCCGGGAACGAGATCGCGCGGGAGCTCGCGCGGGCGACGTCGGGAATGATCGGCGGCCAGTTCCTCGACGTCGACGGAGGATCGCCCGAGCGGGCTGAGCTCAACCGCCTCAAGACGGGCCGGCTGTTCGAGGCGTCGGTGGCATGCGGCCTCTTCGCGGCGCATCTTCCCGCGGACGAGCACGAGCCGTGGCGGGCCTTCGGCGCCGACTACGGCTTCCTGTACCAGGTCGTCGACGACCTGCTCGACCGCGACGGCTATGCGGAGGAGCTGGGGGAGGAGCGAACTCGCGCGCTTGCCGCGCAGGCGGAGGACGCCACCCGCGCGCGGCTGCTCGAGCTGCCCGCTGACGCATCGGTGCTCCAGGAGCTCGTCGAGGAAGTCAGCGCCCGAGTCCCGTGATTCGGAGCAGGCCTATCGGGGCGCTCCTCGTCGCCGAGGCGGTCTCCTCCATCGGTACGCGGCTGACGTGGCTTGCCCTGCCATGGTTCGTGCTGGTCACCACCGGGTCGCCGACACGGATGGGCTTCGTGTTCGTCGCCGAGCTCGTCCCGATGGCGTTGCTCGGCGTGCCGAGCGGCGCGGTGGTTCAGCGCTTCGGCGCGAGACAGACGATGCTCGCGTGCGACCTCGCGCGTGCGCCGATTGTCGCCGCGGTGCCGGTCCTGCACCACGCCGGGCTCCTGACGTACCCGCTGATCCTCGTGCTGACGGCGGCGATGGGCGTCTTCACGGCGCCGTACTTCGCGTCGCAGCGGCTCGTCCTGCCGGAGATCGTCGGAGAGGACGAGCAGCTGCTCGCCCAGGCAAACAGCCTGGTCGAGGGAACGACGCGGTTCACGATGCTGCTCGGGAACGCGGTCGCCGGCGTCTTCATCGCGTGGCTCGGTGCGGCGAACGTTCTCTGGCTCGACGCCGCGACGTTCCTCTTCGCTTTCACCGTCGTCGCCCTCCTCGTGCCGCGCGGCCGGCCCGTCGCCGCTGAGGAGGAGGCGAGTGGGATCCTGGCCGGTGTGAAGTACATCGCGCGTGACCGGCTGCTTGTAGTCGGCGGTGTCGCCGTCCTCGGCTTCGGGCTGCTCCTGCCCTTCGTCTTCGCCAGCCTCCCAGTGCTGGCGTTCGTCCGCTACGACGAGGACCCGAAGATCGCCGGCTGGCTGCTGGCCTCCTGGGGCGCAGGTGCGCTCGCCGGCGCCGGGATCGCCTACCGAGCCGTCGCGCGGTTCGAGCCCTTGCGGCTCGCCGGCATCGCCTGTGTGGTGATGGTCGCGCCGCTCTGGCTGCTGGTCCTCGACTTGCCGGCATGGGGCGTCGGAGTCGTTCTCTTCACGTCGGCGCTGTTCATTCCGTTGATCAACGCCCCGTTCCTCGCCGTGCTCACGCGGCGCACTCCGGTGAGCCTCCGGCCGAAGGTGATGACGGCCCTCGTCAGCGCTGAGTCGGTGACGGGCCCGATCGGCTACGCGCTCGCTGGGCCCGCGCTTGCGGGCCTCGGCCTGCAGACGGTGTACTTCGTGGCCGCCGTGGGGATGACGCTCGTGGCGCTGATGTTCCTGGCGGCGACGGCGCGCGCCGAGCCGGCCGGGCTGCGCGCTGAAGCGGCGTAGCCCCAACTGCCCCCGGGGGCACTTCGGGTGCCCCTAGGGACACGCTATCCGGCGTGCTGTTACGCGCGTGTGACGGGATCCAGCCGAATCTCCGCCGCGCAATGCGCCCCGCCAGCGGGCGACCCACGAGCACTAGCCTACTCGCGATGAAGAAGCGGCTGGACGTGCTGCTCGTCGAGCGCGGCCTGGCCGAGTCGCGGTCGCAGGCTCAGGCCCTCGTGATGGCGGGCCGGGTGCCCGGCTTCGACAAGGCCGGACAGCAGGTCGACGACGCGGTCGAGCTCGAGCTGAACGAACCCCCGCGCTTCGTCTCCCGCGGCGGGGAGAAGCTCGACCATGCGCTGGAGGCATTCGGCGTCGATCCCGCGGGGCGCCGCGCACTCGACGTCGGCTCCTCGACCGGCGGCTTCACCGACGTCCTGCTCCAGCGCGGCGCCGAGCACGTGATCGCGCTCGACGTCGGCCGCGCCCAGCTCCACGAGCGCCTCAGGGACGATCCCCGCGTGACGGTGATGGAGGGCGTCAACGCCCGCCACCTGACCGAGCTGCCGTACGGGCCGGAGCTCATCACGTGCGACGTCTCGTTCATCTCGCTGCGCCAGGTCTTGCCGCCCGTCCTCGGCCTCGCCGTCGCGGGATGGGAGGCCGTCGTGCTCGTCAAGCCGCAGTTCGAGGCCGGCCGCATGGAGGTCAAGGGCGGCGTCGTGCGCTCGAACGACGTGCGCCGCCGCGTCCTGCGCGAGCTCGCCGAGGCCGCCGTCGAGTTGGACGCGGCCACGATCGGCGTCGCCGACTCCGGCCTGCCGGGCCCCAAGGGGAACCGTGAGTTCTTCCTTCACCTCGTCCACCGCGAACGACCCGAGCTGACCCCGGAGCTCGACGACTGGATCGCCGATGCCGTCGATTAGGCGTGCGACGATCATCGTCCACGGGCGGCCCGAGCTGGTCGCGGAGGCCCGCGCGACGGTCGAGCGGATCGCGGCCGAGCTTGGCGTGGAGCTGACGGGCGCCGACGACGTCGACCTGGCGATCGTCCTCGGCGGCGACGGGACGATGCTCCGCGCGCTGAAGCGGTTCCTGGGCAGAGACGTCCCCGTGCTCGGCGTCAACTTCGGGCGGGTGGGCTTCCTCACGAGCGTGCGCCGGGAGGAGCTGGAGGACGGCGTCCGCCGCGCCTTCGACGGCGACTTCTTCACGGTCGAGCTCCCGACGCTGGAAGCAGAGCTCGGCGGAGAGCGACACCCGGCCGTCAACGACGTCGTCGCCGCCAGCGCGGCGACCGGGAGGATGGTCGAGCTCCAGTGGGCGATCGCCGGTGAAGATCTCGGTTCGGTCCCCTGCGACGGGCTGATCTGCAGCACCCCATCGGGCTCGACCGGCTACAACCTCTCCAACGGCGGCCCCGTGCTCGTCTGGGGCCTCGACGCGATGGCGATGACGTTCGTGGCGCCCCACTCGCTCCACGCCCGGCCGCTCGTCGTGCCGCGGACCCGCGATCTCCAGGTTACGAACCTCAGTGCGAACGTCGCGGTCGCGGTCCTCGCCGACGGCCACCAGATCGGCGCGCTGTCCGCCGGCGACTCGGTCACGGTTCGTCTTGCCGAGCAGCGGAGCCTCCTCGCAACGCTTCCCGAGGCGACCTTCTTCCGCCGCTACCGCGAGACCTTCGCCTCGTAGTGAGTCGGCGAGGCCTCGTCCTCTTCGGCGCCATGTGCGTCATCTGGGGGATTCCGTACCTCCTGATCCGCGTCGCCGTGCGCGACCTGAGCCCGTCGGCCCTCGTGCTCGCCCGCACCGCGATCGCCGCGCTGCTCCTGCTTCCGATCGCTTTCGCGCGGAGCGAGCTTCGGCCGGCGTTCAGCCGCCCTCGGCCGCTTCTCGCCTTCGCCGCCATCGAGATCGCGATCCCGTGGGTGCTCCTGAACGACGCCGAGCAGGAGATCTCGAGCTCGCTCACCGCGCTCCTGATCGCCGCCGTGCCGCTGATCGGGGTCGTCATCGCCGCCTTGACCGGCGGCGAGCGGTTCGGCCCGGAGAGCCTGCTCGGGCTGGTGCTCGGCGTCGTCGGCGTCGCGGCGATCGTCGGAGTCAACGTCGAAGGTGCGGGCCTCGTCCCGATCGCCGAGGTTGGCCTCGTCTCCGTCTGCTACGCCGTCGGGCCGGTGGTCCTCCAGCGCTGGCTCGCCGATCTCCCGGCGCTCGGCGTGATCGCGGCCTCGCTCGCGCTCGTCGCCGTCGCCTTCGTTCCCATCGCGGCGTTCAACCTTCCGGCCGGGACGCCCTCCGGCAAGGTGATCCTCTCCGTCCTCGGTCTCGCCGTCGTCTGCACGGCGCTCGCGTTCCTGCTCTTCTTTGCCCTGATCGCCGAGGTCGGCTCGGTGCGCGCCACGGTGATCACGTACATCAACCCCGCGGTCGCCGCCGTGCTCGGGGTGACGGTGCTGGACGAGCGGTTCACGCTCGGAATGGCGGTCGGATTCGTCCTCGTCCTCGCCGGTTCCGTGCTTGCGACTCGTCCTTCGAAGCTCCCCGGCTCCTCCCAGGCGGCGGACGTCCCCGCACCCTGATCGCGGCGCGGCGCCGGTTCCATCTAGGGGATCGAGCGCCTAACCTGTGTGCCGATGCGGCTGACGTGCGCGTGTCTCTGCGAAGCCTGAGCCGCCGTCGTCGGCTGGCCCTCATCGGCGCGCTTTGGCTTGTCGTGCTGCTCGGGGCACAGGCACTCCTGACGAGGCCGGTGACGACCCACTCCGACGCTTTCCCGCCGCGGTGGGCGACGCACACGGATCGGACCTTGTCGCGAGCGGTCGACTCTCTTGCGCGCAGACGTGACTCCGTCGTCTGGTGCTGGTCGACCTCCGACTGGAGGCTTCGGCGCGATCCATGGCGCGGCCGCGAGCGGCTTTGGAAGGGCGCCTGGGGCGGTTATACGCTTGACGGGGCCGTGGAGCTGGCGCCGAACGAATGCGCCGTTCTGAAGCTTCTCGTGACCGCGCGCCCTCCCGTTTAGCAGTGGCGGCATCCCGAGGCGCTCGCGTGGTCGACATACGTCCTGGCGCACGAGTCCGTCCATGTCTCCGGCTACCGGAGTGAGCAGAAAGCGACCTGCTGGGGCCTCCAGCGCGTCGATCGGGCCGCGCGTGCTCTCGGGAGGACGGCAGAGGAGGGCCGGTATCTGGCGAAGCTGGCGTGGAAGACGGCGTATCCGCGGATACGCCCCTCCTACCGTTCGCAGGAGTGCCACGACGGGGGCAGGCTGGATTTGCATCCAAACAGTCACATCTGGCCTTAGCGTCGGGACCCGCCTCTACGATCACGCGGGTGCTGAGGCGGCTGCACATCGAGAACCTGGTCCTGATTCGCCAAGCCGACCTCGAGCTCTCGGGCGGGCTGAACGCGATCACCGGCGAGACGGGCGCCGGCAAGACGATCCTGGCCCAGGGGATCGGGCTCCTGCTGGGCGCCAAGGGTGACGCGAAGGCCATCGGGCCGGGGGCGGAGGAGGCGTATGTCGAGGCGGAGTTCGATGTGCCCCACGGCTTCCTCGACGAGGACGGGCTCGAGTCGCTCGCAGAGCTTCGGCCCGAAGGCGAGCCTGGGCTCGTGCTCGCGCGGCGGATCTTCGGCGACGGGCGGACGCGCGCGTACGCGTGGGGCCGAGCGGCTGCGCGTGAGGACGTCGCAGCCGCGGGTGAGCTTCTCGTCGGCATGTCCGGTCAGTTCGAACAGCGGCGGCTCGCGCGGCCCGGCTACCAGCTCGACGTGCTCGACTCCTTCGCCGGCGACGAGCAACTCAGGCGCCGCTCGGCGCTCCGCGCGGCCTGGCGCGAGCTCGCGGCCGCCCGCAAGCGCTACGAGGCGATCACCCGCGACGCGGCGGCGGAGGAGGCGCGGCTCGCGGAGCTCCAAGCGCTCATCGAGGACACAGAGGGCTTCTCCGAGACGACCGAGGGCGAGCTGCTCGCCGAGCGGGAGCGGCTGCGGCACGTCACCGAGCTCGCCGAGGGCGCGGCCGCCGCCGCCGAGGCGCTGGCCCCGGAGGACGGCGACGGCGCGACGGGGCTCGCCGCGCAGGCCGAGCGCGCGATCGCGCCGCTCGAGCGCATCGCCCCGGAGCTCGCTCAGGCCGGCGGCGAGCTGCGTGAATCCGCCGTCCGGCTGAGAGAAACCGTCGCCGAGCTGCGCTCCTTCCTCGCCGGCCTCGAGGCCGAGCCGGGAGGGCTGGAGCACGTCGAAGGAGAGCTCGACCGCATCGCCGCCGCGAAGCGCCGCTTCAGCTGCGAGACCTATGACCAGCTGCTCGCCCGCGCCGCGGACGCCAAGGCGGAGCTCGACGCAGGTGAGGGCGGTGCCGATCCCGCCGCCGAGGCCGCCGCGGCCCTCGAGCAGGCGCTGGCACGCGCCGACGACCTCGCAGCAGAGCTGCGCATGGCACGGCGCGCCGCGGCGAAGCCGTTCGCCAAGGCCGTTGCGACGGAGCTCCAGGGCATCGGTCTCGGCGAGGGCGAGTTCCACGTCGACCTCGGCGAGCGCGAGCCCTCCGCCACGGGCACCGACACCGCCTCGTTCCTGATCCGGCCGAACGCCGGCCTGCCGTTCGCTCCCGTCGCGGAGACCGCCTCGGGGGGCGAGCTCTCTCGCATCGCGCTGGCGATCGCCGCCGCGTCGGGCGGGAAGATGACGCTCGTCTTCGACGAGATCGACGCGGGCATCGGGGGCCAGACCGCTCACGCGGTCGCGCAGACGCTGCGCCGGCTGGGTGAGCGCTGTCAGGTCGTGACGATCACGCACCTGCCGCAGATCGCCAGCATCGCGGATCGGCATCTCCGCGTGGAGAAGGTCGACGGCGACCCGACGCACACCCGGATCGAGGCGTTGGACGAAGGCGAACGGCGCGAAGAACTAGAGCGTATGCTCGGCGGTCGAGAGTTTCTCTCGACCGTCAGATGAGCTTCGTCGAGTACACAGGACCGGCGCGACTGGACCGGCGGACGAAGCACCTCGTCCGCCGCCTCTCGGCCGACGACATCGCGATCATCGACCATGCGGATCTCGACCGGGTCTCCGCCGAAGAGTTGCTCGAGGCTGGGGTCCGGGTCGTGATCAACGTCTCCGACTCCCAGACGGGCCGCTTCCCGAACCCCGGCCCGCTGCTCCTCGTGCGCGGCGGCGTGCGGCTGATCGACGCGCCGGGTGCGGATCTGTTCGAGAAGGTCAGCGACGGCGAGCTCCTCACCGTCAGGGGCGCCGGCCTCTTCCGGAACGGGACGCGCCTCGTCGCCGGGAAGGAGCTCCGCGCCGACGAGCTCTCCGACGCGCTCCGCGACCAGCGGGGGCGCGTGACCGAGGCGCTCGAGACGTTCGCGGAGAACACGATGCGCTACCTCCGGGAGGAAGGAAGGCTGCTCTCCGAAGGCATCGGCTTCCCGGCGCTCGACACCCGCTTCCGCGACCGTCATGCGCTGGTCGTCGTGCGCGGTCCCGGGCACAAGCGCGACCTGCGGATCGTCCGGCCCTACGTCCGCGACTTCCGCCCGGTGCTCGTGGCCGTCGACGGCGGCGCCGACGCGCTGCTCGAGGCCGGCTACAAGCCGGACGTGATCGTCGGCGACATGGACTCCGTTTCCGACCGGGCCCTCCGCTCGGCGCGCGAGCTCGTCGTCCACGCGTACGAAAACGGTGCGGCCCCAGGGGCCGAGAGGGTGCGCGAGCTGGGACTCTCCCACCACGTCGTCCCGGCGCCGGCGACGAGCGAGGACGTCGCGCTGCTCCTGGCCTACGAGAAAGGCGCCGAGCTGATCATCGCCGTCGGCACGCACTTCAATTTGATCGAGTTCCTCGAGCGCAACCGCTCGGGCATGTCCTCGACCTTCCTCACCCGGCTGAAGGTGGGGGAGATCCTGATCGACGCCAAGGGTGTCTCGCGCCTCGTCAGCCGCCGCGTCGGCCTCTGGCCGCTCGTCGCCTTCGCCGTCACCGGCCTCGGCGCGCTCGTCGTTGCCGTGGTCGCCTCGCCCCAGCTGCGCTCGTGGTTCGAGCTGCTCGGACTGCGCCTGCGCGATCTCTTGGGCTTTTAGGGTTCTAGGCTTCCCGCGGCTTGTTCGACCTTCGCTACCACGTCGCCTCGCTGGCGGCTGTCTTCCTCGCGCTGATCATCGGGATCCTCGTCGGCGTCGGCATCGCCTCGCAGACGAGCGTCTCCGAGAGCGACCGGCAGCTGCTCGAGCAGCGGATCTCAGACCTGCAGCGCGACCTCGAGGCGTCGCGGAACGGCGCCGATCTGCTCCGCCGTCAGCAGGAGGCGGGGACGCGCTACATCGAGGAGTCGTATCCCGCCGTCATGAACGGGCGTCTGCGGGGAATTCACGTAGCGCTGCTCTTCATCGGCCAGGTCGACTCGAAGCTCCGAAGTGCCCTGGTGCAGACCCTGGCAGACGCGTCAGGGCCGCCGCTCGCTCGGATGCGGGCGCTCCAGCTACCGATCGATGCCGCAGCCGTGACGGCCGGGATCCCGTCCGACGGCAATCCGACTCTCGAGGAGGTCGGCCGGCGCCTGGGACGCGAGTTCGCCGGGACCGGGGACACACCGTACTGGGACGCCCTGGCGCCGGTGATCGTCCAGGACAGCCAGGGGCCGAGCCAGCGCGAGGCGGAGGCGATCGTGGTCGCGCAGACCGAGGCTCTCGACGGTGCGCCGACGAATCGGCTCGTCTCCGGTGTCTATGCCGGCCTGAATGCAAGCGGCGTGCCCGTGGTCGGAGTCGCGCGAACAGACCAGCAGCCACAGCGCATCGCCGTCTACCGGGCGCGGGGCCTCTCCAGCGTCGACGCCGTGGACGCCCAGGTGGGCCGCAGCGCGCTCGCGGTGCTCCTCGCCGGCGGGGAAGAGGGTCACTACGGCCTGAACACGGACGCCGACGGCGTCGTGCCGCCGATCGAGCCGCTCCGCCTCGCGCCGCCTCCGGGTGGCTAGCCCCGTGGCGATCCTCGTCGCCGCGCGCGACGAGGAGCAGCGCATCGTGAAGACCGTCGAGTCGCTGCGGGCGGCGTTTCCCGAGGCGGAGGTGATCGTCGCGGACGACGGTTCGCGCGACGGCACCGCGGTGGTCGCAGAGGGCGCCGGCGCCCGCGTCCTGCGGCTCCCGCACCGAGGGAAGGGGCAGGCGCTCACCCTCGCCGAGCGCGAGGCGCCGGCGGGGGCGCTACTCGTCGCCGATGCCGACCTCGACGGGGATCTCCGACCACTGGTCGACGCGGACGCCGATCTGGCGATCGCCGTCTTCACTGAGCGGCAGGGCGGGGGCTTCGGGATCGCGAAGCGGGCCGCCCGCGCGCTCGTCCGCGCGCGCTCAGGGTTTGTCGCCGCCGAGCCCCTGTCCGGCCAGCGGGCGTTCTCAGAGCGCGCGCGGGCGGCCTGCTTCCCGCTGGCGGCCGGCTTCGGCCCCGAGGTCGGCGCGGCGATCGATGCGGCGCGGGCCGAGCTGCGGCTCGCCGAGCTCGAGCTTCCGCTGCGACATCGCACAACCCGCCGCGACGCCGTCGGCTTCCTCCATCGCGGCCGGCAACTCGTCGACACGCTGCTCGCCTGTGGGCCGCAGGGCGTGAACTTCCGGGGGCTGCGCCTGCCGCTCGTCGGAGTCCTCGTCGCGCTCGGTCGGGACCGCGCTGTCGTGGCGGCTGCCGCGGCGGGGCTCGCCGACGATCTCTGGAGCGGGCCGGAGCGCGGCTTTCGCGCGCACCTGCGCGCGGGAACGACGACGGGCGTGCTGAAGCTCGCGGCGATCCCATTCGCGGGCCTGCTGGCGACTCGGAAGCTCTCCGGCGCGCTCCTCGTCGGCCTCGCGGCGAACTTCCTCAACCAGCTTGACACGCGGCCGGGCCGCGCCCTGAAGGCGTACCTGCTCGGTGCCGCCGCGGTCGAAGCCCCGCTGGACGTCGCCGTCCTGCTCCTTCCCTACGATCTTCGCGAGAGGACGATGCTGGGTGACTGCGGATCGAATGCTCTGGGGGCGCTGCTAGCCTTGAGGTCCGTGAGTCGACTCACGGATCGTGGTCGCTGGCTGGCAATCGGAGTGCTGGCCGGGCTCACTCTCCTCGGTGAACGACGATCGCTCGGCGAGCTGATCGAACGCACGCCCGGCCTCTCGCAGCTCGACGCTCTGGGACGATACGAGTGAAGCCGCACCCGCCCAAGTACGTCTTCGTCACGGGCGGGGTCGTCTCGTCACTCGGGAAGGGGATCACCGCTGCGTCGCTCGGGCGGCTGCTCAAGGCGCGCGGGCTGAAGGTCCAGGTGCAGAAGTTCGACCCGTACCTGAACGTCGACCCGGGCACGATGAGCCCCTTCCAGCACGGCGAGGTCTTCGTCACGGAGGACGGCGCCGAGACCGACCTGGACATCGGCCATTACGAGCGCTTCGTCGACGAGAACCTGTCGCGGAACGCGAATCACACCTCAGGATCGATCTGGTACTCGGTGCTGCGGAAGGAGCGGAAGGGCGAGTACCTCGGCTCGACGGTCCAGGTGATCCCGCACATCACGAACGAGATCAAGGAGCGGATCCGGCGCGTCGCCGAGGCCTCCGACACTGACGTGGTGATCAGCGAGGTCGGCGGCACGGTCGGCGACATCGAGTCGCTGCCGTTCCTGGAGGCGATCCGCCAGTTCCGGCGCGAGGCCGGGCCCGAGAACGTCGCCTACATCCACGTCACGTACGTCCCGTTCGTGGACTCCGCCGGCGAGCTGAAGACGAAGCCGACCCAGCACTCCGTCAACGAGCTTCGCCGCATCGGTATCCACCCGGACATCGTCGTGGCGCGCTCCACGGAGGGCCTGAGTCCCGATCTGCGCGAGAAGATCGCGATGTTCGCGGACATCGAGCCGCGCGCCGTCGTGGTCAACCGCGACGTTCCCGACGTCTACCTCGTCCCGTCGGCGCTGCAGACCGAGGGTCTCGACGCACTCGTGGTCGAGAAGCTGAGCCTCCCGGCGGCGGAGGCCGACCTCGGCGAATGGAACGATCTGACGAAGCGGATCAAGGGCCTCAGCGAGCCCGTCGAGATCGGGCTCGTGGGCAAGTACGTGAAGCTCCATGACGCCTATCTCTCGGTGCACGAGGCGCTCAAGCACGCCGGCATCCACCACGGCTGCGGCGTCCGCGTCCGCTGGGTCGACGCGGAGGGCGCGTCGCTCGACGAGCTCGAGGCCGAGCTCGACGAGGTCGACGGCGTGCTCGTCCCCGGGGGGTTCGGCTCGCGGGGCTGGGAGGGGAAGATCATGGCCTGCCGCGTCGCGCGCGAGCAGGGGATCCCGTACCTCGGCATCTGCCTGGGGATGCACGTGGCGGTGTCCGAGTTCGCGCGGCACGTCGTCGGCCTGTCCGGCGCCAACTCCACGGAGATGGACCCCGAGACGCCCTACCCCGTGATCGACCTGCTGCCCGAGCAGAAGGAGATCGAGGATCTCGGCGGCACGATGCGGCTCGGCGCGCAGGCGGTCGAGCTCATCGAGGGGACGCGGACGCGCGATGCGTACGGCGAGCCCGTCGTCGCTGAGCGTCATCGCCATCGCTACGAGGTGAACAACCACTTCCGACCGCGGCTGGAGGAGGCGGGCCTCGTCGTGTCGGGGACGTACCAGGAAGGGCGCCTCGTCGAGGTCGTCGAGCTGCCCGACCACCCGTGGTTCGTCGCCAGCCAGTTCCATCCGGAGTTCAAGTCGCGGCCGACGCGGCCTACGCCGCTCTTCCGCGAGTTCGTGGGCGCCGCGCTGGATCGCTCCCGCGCCCGCACCGGCGTCGCGGCGCGGACCGGCGTCCCCGCCTAGCCGGCGTTTACACAGACGGCACGGACCCGCGACCCACGGGTGCGAAAAACCGGTCTACCGTCTGTTGCATGTTCAGACAACGACTCATCATGATGGCGGCGGTCGCGGGCGCGCTCCCGGCCTTGTTGACGGTCGCGGTCGGCGCGGCCGCCGCGTCGGGCGGTAAGCCTCCCGAGACGATCAACGCTGAATCCATCGCCGGCGCCACTTCACCAACCATCATCTGCCCCGGACCTGACGGGGCCGACGCCTGCCCGCCTCCGCCGCCGCCGCCTCCTCCTTCGCCGCCTCCGCCCCCACCGCCGCCCGCTTGTAGCGACGGCTGGGACAATGACGGCGACTGGTACGTGGACGCCGGCGGCGACGTCGGCTGCTTGGGCAATCCGTGGGGCACGTCCGAGGACGACTACAACACCTGGGCCTCGGGTAGCGAAGTCGATGGCGGCGGCGCTAACTACGGCTGGCTCTCGGGCGACGCCCGGGGGACATGCTGGCAGCGCGAGTCACGGCGCACCAGGGGCACGCTGACGTACACGCGACGGCTTTACCTCCTGACGACTTGGTGCGCCCGCTTCGGCACGACGATCAGCTACCGCCTCAGTTCTGTACGGACGCACCACGACTCGTTCTGCTGGAACACCAGCCCGCCCGTTTCACAGAAGACCGCCGGTGGAACGGGATGGAGCTGGGTGGACGTCCAGGCATGGGTCGAGATCGAGTGCGCCTCCGTACCGAGCTACTGGCCGAAGTACCACGACACGCTGATGATGCGAATGCGCTACCTGCCGGACGGCCGCGTAGTTAGGTTGGCCTACGAATGACGACCACAGCCCGAATCGTGGTCGTCGTCGCGGTGGCCTGGATCGTCCTCTTCACCCTCGGCCACGTCCTGCTATTCGACTCGGGCGGGACGGCACCACCCGAGCACGGTCAGGGCGAGCGAGTCCAGGCGCCACGCTGAGCGCCACAGACAGGAGGAGGCCCTGGCGCCCTCACGGAGGCCAGGGCCTCCCCGACAGCGTCGCCGACAGCTGACACTCCCCCGGCCAACGGCGTCCAGCGCATACTTCGGCGATGCCGAGCTGGGCGCCCGACGTCGTAGGCCTGTTCACGGAGCTGGCCGCGATCCCGAGCCCTCCCGGGGCCGAGCGCGACGTCGCGGACCGGGTCCGCGCGTACCTCGAAGACCTCGGGCTCGAGGTGACCGAGGACGATGCCGGCGCACGGATCGACGCCAATGCGGGCAACCTGCTCTGTCGCTTGGAGCCGACGTCGCCGAACGGCGGAATCCCGATCTTCCTCTGCGCGCATCTCGACACCGTGCAGCCGACCGGAGCGCTCGAGCCCGTGGTCGAAGACGGCGTCGTCCGCAACGCCGGCGGCACCATCCTCGGCGCCGACAACAAGGCCGCCGTCGCGGCGATGCTCGAGGCGGCCAGGCTGATCCTCTCGGAGAACCGGCCGCACGCCGGCATCGAGCTGCTGTTCACGCCGAAGGAAGAGGTTGGGCTCCAGGGCGCGAAGGCCTTCGACGAGGGGCGGCTGCGCGGACAGGTGGGCTTCGTCTACGACCACGCGGCGCCGATCGGTGAAGTCATGCTGGGCGCGCCGCACGCACGGGTGATCGAGGTGACGATGCGGGGGAAGGCGGCACATGCCGGGATCGCGCCCGAGGAGGGCAGTTCGGCGATCGTCGCGGCGGCGCGCGCGATCAGCGACTTCCGCCTCGGCCGCCTGGATGACGAGACGACCGCGAGTGTCGGGTTGATCGAGGGCGGGACGGCGAGGAACATCGTTCCCGACCGCTGCGCCTTCTCGATCGACGTCCGCTCCCACGACGAGGCGAAGCTCGCGGAGCTCGTAAAGGAGCTGCTCGAGACGATCACCTTCGCTGCGGCGTTCGAGCAGTGCGAGGCCGAGACGACGGTCGACGAGAGCTACACGGGCTATCGCTTCCAGCGGAGCGATCTGCCGGTGCAGCTCGCGTGCGCCGCGCTCGAGCGAGAGGGCTTCCAGCCTCGGCTCGCCTTCGGCGGCGGCGGCGCCGACGCCAACGTCTTCAACGAGCGCGGCCGCCCGTGCGTCAACATCGCGAACGGCATGGCCGCGATCCACACGCCCGACGAGCACATCGCCGTCACCGATCTCGAGCGGATGGTGGACGTCACGCTTGCCCTCGTCGACGTCGCCCGCGATGGGGCTTAGCCTCCGCCGCGGGACGGTCTCCCGAATCACCGAGGCGACCGACGAGCTCGTTCGGCTCGTCGTCGACGGCTCGCCGTGCATCGCTTACCCTCGGCTCACGGGGCCGGTCGAGGTCGGCGACGAGGTGATCGTGAACATCCAGGCCCGGGAGCTCGGCCTGGGCTCGGGCGGGTTCGACATCCTCTACCTGAACCTGACGCGGGGACTGGACGGGGCGCCGGAGCCCGATGCGCACGTGATGAACCTGCCGTACACCCCGCTGCAGGCGGCGGCGCGTCACGTGGAGGAGGACGGGCCTCTCGCGGAGAGCCTGGGGGGGATGCCGGTCGTCTGCTGCTCGCTCCACAGCCAGGTTGCTCCGGTCTGCGCGGGGCTACGGTGGCATCACCTGCGGGCGGCGTACGTCCAGCTCAGCGGGGGCGCGCTGCCCGTGTCCCTCTCCGACACCGTCCGCGACCTGAAGCAGTGGCGTCTGCTCGACGTCGCGGTCGCGGTCTCGCCCTGCCTGGACGGCGACGTCCAGGCCGTGACGGTGGCGTCGGCCCTCGCGTGGACTGCCGGCCAGGGCTTCGACGCCGTCGTCTGCTCGATCGGCCCGGGCATCATCGGGACGGCGAGCGCTCTCGGGCACGGCGGTCTCGCGGCGCTCGAGGCGATCAACGTGGCGCGCGCGCTCGGCGGCGCTCCCGTGTTAGCGGTCCGGTACTCGGAGGCGGATGAGCGCGAGCGCCACCAGGGCGTCTCTCACCACACCCGTTCGATCCTCGAGCTCGCCGACGGTGTCACCGTCGCCTGGCCCCGAGGCCTGCGGGCGCCGGAATGGCTCACGCCGCGGCAGGAGGTCGACGTCGAAGGCTGGCACGAGGACTGTGCGCGCCTTCCGCTCTCCCACATGGGCCGCGGGCTCGAGGACGATCCGTACTTCTTCATGACGGCGTTCGCGGCCGGCCGCCGCGCTCGCGAGCTCGTGACCGCTTGATGGAGAAACGGAGGCTGGGCCCGGTCGTCGGGCTCGGCACGTGGAACACGTTCGGCGGGGACGACGAGCTCGCGAGAGACGTCGTCGGAGCCGCCTTCGCCTCCGACGCACGGCTTTTCGACTCCTCGCCGATGTACGGCAATGCGCAGCGGTCGCTCGCCGCGGCGCTCGACGGCCGGCGCGAGCAGGCGACGGTGGCGACCAAGATCTGGGCGCCGACCGCGGAACAGGGTCGCGCCCAGTTCGAGGATCAACTCGGCTGGTTCGGCCGAGTCGAGGTCGAGCAGGTGCACAACCTCGTCGGCTGGCGCGATCACCTCGGCTGGCTCGAACAGGCGCAGCGCGAAGGCCGGATCGATTGGCTCGGCGTCACGCACTACAGTCCGCTCGCCTTCGACGAGCTGGCACAGGCGATGCAGACCGGGAGCTTTCAGACAGTTCAGCTGCCGTTGAATCCGCTCGAGCGCGCGGCCGAGCGCCAGCTCTTGCCGCTCGCCGACGGGCTGGGCCTCGCAGTGATCGTCATGCGGCCGCTGGGCGAAGGCGAGCTCCTCGAGCGGCCGCCCGACCCCGCCGAGCTCGAGCCGCTCGCCGAGTTCGGGATCGAGACGTGGCCTCAGGCGCTGCTCAAGTGGGTGCTCTCTGACGATCGGATCGACGTCGTCATCCCCGGGACGCGAAATCCACTGCACGCGGCCCAGAACGCGCTGGCCGGGTCGCCGCCGTGGCTCGGGCCGGAGGAGCGGCGATACGTCGAGCGGCTGGCCGGGGCGTAACGGGAATAATCCGCCGCGCATGAACGTCGGCGTCGCGAAGGAGATCAAGCCGGACGAGTACCGGGTCGCCCTGACGCCGGCCGGCGCGCTCGAGCTGACCCGCCGCGGCCATACGGTGGCGGTCGAGCGCGGAGCGGGCGAGGGCAGCGCTTTCCCCGACTCGGAGTACGAGCGCGTCGGCACACGAATCGTCTCCGTGGAGGACATCTGGGCGGAATCCGACCTTGTCCTGAAGGTGAAGGAGCCGGTGGCCGAGGAGTACGCGCGTCTGCGCGAGGGGCAGGTGCTCTTCACGTACCTGCACCTCGCCGCGAGCGAGGACCTGACGCGGGCCCTGATCGAGAGTGGCGCCGCGTGCGTCGCGTACGAGACGGTCGAGACGGACGACGGCGCGCTCCCGCTCCTCGCGCCCATGAGCGAGATCGCCGGGCGCCTGGCCGCCCAGGCTGGAGCCTCGTTCCTGGAGAAGCCTGCGGGCGGGCGCGGCCTGCTCCTCGGCGCTGTGCCGGGCGTGTCGCCCGGCGAGGTCGTGGTGATCGGCGGCGGGATGGTCGGCTACAACGCCGCGGTGATCGCACTCGGGCTCGGTGCGAAGGTGACGATCCTCGAGCGCTCGATCGACCGCATGCGGCACCTCGAGGAGGTGTTGGGCGCGCGCGTGACGTTGCTGATGTCGTCCAGCCTCCAGATCCAGGAGTCGGTTGCACGCGCGGATCTCGTCGTCGGCGCGGTCCTGATTCCGGGAGCGTTGGCACCGAAGCTGATCAGCCGGGAGATGGTGACGGGCATGAACGAAGGCTCGGTCATCGCGGACGTAGCGATCGACCAGGGCGGCTGCGTCGAGACCTCACGGCCGACGACACACTCGGAACCGGTCTTCGTCGTCGACGGCGTCATCCACTACTGCGTCGCGAACATGCCCGGCGCGGTCCCCGTTACCTCGACCAAGGCGCTGACGAACGCGACGCTGCCGTACGTGGAAGCCATCGCCGATCACGGCCTTCGCATGGCGATCGAGCGAGATCCGGCGTTGGCACGCGGCGTGAACGTGCTGGACGGGCGTGTGACGTACGAAGCTGTCGCCGAGGCGCACGGCCTCGAGTACACGCCGCTCGAGGACGTCCTGCGCTTGTCGCCGGTCTAGCTCTCGGGGGCCGGCGCCGGCTTCTTCTTGGGCTCCGACGGCGTGATCTTGACGACGAGCCACGTGACGCCGGCCGCGAGCGCGATCGTCGCGACGATGAAGATGACCATGCCGATCAGTCCGAGGACGTTAGCCAAGGCGACCCTAGAATACCCCGGCATGGTGGGCCTCCCAGCGACCTATGGTGGCGCCTGCGCCGCGAGAACGCGGCGTCATGCGGCGTCCTCAGTCGGGTCCGGGCTCACTAGACCGCACGCTCCCTGCGTCCTTGCCTGGCTTGGTTCTCCCGACGCAAGCATCCATCGAGGTCCCTAGGAGGCCGACATGCCACGCGCCTGCGTGATCGTCCTCGACGCCGTGGGGGCGGGGGAGTTACCCGATGCCGCTGACTACGGTGACGAGGGCTCGGACACCCTCGGCAATGTCGCCAAGGCCGTCGGCGGCCTCGACCTCCCCAACCTCGAGGCGTTCGGCCTCGGGAACGTGAAGGAGCTCGAGGGTTGCCCGCCGCAGCCGGGTGCCCCCGCGATCGCGGGCCGCCTGCTCGAGCGCTCCAGAGGCAAGGACACGACGACGGGTCACTGGGAGCTGATGGGGGTGGTCACCGCCCAGCCCTTTCCGACCTACCCACACGGCTTCCCCTTCGAGGTGCTCGATCCGTTCATGCACCGGACGGGCCGCGGCGTGCTCGGGAACAAGGCGGCGTCGGGCACCGAGATCATCGAGGAGCTCGGCGAGGAGCACCAGCGAAGCGGCAAATGGATCGTCTACACCTCCGCCGACTCCGTCTTCCAGATCGCCGCGCACGTCGACACGATCCCGCTCGCCGAGCTCTACCGCGGCTGTGAGGCCGCCCGCGACATCCTGACCGGCAAGCACGCCGTGGGGCGGGTGATCGCGAGACCGTTCGAGGGTGAGCCCGGGCACTACGTGCGAACGCCGGACCGCCACGATTGGTCGCTCAAGCCGCGGCAGCCGAACTATCTGTCGCTCGTGCGCGATGCCGGCCAGAAGGTGCACTCGGTCGGGAAGATCCGGGACATCTTCGCCGGCGTCGATATCGACGAGTCGCACCCCACGAAGTCGAACGTCGAGGGGATCACGCAGACGGAGAAGCTGCTGCGCGAGCTCGACGAGGGCCTGATCTTCGTCAACCTCGTGGAGACGGACATGCTTTGGGGCCACCGGAACGACCCGGTCAACTTCCACCGCTGCCTCCAGGACTTCGACCGTCGGCTTCCCGACCTGCTCGACCAGCTGCAGAGCGGCGATCTGCTCATCCTCACCTCGGACCACGGCTGCGACCCGACGACGCCCTCGACGGACCACTCGCGCGAGCACGCGCTACTGCTGGCGTACGTCGAGGGCCGCTATGCCGGCGGGCAGGTGCACGAAGGCGAGTTCGCGGACGTCGGCTCGACGGTGAACGCGTGGCTGGGCGGGAAAGCGCCGCGCCGCGGGCTTCCCGGTCAGCCGATCGTCGAGCCTTGATCCGTCCCGCCGAGCTGATCCAGCGCAAGCGTGACGGCGGCGAGCTGACGGACGAGGAGCTCTCCGAGCTCGTTCTCGGCTTCACCCGCGGCGCGATCCCGGACTACCAGCTCGCGGCGTTCTGCATGGCCGTCTACTTCCGCGGCCTCTCAGCGCGCGAGACGTATGCCCTGACGGACGCGATGGTCCAGAGCGGGGAGACGATCGACCTGCGGGCCGAGCTCGGCCGGCTCGTCGCCGACAAGCACTCGACAGGCGGAGTCGGGGACAAGGCGTCGCTCGTCGTCGGCCCCCTCGTTGCCGCATGCGGGATCCCGTTCGGGAAGATGAGCGGGCGCGGGCTCGGTCACACAGGCGGCACGCTCGACAAGCTCGAGTCGATCTCGGGCTTTCGCGTCGAGCTCTCGCGGGACGAGTTCGTCGCGCAGGTCCGCGAGATTGGGCTGGCCGTGATCGGCCAGACCGCCGAGCTCGTCCCCGCCGACAAGCAGCTCTACGCCCTCCGCGACGTTACGGCCACGGTCGAGAACGTCTCGCTGATCGCCGCCAGCATCATGTCCAAGAAGATCGCCGCCGGCGCGGACGCGATCGTGCTCGACGTCAAGGTAGGCGACGGCGCCTTCATGAAGTCGCTCGACGACGCCCGCGGCCTCGCCGAGGCGATGCTCGAGCTCGGCCGCCGGGCCGGGCGCAAGGTCGTCTGCGAGCTGACCGACATGGACCAGCCGCTCGGGCACGCCGTCGGAAACGCTCTCGAGATCCGCGAGGCCGTCGCGACGCTGCGCGGCGGGGGCCCGCCGGACCTCCAGGAGCTCGCGGTCGCCTCGGCCGCACACCTCGTCACCCTCTCCGACGGCGCAGGGGAAGCCGACGCGCGTGCTCGCGCGGAGGCGGCGCTCGCGGACGGCAGCGCCCTCGAGGCGTACGAGCGCTGGATCCGCGCCCAGGGCGGCGACCCCTCTGAGGACGCGCTGCCGTCAGCGCCGGTAGTCCGCACCGTCGCTGCGGAGCGCGACGGCTACGTCACGCGTCTCGGCGCGCTGGCCGTCGGGTTGGCGGCAACGCGCCTCGGCGCAGGCCGCGTCGCGAAGGACGACCAGATCGACCATTCCGTCGGCGTCGTCTGCCTGCGCAAGCGCGGGGACTGGGTCGAGGCCGGCGAGGTGCTGGCCGAGGTCCACGCTCGCGACGAGGCTTCCGCGGAGGCAGCGGCGACCGACGTCCTCGCGGCGTACGAGCTCGCAAACGAGGCACCGTCGATGCGCGGCGTCATCCTCGACACGCTCTCGTAGCGCAGGCTCCCGGCTAGGCTTGCGCCGTGCCGGAGCTTCCGGAGGTCGAGACGGTTCGCGCGAGCCTCGAGCCGGCGGTCGTGGGGCGGCGGTTCGAGCGGGTCGAGATCGCTGATCCGAGGCTGACGCGTCCGCTCGATCCAGACGAGGTCGCGGCTGAGCTTGGGGGTGAGGTCGTCGACTCGCTGGAGCGGCGCGGCAAGTATTTGGTTTTTCGGTTTCGAAGCGGTCGCGTACTCCTGATCCACCTCCGGATGACGGGGTCACTGGGGCACCACCGCAACGGAGCGCTTCCGGACGATCCGCACCGGCGGGCTGTTGTCAGGTTAGACGACGGGTCGGACGTCACGTATCGCGACGTCCGCCGGTTTGGCACGTGGCTTCTCCTGGAGCCGGGCGAGGACGCGCCGTATCTGACGGAGCGGATCGGCGAGGAGCCGCTCGGACGGAGTTTCACCACCCAGGCGCTCGCCGAGCGCTTCAAGCGGCGCCGTGCCCCGGTCAAGGCCGCGATCCTCGACCAGCGCGCCGCGGCCGGAATGGGAAACATCTATGCGGACGAAGCGCTCTGGCGGGCCCGAATCCATCCGCTGACGCCCGCGGGCGGCCTCACGCGTGCCGAGATCCGACGGCTCCACCGCGGGATCAAGGATGCGCTCCGCGCCGGGATCGCGCGCCAGGGGACGACACTGCGTGACTACCGCACGCCAACGGGCGCCCGGGGGTCGATGCAGGGGGAGCTGCGCGTCTACGGCCGCACCGACGAACCGTGTTTTCGCTGCGGCACGCCGATCGCGAAGACCCGCGCCGCAGGCCGCGGCACCTGGTACTGCCCGACCTGCCAGCCACCGCCCGCCTGAGGATGCGCGTCGTCGTAACCGGCGGAGCCGGGTTCATCGGCTCGCACGTCGCGGATGCATTCGTCGAGCGCGGTGACGAGGTCCTCGTCGTCGACGACCTCTCTACGGGCTCGCGCGACCGTGTGCCGGCCAGCGCTGCACTCGCGGAGCTCGACGTCGCCGACGGGCAGCGTCTGCGTACCGCTCTGTCGGACTTCGGTGCGGAGCTCGTCTGCCACTTGGCCGCGCAGGCGAGCGTCACGGTCTCCGTCTCCGACCCGGAGCTCGACTTCGCGTCGAACGTCCGCGGCACCTTCAACGTCTGCCGGGCGGCCGCCGGGCTCGGAGCCCGCGTTCTCTTCGCGTCGACCGGGGGAGCCCTCTACGGCAACGAGGCGCCGATCCCCACGCCGGAGACGTTCGTGCCCCAGCCGCTCTCACCGTACGGCGCGTCGAAGCTCGCCGCCGAGGCGTTCGTCGCGACCGAGGCGCGGGCGCAAGACCTCGCCCATGTCGTCCTGAGGCTCGGAAACGTCTACGGGCCGCGCCAGAACCCGCACGGCGAAGCCGGCGTCGTCGC
>DATFQN010000096.1:0-2306 GCA_035264165.1 Gaiellaceae bacterium
CCGGCGCGCCGCCTTGCCGTCCATGCCTTCGTGCAGCCGGAGCGTCTCGGTGAGCTGGAACTCGATCGTGAAGCACGGGTTCAGGCTCGTCGTCGGCTCCTGGAAGATCATGGCGACGTCCTTGCCGGTCAGCTGACGCCGTTCGCCGTCCGAGATGTCGAGGAGGTCGCGGCCCGCGAAGGCGAGGCGGTCGGCCTGGACGCGGCCCGGATAGGCGACGAGGCCCATCAGCGCCAGCATGGTGACGCTCTTGCCCGAGCCGGATTCGCCGACGACGCCGAGGATCTCGCCCTCGTCGAGGGTCAGGCTCACGCCGTCGACGGCGCGCAGCACCCCGCTCGAGGTCGGGAACTCGACGGAGAGGTTTTGGATCTCGAGGAGGGGCATGGGATCCCTGGTCGAGCCGGAGGGCTGATGGCGCTATCCGGCGGCTTCCGGCAACCTCACGCTGCTTTCGTGCGCTTGCCGGCGCTCTCCGAGCCAGCGGGCACCGACACGTAACCCTCGACCCAGTGATCCTGGCCAACCTCATAAGCGTCGATCGCGAAACCCTCCGGGCTGTCTCTGAACCCGGGAGCCGCGCTCAGCCGCTTGCGGGCGGCGATCGCATCCTGCTCGGTTCCGTAGATGCCGATCAACTTGACGTCGCTCGAACCGTCCTCGAGCTCGTGCAGGTGCTGAAGAACGTAGACTTTCATCGGGGCGCCCTCATCGTGAACGATCGCCGAATTTCCTGAGCTTACTGTGTTCCGATCCCGGACCCGTGGCAAACCGGCCTTTGCCATACCGCTCCGTCATGAGCCGGTCCGCGAAAGCTCGTCCGCTTTCGTCGGGCTGGGGCTTCTGACCGGCCGCCCAGGACGGAACATCATCGGCTTTCTCCTTCCCGCTTCGCCTGACCATCGGGACCCGTCACGGATCTCAGCGCTTCAGCTTCGGATCGAACGCATCCCGCAGCCCGTCGCCGAGGAGATTGAACGCCAGCACGGTGATCAGGATGGCGAGGCCCGGGAGGGTGACGACCCACCAGGCGCGCAGCACGAACTCGCGCGCGTCGGCGAGCATCGTGCCCCATTCCGGCGCCGGCGGCTGCGCGCCGAGCCCGAGGAAGCCGAGCGCCGCCGCGTCGAGGATCGCGGTCGAGACGCCGAGCGAGGCCTGCACGATCAGCGGCGCGGTGCAGTTCGGCAGCACCTCCTTGAACATCAGCCGCAGCGTGCCGGCGCCGCTGACCCGGGCCGCGGTGACGTAGTCCTTCGAGGTCTCGGCGATGACGGCGGCGCGGGTGATGCGCACGTAGTGCGGCAGGATGACGAGCGCGACGGCGAGCATCGCGTTCATGATGCCCGGCCCGAGGATCGCGACGATGACGATCGCGAGCAGCAGGCTCGGCAGCGTCAGGATGATGTCCATGGCGCGCATGATCGCGATCTCGGTCACGCCCTTGGCGAAGCCGGCGACGAGCCCGAGCACGATTCCGACCGCGATCGACAGCGCCACGACCGCGATGCCGATGACGAGCGACAGGCGCGCGCCGTGGATGAGGCGCGAGAGGATGTCGCGCCCGATCGCATCGGTGCCGAGGGGGTAGGTCAGCGAGCCGCCCTCCTGCCAGAACGGCGGCCGCAGGAAGGCGGAGCTGTCGGTGAGCACCGGCGAGTGCGGCGCGATCACGTCGGCGAGGAGCGCCGTCAGCATCACGGCGACGATGATGACGAGCCCGGCGACGGCGCCGCGGTTGGCCGAGAAATAGCTCCAGAACTCGCGGATCGGATGCGGCGGGGTGGCGGTCGGCGCGACCGCCGCGGGAGCTTCGAGGACCTCGGCCGTCATCGGGTGTGCCTGATGCGCGGGTTGATCAGGCCGTAGGTGAGGTCGACGATCAGGTTCACGGTCATGACCACGGCGCCGATCAGGAGCGTGCCGCCCTGCAGCACCGGGTAGTCGCGGCGGTTGATCGCCTCGATCAGCCACTTGCCGACGCCCGGCCAGGAGAAGATCGTCTCGGTCAGGATGGCGCCGGTGAACAGCACGCCGACCTGGAGGCCGATCACGGTGACGACCGGGATCAGGGCGTTGCGCAGGGCATGCAGCGAGATCACCCGGAAGCGGGACAGGCCCTTGGCGCGGGCGGTGCGGATGTAATCCTCGCCCAGCACCTCGAGCATCGCCGAGCGCGTCATGCGGGCGATGACGGCGAGCGGGATGGTGCCGAGCACGATCGTCGGCAGGATGAGGTGCTCGACCGCCGACCGGAACGCGCCCTCGTCCTCCGAGAACCAGGAATCGATGAGCAGGAACCCGGT